>CALBVZ010000178.1 GCA_937969445.1 uncultured Octadecabacter sp. | reverse complement strand
AAGACGGACTCGCGGCGCGGCAGGTCTAGATAGGTGGACACGGAACCGAACTGGAAGTCGAAATCGAGAATACAAACCCGCGGGCTTGGCGGTGCGTCGACGCCTTTGACCTTTGGGGGTTCCATATTCGCGAGTTCCCATGCGAGGTTCACAGCCAAAGTCGTCGCACCTGTGCCACCAGACATGCCCTGAACCGGAATTACGACACCGTTGTGGTCGTCTGTGGCTTTTAGTTTGTTTTGGATTTCTGGTGCGACTTGCGCCGGCTCTGGCGGCGTCAGAACGCGGTCGATCGCCTGTGCAAGCTCGCCTTCGGGAAGCGGGTAGGGGACGAATTCGTCGCCGCCTTCGCGCAGCAATTCGTGCAAAGACGCAGGGGATACGTCCTCAGCGATCAGTAATACCTTGATATTTCGTTGTTTTGCGGCGCGGACGATCTCGGCGATGATGGACAAATCGCCCTCATCATCGGCATCCAGCGCGATTGCAATGAATTCTAGATCAGCCGCCTCGGGCTGTTCAAGGAACGGCAATGCATCACCAAACCCTAAATCACCCCAGCTTTCGCCCAGGCAGGATTCCATGTCTTCGATCAGAAGATCAAAATTTTGTACATCACGGCTCACTGTGCATGCAGTGATTGGTTGTGGTTCAGGCTGTAACATATGCGTACTACTCATTGCCTTTTCGTCCTTTTACACCAGATCGACGGCGCGCTTATTTTGCGCCACTTCTGTCCTTTGGCCCCGAACGCAAGTCGCATTGGGGGCCTTGTTAGGAGTGTTTATGCTGACGAATGTGGGCAGGAATGCGGCTACATCTGCCCATTTGTGCGGTATTTGGAGACGGTAACGAGAATTTCAGAGGGTTGTTTCCATATCTAAAGCGCGCCTGGAAACGAAAAAGGGGCCCCGAAAGGCCCCTGAAACGCTATGTTTTGCTGATGTTTTAGCCGCCGCCAGGGTTGAAATCACCACCGCCACCGCCGCCACCAACCGTTGTAGGTGCTGTCGCGCTTGTGACGTATTCGCGGAAAATGATTGCGCCGTATTGCCCGTCCATCACCGTTGGGTGGGACTGAACAAAGCCGGAAACCTCAGTCACTGTGCGACGATTTCGGCGTTCTTGGCCTTCTGTCACGATTAATGGCTGTGTTTCACCAAAGGATACAACTGCTTCCAGACGGCTGCGGTCAATACCCTGACTTGTCAGGTAAAGAACAGCCGCTTCTGCGCGGCGCAGACCCAAACTGCGGTTGTAAGACGTTGAACCAACCAAGTCAGTGTGGCCAAACACCTTGAAACGCACCTCAGGGAACTGCCGGATCCACGATGCTTGCTGCTGCAAGGTCGCACGTGCAGTCGCATCTAACACTGTGGAATTAAACGGGAAAGTAACCGTCGTGTTCACTTCAGCTGAGAAACGGCGGTTCAGGTTGATCGTGAAACTACCCTGTCCAGTTTGGACGTGGTTGTTGTTCATGGTCGCGTTTCCAAAGTAGCCTGTATCAATCTCAGACCCAGCTTCGCGGGTGTTGAAATCGCGCCACTGCGCGCCGGTGCCACCAGTACAGCCCGTTAGGGCAAGCACTGCTGCGGTCAAAACTGCTGTCGTTTTCATTGCCCCGAATCCCATCATTTAGTCCAACACGTAGCCATATGAACCGCTGAAGTCCTGTCGTGCAACCTCACCAGCGCCACCGCGTTGTGGTGCGTCCTCTGCCGCGACGCGACCAAAGAGGAACAAATCACGTTCGGTAGGGGGGCGTACACGATCAGTCGGAAGCGCAAGGGCTTCGCCACGGGTCGGCGTTACAAGATGCGGTGTTACGATGATAACCAGCTCTGTTTGTTGGCGGCTGTATTCAGCGGAACGGAACAATGCGCCAAGAACAGGAATGTCACCCGCCCAAGGAACCTGACCGGACAGATCCACGAAGTCGTCAGACAAAAGCCCGGCGATTGCGAAGCTTTCGCCGTCACGCATTTCAACCGTTGTGGATGTTTCGCGCGTTTTGAACGCCGCAATGCTAAAGCCGTTCTGCGAGAAACCATTGGTTGGATCAAGCGAGCTAACAGAAGCCTTAAGTTCAAGGTTGATGATGTCGCCATCAATAACACGCGGAATAAAGAACAGTTCGATGCCGAATGGCTTATATTCAACGGTTACAGAACCTCCGTCCTGCGAGATTGGCACGGGATACTCGCCACCGGCGAGGAAACTGGCTTCTTGACCGGACAGGGCCGTCAAATTCGGTTCTGCAAGTGTGCGTACGACGCCGCGGCTTTCCAAAGCTTCCAAAAGAATGCCAACTTCGACGCCACCAGCGTTGAATCCGAACAGGAATGCGCCAGCATTGTCGTTGCCTGCCGGCGTTGTACCGCTGAGTGCTAAGTTCTGCGCGGTTGAGCCGACAGTCGTGCCGGTACCCGCCGAAAGGCCAAGATCACCGCCCAATGTGCTACCACCCAAAGAAAGGGAGGAGCTAAGCGACTTGGAAACCGAACGCTGCATTTCAGCAAAACGCACGCGCAACATAACTTGCTGCGTTCCGCCAACACTCATCAGGTTGGAAACGCGATCAGGTGCGTAGCGGTTGGCCAATTGCAACGCGCGATCAAGGCGCG
>CALBVZ010000177.1 GCA_937969445.1 uncultured Octadecabacter sp. | reverse complement strand
GCAACGCCGCGTGCACGCTCGGATGCCATCCAAGCCCGCATATCGCTGACAGTGATGCGCGAAATCGGGCCAAGGCCCTGCGCTTCACCGTGGTATTGCGTCATGAAGTTAAGGAACCCCAAAAGGTCCGTCTGATAGGCCGTGATCGTGTTCTCAGCCGCGCCTTTAAGCGCGCGTTGATGCGCCAGCCAGCTGTCCAGGGCGGCGGACATGGCGGGCGAAATCATCAGCTTAACCAGCGCCGCAATGAACGCTCAAACACACCCGCAAAGAACGTCAACAAATCCGTGCCCTGCTGCGGGGTGAATTGATGCGGGTCTTCGGCACCAAAAATCAACATACCCGGCAAACGCCCTTCACCGAGATCAAGCTGCAAGCAGGCCTCGGAGCGGATGTAGTCTGCCTTATCACCGAAAATTGCTGTGTCGTCGGTTTTCACTTGACGTAGTGTCACTTGGCGGGCCGTAACGGATCGGCCGTGCGTGATGTAGTCACGCACGAAGCCGGGCTCGGCGACAGACAAAACATCGCCTAGCTTAGAGATTGCAGGGTCGGCTTCTGGCGTGACGGACTCAAGAACCAAACGCACGGCATCTACGCGCAAAATATCGGCGACATCGCCGCGTAGTTCTTTCAGGAATGGTTCAAACTTTGTGGCGTCCATCATCCGCAAAATCGCGCGATGGATTTGATTTGTACCTGCAAGGTTCTCATAGGCCGCAGCGATTACGTTGCGGTGCGTGTCCTCTAAACGATCAAGTCGTGATTCAAGGCGCTCCATCGCGATACCACGCAGATCTACAATATTGCTGCCTTGCGCACTTTCGTTTGCGGCGACAAGCGCACGCATAACATCTTGATCTTCCAGAAGAACCGAAGGATCGGACATGATTTTTGACCGAACGTCATCGGTCAGAAGGGGATCGCTGCTCATACTCGTCTCATTTTATTGTTGAGGAATATGTAGCAGACACGCACACGCTACGGATAGCTTTATTTATGATGAATCCAAAGTGTTGCAGGGTGACACTCATGTAAAGTGCCACTCTGCTATTTGCTTTTGTTTCATAAATATCCCGGGGGAGTCCGAAGGACGGGGGCTGGCCCCCACTTTCTTTCTTGCGCACCTTTGGTGCGCCCCCCGCCCGCCGCAGGCGAAATTTAAACGATCTTGATGTTCGCTTTTTCGATGTCTTTCATGAACGCGGCCAGGCCGTTGTCCGTCAGCACGTGGTTCGCCATCGCTTTGATGACGTTTGGCGGTGCGGTGCAAACGTCCGCACCAATTTTCGCGCATTCAGACATGTGGTTGGCGTTGCGAATGGACGCCGCAAGGATCTGCGTTTCAAAACCGTAGTTGTCATAGATCGTGCGGATGTCTTCGATCAGCTCAAGACCATCAAGGTTGATGTCATCCAAACGGCCGATGAACGGGGAAATGAATGTCGCACCGGCTTTCGCAGCCAGCAGTGCTTGGTTGGCGCTAAAGCATAGTGTGACGTTAACCATTGTGCCTTCGCTGGACAAAACCTTACACGCCTTCAAGCCATCCCATGTGAGCGGAACTTTTACCGTGATGTTATCCGCGATCTTCGCGAGCTTGCGGCCTTCTGCGATCATGCCATCCGCGTCCAAAGAAACGACCTCGGCGGAAACTGGGCCGTCGACCAGATCACAAATTTCTTTGGTGACTTCCAGAATGTCACGACCGGATTTGGCGATGATGGACGGGTTTGTTGTGACTCCGTCAACCATTCCAAGGTCGTTAAGCTCTGCAATGGCGGCGACGTCTGCGGTGTCTACGAAGAATTTCATGGGGCTGCGCTCCGGCTGATGAATGAATTTGGGGATGGATACCGCAAAGAGGATGAGACTGGAAGGGGCGGTTGTACGTCTTTATGTGCAGGTGTCTAATACCAATTCGAACCGCTTCAGGAGAATCTCGTGGACCTATCAATCTGGATGACTTTTGTGATGGCAACGGTGGCACTGTTGATCATTCCTGGCCCAACGATTGTTTTGGTTTTGACCTATGCGCTGACGCAAGGTCGCCGCGTGGCGGTTGCGTCTGCGGCGGGCGTCGCATTGGGCGATTTCATTGCGATGACGGGGTCCTTGGTAGGACTTGGGGCGCTGGTTTTGGCCTCGGCCACGGCGTTCACTGTGCTAAAGTGGGTCGGCGCGATCTATCTTGTGTGGATGGGGATCGGCATGATCCGCAGTGCAGGCAGCACAACATTAGGTAAAATTGAGGATGCGCCGCAGCTCAGCGCGGGGGCGGTGTTTCGCAACGCTTGTGTTGTTACGGCGCTTAATCCCAAAAGCATCGTGTTTTTCATCGCGTTCGTACCGCAGTTCATCCGTACCGAGGCCGCGTTGCTGCCGCAGTTTACCATTCTTATTGCTACCTTTGTCAGCCTCGCCGCCGCTAACGTCCTGATCTACGCGCTTCTTGCGGACCGGTTGCGCACCACCATCCGTCGACCTGCAGTTCTGGGTTGGATGACCCGCATCGGGGGCGGTGTTTTGATGGGCATGGGCGTTCTAACGGCGACATTGCGCAAGGCCGCTGCATGAGCCGCGATTTCTTCCATGAAGGTGAGCTGGTGGGCGTTATAACGGCGCAACCATTAGACCGCGTGTTGGATTACAAAGCGCCCGAAGGTGGGTGCCATTTGGGGGCGTTTGTCGAAGTGCCTTTGGGCCCGCGCAAGGTGCTTGGTGTGGTTTGGGGCAGTGGCAAAGGGGACTGGGATATCAAAAAGGTGCGTTCCGTCATCCGCGTGCTGGATGTGGCACCCATGGCCGATGAAATGCGCCAGTTTTTGCGCAAGGCGGCGGATTACACCCTGACCCCGATGAGCGCGATGTTGCGCCTTGCGACCCGCGCACCGGGGCTTGGGGATGCACCAAGTATGCGAAAGGTTTATCGGCTGGGGACTGTGGAACCTGTTCGGATGACCGAAGCGCGTACCAAAGTGTTGGACGTCTTGCGTGAATACGGCGGTTTGGCGTTTACCCTAAAAGAAGTTGCGGACATGGCGGGCGTCACAAGTTCTGTTGTGAAGGGTTTGGTTAAACTGGGCGCGGTATCCGAAGAAGACAGCCCGCGTGACTTGCCCTATCCACGGCTGGACCCAGACTTTGGCAGTAAAGACCTGACCGAAGACCAAACCGCTGGCGCGATGATCCTACGCGAAGCTGTTCGATCCGGAAAATACGGCACGACTTTGCTGAAAGGCGTTACAGGGTCGGGCAAGACTGAAGTTTACCTTGAGGCCGTGGCAGAGTGTTTGCATACCGGACGACAAGCGTTGGTTCTGTTGCCCGAGATCGCCCTGACGAGTGAGTTCATCACACGGGTCGAAGCGCGGTTCGGGATGAAGCCCGCCGAGTGGCATTCCGGCGTGACGATGACAGAACGTCGCCGCTGCTGGCGCATGGTTGGGCAGGGGGACGCACAGCTTATTGTGGGCGCGCGATCTGCGTTGTTTTTGCCGTATCGTGATTTGGGACTGGTCGTCGTGGATGAAGAACATGACACGTCTTACAAACAGGAAGACGGGGTTCTTTATAACGCGCGGGATATGACGGTGCTGCGGGCGTCGCTGAATTCGGCGCAAGTAGTGTTGGCAAGCGCTACGCCGTCTTTGGAAAGCTGGGCGAACGTCGAGGCAGGGAAATACGCCCGCGTGACGCTGGCGTCGCGCTATGGCGATGCAGTTTTGCCGGAGATGTCCGCAATTGATATGCGGGTTGAGGATTTGCCAGGTGGGCGTTGGGTCTCCCCGTCGTTGCAAAAAATGGTCGAAAGCCGTTTGGAAAAGGGCGAGCAGTCGTTGTTGTTCCTGAACAGACGCGGCTATGCCCCTGTTACGATCTGTCGGGCTTGTGGCCATCAAATTGGGTGTGATGATTGCGATGCGACGATGGTTGAGCACCGTTTTCTGAAACGGCTGATGTGCCATCAATGCGGTGAGACGAAACCGATGCCGACAGTCTGCCCAAGCTGTGAGGCCGAGGATAAGCTGGCCCCCGTTGGCCCTGGTGTGGAGCGCATGGCCGAAGAGGCGCAGGCGCTGTTTCCGGATGCCAAGATCGCGGTTCTGAGTTCGGACCTGTACGGATCAGCGCGTGCGCTGAAAGAACATATCGAAAGCATCGCACGCGGTGAGGCGGATGTGATTGTTGGCACGCAGCTGGTGGCTAAGGGGCACAATTTCCCCAAGCTGACGCTGGTGGGGGTAATCGATGCGGACCTTGGGTTGCAGGGAAGTGATCTGCGCGCGGCTGAACGCACGTTTCAACTGATGCGTCAGGTGGCTGGGCGTGCTGGGCGGGCCGAGATCGCGGGGGAGGCGGTACTGCAGACATTCCAGCCAGAACACCCTGTCATTCGCGCAATTCTGGGCGGTGATGAGGAAGCGTTTTGGGCGGCAGAAGCGGGTGAACGCAAAGCCGCAGGTGTCCCTCCATATGGACGGATGGCGGGGATCGTGTTGAGTTCGACCAACGTGCAAGAGGTGTTTGATCTGGGCACCGAAATGGCGCGGATGGATGGGCCGCTGCGCAAAATCGGGGCGCAGGTTTTCGGACCCGCACCTGCACCGATTGCACGGATACGCGGACGGCACCGTGTACGTCTTCTGGTGAAGGCAGAGAAATCAGCGCCCCTGCAACAGGCGCTTGCGGCGTGGGCGGGGCAATTCAAGCTGCGTGGCGAGTTGCGCATGGCGATCGATATTGATCCGCAGAGTTTTTATTGAGGTGGAGTTGACTGCGCCTGCGGCGGGCGGTGGAGGGGGACCAGTCCCCCGTCCTGCGGACTCCCCCTGGGATATTTATGAAACAAAAGCAAACGGGGCGCGGTTTTTGCGGTCAGGTTAGGTGAAACCTAAGGGGTTTGGTGTTGGTGCGTTTGATGATGTCTTTGGCTTCGAGATCAAGTTGCACGGTCTTTTGCCACCATCCAGAAGTCGCGCCTGCGGGGAATAGATCATCCGGCAAATGCGCTATGGCGGCTTCTTTAATGTCTTTCGCGGTGTCACCGGGGGCGGTTTTCGTCATCACCTTGAGCATTGCGAGTTTCATTGCCGCATACTTTGCAGCGTTTACGCGGATGGTTTTGCCGGGGGTGTTGATGTTTTGGACGTCTATTTTATCGCTCATGGTGGCCTCCTGCCAAGGAGAGTACAGTCAAATGCGGGTTCGACAAATGTGGTGGGCAAGCGTAGAGCCGACGTATGAAGACAGTTTCCCTCTTTGATGCGCAAAAGCTGCCGTTATGGCGCCGTCCGGTGACGTTGTTGTTTTTGATGGCGGCGATGATGCCGATTGCGTTTTCGACGTGGATCGCGCTGCTGAACAATTTCGTAATTGAGGTTGCGGGTTTTGATGGGGCGGACATCGGGTGGTTGCACACCGTGCGTGAAATCCCGGGGTTCCTTGCGATTGGCGTGATCGTATTGTTGCTGCTGTTTCGAGAACAAGTGCTGGGGTTGGTGTCGCTCGTTTTACTGGGGGTCGCGACGGCGTTGACGGCGCAGTTCCCGTCAATGGGTGGCATTTTGGTAATTACGATGCTGAGTTCCATCGGGTTCCACTATTACGAGACCGTAAACCAGAGCCTGCAGTTGCAATGGATCAACAAGGCGCGCGCGCCGCAAACGTTGGGCTGGATTATCACAGCCGGATCGGGGGCGACGTTTTTAGCCTATGTATTGATCGTGCTAACATGGGAAAAATACGACCTTTCTTATTCGCTCGTGTTTTGGGTGTCGGGTGGGATCACGGCGCTTGTGGCGTTGTTTTGTTTGTTTGCGTATCCGCAATTCGAAAGCCCCAACCCACAACGCACACAGTTTGTCCTGCGCAAGCGGTACTGGCTCTATTATGCGCTGCAATTCATGTCCGGTGCGCGGCGCCAGATTTTCGTTGTGTTTGCGGGCTTCATGATGGTCGAGAAATTCGGCTACAAAGTAAGTGAGATGACATCGTTGCTGTTGATCACGCTTGTTGTGACAATGATAACTGCGCCTTTGATCGGGCGTGTGGTGCAAATGTTTGGGGAACGCTTTGCGTTGGTTGTGGAATACGTCGGGCTGGTGGCGATCTTTCTGCTATATGCGGGCCTATATTACCTTGATTGGGGCGAAACGCTTGCGGCGGCTTTGTATGTGACGAACGCGATTTTCTTCAGTCTTGCGCTGGCGTTGAAAACCTATTTCCAAAAGATCGCCGATCCACAGGATATTGCGCCCACGGCTGCCGTGGCCTTTACGATCAACCATATCGCGGCCGTGTTCTTGCCAGCCCTGTTGGGGTATCTATGGCTTTCATCGCCGGGTTTGGTGTTTTTGTGCGCTGCGGGGATGGCGATCGTATCACTGGCCCTGTCCTTATTAATCCCGCGCCATCCGGTTGAGGGAAACGAAACAGTATTTGCACGCCTGCGGGCGCAACTTGCGGAGTAGACAATGACGACCTTCACAGCACTGACCACGATGATGGGCAAACCCGCCGCGCAAGCGATGAGCGACGCGATGGAGGGGATGGACCCTGCACCGACGGGCGTTGGCGTGTTTGAAGTGGAAGACGACAGCGGGCTTTGGGAAGTTGGGGGATACTTCGAGGGCGAACCGGATGGCGCATCGCTTGCGCTGTTGGCTGCGACGTTTGGCGCAAAGCCATTTGTGGTGTCCGAGGTGCCGGAAACCGATTGGGTCGCTCATGTGAAACGCGAGCTGCCCCCCGTCGAGGCCGGGCGGTTCTTCGTTTATGGATCGCACGATGCTGAATTGCTTCCCGAAGGCCGAATTGGATTACTGATTGATGCGGCAATGGCGTTTGGCACGGGGCATCACGGGACAACGCTGGGATGCTTGCGCGCCTTTGATCGGCTGTTGAATGACGGCGAAGTGTTTGAAGACGTGGCTGACGTTGGATGTGGGACGGCCGTTCTGGCGATGGCAGCGGCGCGTACGACGGATGCCAAGGTGATCGCAAGTGATATTGATCCTGTGGCCGTGGACGTTGCCGAGGCGAACATGGCAGCCAATGGCATGGCGGGGGCCGTTGCCTGTGTCACGGCTGCTGGGTTTGATGATGGCGCACTGGCGGACGCAGCACCCTTTGATTTGATTTTCGCAAACATCCTTAAGGGGCCGCTGATTATGCTGGCACCGGATATGGCCACGAACGCCAAGCCCGGGGGATTCGCGATTCTGTCGGGGCTTTTGAACGAACAGGCTGCGGAAATTATCGGCGTTTATTCACGCAATGGATACAATTTGGTTCAACACGATCAGATTGGTGATTGGTCGACGTTAACTCTACGTAAAGAAACATAGTAAAACCGCATTTATCGCAGTTTTTGCCTTAAATTTACCGGCTTGCCACATTCTTGCCGCATTTGAGGGGGATTTTAGCCATGTTCGGTGGGGGCCGAGTAACAAGTAGGCTGCCAAATGACTATCGACGCTTCTTTAGACAAACGCATAAACAAAGTTGTCCGCAACCATGAGCGCATGCGCCGCAATGGCGTTGTTCGCCGTGTTGGCAAGGATGGCCTCATCCGGTCGCGTCCACGTCTGGTTCGCCCTGCATTTCCGTTAAAAGGCGCATTCCTGATCGTCGTTATATTTTTCGCATTTAAGGCGCTGCTGTTTGCGCAGCTTGGTGCAGGGAATTATGCGGAAAAGGTTGAAGGTTTGCGGTCTGGCTCCGTAATTGAGAAGGCCGGCGCTGTTTTGATGCAGGAAGATCCTGTGACTGTCGCCGTTGGTGGCTACCTTAAGCAGTTTTTCTTCCAGATATAGAATGCGCTGAAAACAAAAGATTTCGTTTCTTCCTCAGGAACACAAAAAGGCCGCGTCCATTGATTTGGACGCGGCCTTTGTCATTTCATTGTTCCGGCTAAAGGCCGAAAACCTAGTCGCTATTAGCGGATAAGGTTGCCGCGGGCGATGTCTTCGATGTCACCGCGCACGAGGCCGATATCGTCCAGCTCACGGTTGGACAATTTGCTAAGTGTGTTGCGTGTCATGCGACGGTCATTCCAAGAAACGAATGTGCCAATCATGGCAACAAGGGAAAAACCGGATTTTGCGTTTGCAGTGCGGAAAGCGATGGCTGCCATGGTGAAGTTTCCTGAAAATGTGGGCGAGCGCCGTTAAAGTTTATCTGTCGTTCTGTGGCGCAATTAGGATCTCTTTCTGCGACTAACCAGTGCCATTTTGACATGGGTGACATGCGGTTTTCGCATGGCGCAAAAAGCAGGCAGATCGCCAGTAAATTAAGCATCAAGTGCCGTAGGGAAGCGTCGGTTTCGTGGTCAAGGTGGACGTTTTTGAACCTCAAATGTGGCGAGTGTGGCTGACGCGTCTGTGGCGTAAATGTCGAAAAGACTAGGCGGGTGTTCGCGTTTTGTGCTAACGAGTGATTAACGAATAAGAAAAGAGGTCGAGCATGCGGATTTTGGGCATTGATCCAGGTTTGGTGAACATGGGTTGGGGGGTGATTCACGTTGATGGGTCACGGCTAAGCCATGTTGCAAATGGTGTTTGCAAGTCAGGCAAAGGCGATTTGGCAGAACGGTTGTTGGCGCTTCATGATCAACTAGAAGCAATTTTCGCAGAATATGCCCCTGAGGGCGCCGCGGTTGAGCAAACTTTTGTGAATTCAAATGGGGCCGCAACACTGAAACTGGGGCAGGCGCGCGGTGTCGCAATGCTGGTCCCTGCGCGCGCAGGACTGGCCGTGGGGGAATACGCGCCGAATGCGATCAAGAAAGCGGTTGTCGGTGTGGGACATGCGGATAAGGCGCAGATTGCTCATATGGTGAAGCTGCAATTGCCTGGTGTTGATTTGGCGGGGCCAGACGCGGCGGATGCCTTGGCGATTGCGATATGCCACGCGCACCACCTGCAATCGGCACGCGCAACTGCGAGGGTCGCACCCGCGGTGCGCAAGAGGGCAATGGCATGATCGGGCGTATTGCGGGACGGCTGGAATACCGCGCAGCCGACCATGTGCTGATTGACGTGAAAGGTGTGGGCTACATCGTATATGTCAGTGACCGCGTCATGGCGACTTTGCCAAGCGCGGGCGAGGCCGTTGCGCTCTATACTGATTTGCTGGTGCGCGAAGACCTTTTGCAGTTGTTCGGGTTTTCGACCTTGGTGGAAAAAGAGTGGCACAGGTTGCTTATGTCGGTGCAAGGTATCGGCGCGAAGGCATCAATGGCGATTTTAGGAACCTTGGGGGCAGATGGTGTGAGCCGCGCGATTGCCTTGGGTGATTGGGCGGCGGTGGCCACGGCCAAGGGCGTGGGCCCAAAGACAGCCAAGAAGACAATTTTGGAACTAAAGGACAAAGCCCATAGCGTGATGGCTATGGCCGGAGCTGCGCCAACTATGAATTCGGGGGCGAGCGGGGTGGCGTCGCCCACCGCTGACGCGGCGGACGACGCCGTGCTTGAACCGATCAGCGCACCCGTTGAGGCCAGTGGGGCGGCGCAATCTGATGCGTTGTCGGCGCTGGGCAATCTTGGATATGGGCCATCTGATGCAGCAAGTGCTGTGGTGCAAGCGGCGGGTGAGAATGAAGGCGCAGATGCGGCGACCCTGATCCGCGCGGCGCTAAAATTGCTGGCGCCGAAGGGGTAGGGCGTGTTCACTTTAAACGATGTGCTGGAGCGAGCAGACATTGCACCGACTGATGTTAACGTCATGCTACATTCGCCCAAGCCAACCGAAGGTGATCTTCTCACGATGCTACCGGGATTGGTAAGGACGCGGAGAGCGGCAATGGAAACTTACTCGGCTTCACACTCGGTAAATGCGGAGCGTGCTCTTTTACAAGGCAGGTCGTTTGTCGCGACCTTCGTTAAGGTTGGTGCTGGCCGTCTGCTTGGCCGTTCGGCCATGTTGTTTGCCGGCCTCTACCGTAATCACGGCGGGATCCTGAAAACCAAAGCAGAGATTTCCGACGATCCGGAGGTTGATTGGTTGCGAAAAACCTTTGGGTACTTTCCGTCGTTGGACGATCCTAGTTGGACGGAAGGTCTTTGGTTTAACCTGCAGCTAGACGATCAACTCCAAGAATTACAAGGTCGCTTGGTTATTGATGTAAGGTTAACGCAGTCCTATGTGCGTCTCGCGGATAGGCTCGACGCTCCAGTTTCAGCCATTCACGCAGAAAGCGCATTTGATGCGGCCCCGCCAAACTGGCGTAAGATGCGTCCTTCTGCGGGTATGTTGCGGGCACTTCCTTCATCATGGGCGTCTCGTTTGCGGGAGTGGCGCGGCATCTATATGATTATCGACGAAAGCGATGGAGCGCGTTATGTTGGCTCGGCCTACGGTGAAGACGTAAACTTACTGGGGCGTTGGCAGCAGCATGTTGCTGGTGATGCTGGGGTAACTGTCCAATTGGCGCAGCGCGACCCAGTAAACTTTCGGTTCTCGATTCTTGAGCGTGTGTCGCCGGATATGTTAGCCGATGATGTCATCCGCATCGAACGCACATGGATGGACCGTCTCGATACCATCCGATATGGCCTAAACACATGACCAACACAGACCCATCCTTGCAGCCTCAGCGCCAGTCTGAAGACAATGATCGTGCATTGCGCCCACAGGCGCTGGACGAATTTATTGGCCAAGCCGAAGCGCGCGCGAACCTGAAGGTTTTCATCGAGAGCGCTAAGCGGCGCGGGGAAGCCATGGACCACACGTTGTTTCATGGCCCGCCCGGTTTGGGCAAAACCACTTTGGCGCAGATTATGGCGCGTGAATTGGGTGTCGGGTTTCGCATGACGTCTGGCCCTGTGCTGGCCAAGGCGGGGGACCTCGCGGCGATCCTGACGAACCTAGAAGCGCGGGACGTTTTGTTTATCGACGAAATCCATCGTCTAAATCCGGCGGTGGAAGAGGTACTTTACCCCGCGCTTGAGGATTTCGAGCTGGATCTAGTGATCGGGGAAGGGCCTGCCGCGCGCACTGTGCGCATTGAATTGCAGCCGTTCACGTTAATTGGGGCCACGACCCGCATGGGTTTGCTGACGACCCCATTGCGCGACCGGTTTGGCATTCCGACCCGTTTGCAGTTTTATACGACCGAGGAGCTGCATCAAATCGTCACCCGTGGCGCGCGTTTGATGGGCGCACCAGCGACGCCGGATGGCGCGCAAGAAGTCGCCAAACGCGCCCGTGGAACGCCGCGGATCGCGGGGCGTTTGCTACGCCGTGTCGTGGATTTCGCGATTGTTGAGGGCGACGGGACCGTTACGCAGGAGATCGCAGACAGTTCATTGACGCGCTTGGGCGTAGATCATCTGGGGCTGGACGGTGCGGACAGGCGTTATTTGCGACTGATCGCGGAGAACTATCAGGGCGGGCCCGTGGGGATTGAAACCCTCTCGGCCGCGCTGTCTGAGGCGCGGGATGCGCTTGAGGAAGTGATTGAACCCTATTTGCTGCAACAAGGCCT
>CALBVZ010000176.1 GCA_937969445.1 uncultured Octadecabacter sp. | reverse complement strand
GAGCAGACCGCCTCCGACCTCGGAACGGGCGCTTATCCGGTCCAGATTGATGTGTCCGACCAAGGCAGTATCGACAACGCAATCGCGTCCGTTGTCGCCCAAGCGGGCAAGCTTGATATCCTCGTGAATAATGCAGCGTTGTTTGATGCAGCAGAGACCGTCGATATTACGCGCGCCAGTTATGACAAGCTTTATGCAGTGAATGTTGCGGGTACCTTGTTCACGATGCAGGCCGCGGCAAAACAAATGATTAGCCAAGGCCACGGAGGCAAAATCATCAATATGGCGTCCCAAGCCGGGCGGCGGGGTGAACCCTTGGTGTTGGTGTATTGTTCGACAAAGGCGGCTGTTATTTCGATGACGCAGTCGGCCGGTCTCAACTTGATCAAGCACGGGATCAACGTAAACGCGATCGCACCTGGTGTGGTTGACGGCGAACATTGGGATCATGTGGATTCAATGTTTGCCAAACTGGAAGGCAAAAAGCCTGGCCAGAAAAAAGCAGAGGTCGCAGCAAGCGTCCCAGCGGGCCGGTTCGCCGTCCCAAATGACTTAACAGGGATGGCCGTCTTTCTGGCGTCATCTGACTCCGACTACATCGTGTCTCAGACGTATAACGTCGATGGCGGCCAATGGATGAGCTGATGAAACTGAACCTTGAAAACATTGCTAATCTGCCAGACGGAGTCCGCGGCCCACGCTATGAGCGAGATGAGCTGTCTGCGGGTATTGTTCATATCGGTTTGGGCAATTTCCACCGTGCGCATCAGGCATGGTATCTGCACCGTTTGATGGATCAAGGTCTTGCACAGGACTGGGCCATTCTTGGCGCGGGTGTGCGGGCAGGGGATGCGGCACAACGTGAACGTCTGTTGGATCAGGATTGTTTCACCACGCTGATCGAATTGGACCCAAAGGGTAAATCCGCCGAAGTGATAGGGTCCATGATCGGGTTTATTAACGTCGCGGACGACAATGGCCCATTGATTGCCCACATGTCCGAAGCCGCAATCCGTATTGTTGCGCTGACCGTCACAGAAGGCGGTTACTACTTGTCTCCAGAGGGCGGGTTTGATGCGGATCACGACGACATCAAACACGATGCTGCGACCCCTGACATGCCAAGAACTGCCTTTGGCGCGATGATTGCTGCGCTTAAGGCACGTCGCGACAGCGGTGCAGGGCCATTTACCTGCCAAAGCTGTGACAACCTGCAAGCCAATGGTGACATTCTGCGCCAGACTGTTGTCGGACTGGCCAAGCTCAGCGACCCAGAGCTTGCGGCGTGGATCAACGACAACGTCACATTTCCCAACGCGATGGTGGACTGTATCGTTCCAGCAACCGGCCCGTCCGAGTTGGCGTTAGCGCGTGAATTTGGCATTGAGGACAACGCGCCCGTTACCCATGAAAACTTTCGCCAATGGGTGATTGAAGACAAATTCTGCGCCGGACGCCCCGATTGGGACAAGGTCGGCGCAACATTCACCGATGACGTCCACGCATTTGAAGCCATGAAGCTGCGCCAGTTGAACGCGGGCCACCAGATTATTGCGACACCAGGTGAGTTGCTGTCCGTGCCGACAATCGCAGGCACGATGGCAAATCCGCTGATCAAAGGTCTGTTCCGTAAGATTGAGATCGATGAAATCGCACCGCACGTCCACACGGTCCCAGAAATGACTGCACTGGAATACGTCGACCTGATCGATGATCGCTTTTCAAATCCTGAAATCTACGACACCACGCGCCGCGTGGCGTTTGATGGCTCCTCCCGTCATTCTGGTTTCTTGCACCCAATCCTGCGCGATGCGCTTACCGCAGGCACAGCAATCGACGGTCTTGTACTGGTTGAGGCGTTATGGGCGCGCATGTGTGAAGGAACGCGCGAGGACGGCAGTTTGATTGAACCCAATGACCCGTTCTGGGGCGCATTGAATGCAACGGCATTGAAAGCAAAGAACAATCCGCAGGCGTGGATTGATCAAGAACAGGCATATGGTGATCTGGGGGCCAACCCGCGTTTCGCGGAAAGCTTTGCGAAATGGCACGGTCTTATTCAGTCAGACGGCACCGAGGCTGCGCTTCAGGCTTATCTGGACAGCTGATACACTTGCGTCACATGGGTGAGTAGGGTTTGATAGGCATGTCCTATCGAAAGTTACATCCATGATCGACAAACTTGAAATGTTCATCGCCCTTGCGCGCGAAGAACACTTTGGCCGCGCAGCACTGGCGCAGGGGGTGACCCAGCCTACGTTATCCGCTGCAATCAAACAGTTAGAGGACCAGCTTGGCGTGATGCTGGTCTGGCGCGGTTCACGCTATCAGGGGCTGACACCGGAAGGTCAACGCGCCCTCATTTGGGCGCGTCAGATTGTTGGGGATGCCCGCACTTTACGCCAAGAAATGCGCGTCGCCCGTGAAGGGCTGTCAGGCGATCTGCGACTGGCCGTTATCCCAACCGCGCTGACGGTTGTGTCTGAATTAACAGCCGATTTTGGCGAGTCACACCCGAACGTGCGGTTCTCCGTTCAATCCAAGACGTCGGCACAGATCCTTTCGATGCTCGACAACCTCGAGATCGACGCAGGGCTGACCTACCTCGACAATGAACCCTTGGGCCGTGTGACGACAGTGCCGCTTTATGCCGAGCGCTATGTTTTAGTCGCAAAAGCAGGTCATCCACTTTTGTCCGGCCCTGTAAAATGGGGCGATCTAGGGGACGTGCCGCTATGCCTTTTGACACCAGACATGCAGAACCGAAGGATTATCTCGCAGCATCTGGTTGAAGCTGGAGTTGAAACGACACCGCAAATCGAGGCCTCCTCAGTGGTTGTTTTGGTCAGCCATGTGGTGCGCAGCAATTTGGCGACGATTTTACCGGTTCGTGCGGCTGAGATTTTCCTAAAAGGCGATGACTTGGGTGCGGTTCCTTTGATTAAGCCTGATGCAAGTCACGTGGTTGGCCTTGTCGCACCGCACCGCGAACCCTTTACGCCAGTTCTAGCAGGCTTGTTGGACCGTGCGCGGGCGCTTTCTGAATTGGCATAAGGTTGATAGGTTATTTCTATCAATTGACGGAATAGCGATATTGATAACCCATGCAAAACTGGCGATACCTAGCATAAGAATTTAGGGGGTTTTCCAGATGTCGGACGTGCAAACCATTGAAATAATGCAAGGTATTCTTGCTCGTCATGCGAAGCAGGAAGGGCCGTTGCTACCGATTTTACATTCGGTGCAGGCTGAATATGGTTTCATCCCTGCAGAGGTGGTGCAAATTATTGCCGACCATCTGAATATCACCCGCGCCGAAGTGCATGGTGTGATCTCGTTCTACCATGATTTCCGCGACGCACCTGCGGGCAAGCACATCATCAAGATTTGCCGCGCTGAGGCGTGCCAATCGGTCGGCGCGAATGCACTGTCTGATCGTGCCTTGGAAAAGCTCGGGGTTGAATGGGGCGGAACAACGACAAATGGCGCGATCACAATTGAAGCGGTCTATTGCCTTGGTCTGTGTGCATGTGGCCCTGCGGCGATGGTGGACGGCAAGGTCGTCGGTCGCGTGGATGGTGCCAAACTGGATAAACTCTTGGCGGAGGCAGGCGCATGAAGATTTATGTCCCACTGGATAGTGCGGCGAAAGCGGTTGGCGCTGATGATGTTGCAAGTGCGATCCTGAGCGAGGCAAAGTCGCGCGGGTTAGACATTGAAGTCATCCGCAACGGCACGCGCGGCATGATCTGGCTTGAGCCTCTGGTTGAGATTGAGACTGAAAATGGCCGGATTGGCTACGGCGCAGTTGATGTTGCGGATGTTCCGGCGCTGCTGGACGGTAAGCTTGTAAGCCTTGGTCTTGTTGAAGAACTGGACTGGATGAAGGGCCAAACCCGGCTGACGTTCCAACGTTGTGGTATAATAGACCCGCTGTCCCTGACTGACTATGAGGCCCACGGTGGGCTGACTGGTTTGCGCAACGCAATTGCGATGACGCCTGCGGGCATCGTCGAAGACGTCACAAGCTCCGGTCTGCGTGGCCGTGGCGGTGCTGGTTTCCCAACGGGTATCAAGTGGAACACGGTTCTCGGGGCACAGGCCGATCAGAAATACATCGTTTGCAATGCCGATGAAGGCGACAGCGGCACCTTCGCGGATCGCATGATCATGGAGGGCGACCCGTTCACCTTGATTGAGGGCATGATCATCGCTGGCCTCGCTGTGGAAGCGACCCAAGGCTACGTTTACCTACGTTCCGAATACCCAGATGCCATTGATATCATGGAGAAAGCCGTTGTGTTGGCGCGCGGTGCTGGCATGTTGGGGGCTGATGTCCTTGGCTCTGGTCGCAGCTTTGACATGGAAATCCGCGTTGGCGCGGGCGCCTATGTTTGCGGCGAAGAAACATCTTTGCTGAATTCGCTTGAAGGCAAACGTGGCGTAGTGCGGGCCAAGCCGCCTCTACCCGCGCTGGAAGGGTTCCTTGGCAAGCCGACAGTGGTCAACAACGTTATTTCATTGGCCACGGTTCCTGTGGTGATGGAAAAAGGGGCTGCGCATTATGCGGACTTCGGCCTTGGTCGATCCAAAGGCACGATGCCGATCCAGATTGCTGGTAACGTCAAATTTGGCGGCCTGTATGAAACGGCTTTCGGTCTGCCGCTTGGTGATCTGATCGACAAAGTAGCAGGCGGCACGCTGTCTGGTGCTCCCGTTAAAGCGGTGCAGGTTGGCGGGCCGCTTGGCGCCTATATGCCGCGATCCAAATTCGACACGCCGTTTGCCTATGAGGAATTCGACGGGCAGGGCGGCTTGATTGGCCATGCCGGTGTCGTTGTGTTTGATGACAGCACCGACATGCTTGGCATGGCGCGTTTCGCGATGGAATTCTGCGCTGTTGAAAGCTGCGGTAAGTGTACACCATGCCGCATTGGTGCTGTGCGGGGCGTTGAAACGATTGACCGCATCGGCAAAGGCGACACCGACGCGATTGAGCTGTTGGAAGACCTTTGTGAAACCATGAAAGACGGCTCGCTTTGTGCGTTGGGCGGGTTCACCCCGTTCCCGGTCATGAGCGCGCTGCAGAACTTCCCAGACGACTTCGCCACCAAAAAGGAGGCCGCCGAATGAAAGATTTCATAATCCCGACCAGCAAAGATATGGATATGGGCACACCCGCATCCAAATCTACGGAAATGGTCACGCTGACGATCGATGGTTTTGATGTGACCGTACCAGAGGGGACGTCTGTCATGCGCGCCTCGGCTGAGGCTGGCATTCAGGTTCCGAAATTATGCGCCACGGATAGCGTTGAGGCCTTTGGTTCCTGTCGTTTATGTGTCGTCGAAATCGAAGGTCGACGCGGAACGCCAGCGTCCTGTACCACGCCCGTTACGTCAGGCATGGTTGTGAAAACGCAATCTTCCAAGGTCAAAAAGATCCGCAAAGGTGTGATGGAATTGTACATTTCCGACCACCCGCTGGATTGCCTGACCTGTTCGGCAAACGGCGATTGTGAACTGCAAGATATGGCCGGAATGGTCGGTCTGCGCGATGTTCGCTATGAGGCCGTCGCGAACCACTTTGAAGCGCGCGACACGTCTGGTGAGGCGAACGCCCAGTTCATCCCCAAGGATGATAGCAACCCGTATTTCACATATGATCCTGCCAAATGCATCGTGTGTTCGCGCTGCGTGCGGGCCTGTGAAGAAGTGCAGGGAACGTTTGCCCTGACGATCGAAGGCATGGGTTTTAATTCTCGCGTGTCTGCAGGCGCTGGCGGGGACGATTTCCTCAGTTCCGATTGTGTGTCCTGTGGTGCCTGCGTGCAGGCCTGCCCAACGGCGACCTTGCAGGAAAAATCCGTGATTGAAATGGGCACGCCTGAGCGTTCCGTTATCACCACCTGCGCCTATTGCGGTGTCGGCTGTTCCTTCAAGGCTGAGCTTAACGGCGATGATCTGGTGCGCATGGTGCCCTACAAACATGGTGAGGCGAACCGCGGTCATTCCTGCGTGAAGGGCCGTTTCGCATGGGGCTACGCTAACCATTCTGACCGCATCCTGAACCCGATGATCCGCGACAAGATCACCGATCCGTGGAAAGAGGTCAGCTGGGACGAAGCGATTTCATACACCGCAAAGCGTCTGCGCGATTTGCAGGCAAAGCACGGCGTAAAATCTATCGGCGGCATTACGTCGTCGCGTTGCACGAACGAGGAAACCTACCTCGTGCAAAAGATGATCCGCTCAACCTTCGGCAACAACAACACCGACACTTGCGCGCGTGTGTGTCATTCGCCTACGGGCTACGGGCTTAAGACGACCTTCGGTACATCCGCTGGTACGCAAAACTTTGATTCCGTTGAGGAAACAGACGTCGTTATCATCATCGGTGCAAACCCGACAGACGGCCACCCTGTGTTTGCCAGCCGCTTGAAAAAGCGCCTGCGTCAAGGGGCCAAGCTGATCGTGATTGACCCACGCCGCACGGATATTGTGAAATCCGCACACATCGAAGCACAGCATCACCTGCCACTGCTTCCGGGTACCAACGTCGCGGTTATGTCGTCCATCGCCCATGTGATCGTGACCGAGGGCCTGATGGACGAAGAGTTCATCCGCACCCGCTGTGATTGGGACGAATTCGCGCATTACGCCGAATTCATCTCCGACCCGCGCCACGCGCCTGAGGCAACCGCGATGCTGACTGGCGTTGATCCGCAAGAACTGCGTGCAGCCGCGAAATTGTTCGCAACGGGTGGCAACGGTTCCATCTATTACGGCCTCGGCGTGACGGAACACTCCCAAGGCTCCACCACAGTCATGGCTATCGCGAACCTTGCGATGATGACGGGCAACTTGGGTAAAAACGGCGTTGGCGTGAACCCGTTGCGTGGCCAGAACAACGTGCAAGGTGCCTGTGATATGGGATCCTTCCCGCACGAGTTGCCCGGCTACCGCCACGTATCAGACGACGCCACACGCGAAGTGTTTGAGGCGATTTGGGGTGGTAAGATCGACCCAGAACCCGGCCTGCGTATCCCGAACATGCTGGACGCCGCCGTCGATGGCACGTTTAAAGGTCTCTACTGCCAAGGCGAGGACATCCTTCAGTCCGACCCTGACACAAAGCACGTGCAAGCGGGCCTTGCGGCGATGGAATGTGTGATCGTGCACGACCTGTTTTTGAACGAGACAGCCAACTACGCGCATGTTTTCCTTCCGGGATCCACGTTCCTTGAAAAAGACGGCACATTCACCAACGCCGAACGCCGCATCAACCGCGTGCGCAAGGTTATGGCGCCAAAGAATGGCTATGCAGATTGGGAAATAACCATGATGTTGGCCAACGCAATGGACGCGGGTTGGACCTACACCCACCCAAGCCAGATCATGGACGAGATCGCGGCGACGACACCGGGTTTTGCCAATGTGAACTATGAAATGTTGGAAACACGCGGCTCAGTTCAATGGCCGTGCAATGACGATAAGCCTGACGGTTCCCCGATCATGCACGTTGACGGCTTTGCACGTGGCAAAGGGCAGTTTATCATCACCGAATATGTGGCGACGGATGAGAAAACCGGACCGCGCTTCCCGCTGCTCCTCACAACAGGGCGCACCTTGTCGCAATACAACGTTGGCGCACAAACGCGGCGCACCGAGAACGTTGTTTGGCATGAAGAAGACGTGCTCGAGATCCACCCGCATGACGCCGAAGTGCGCGGCGTGCGCGATGGTCAGTATGTGCGCCTTGCCTCCCGCGCTGGCGAGACGCAATTGCGCGCCAAGATCACCGATCGCGTGTCGACGGGGGTAGTTTACACGACCTTCCACCACCCTGACACACAGGCCAACGTTATCACCACGGACTATTCCGACTGGGCTACGAACTGCCCTGAATATAAGGTGACAGCGGTGCAAGTGGCCTTGTCCAATGGCCCATCCGAATGGCAAGAAGACTATAACGCACAGGCCGCGCAATCGCGCCGCATCTTACCGGCCGCCGAATGACAGGCGCACGCGCGACCAATGCTCACGTTGTGAGCAACGGCCGCGCTGTGGCGGCTACACGAAGTCTGCCAGAAGAGGTGCCCGTGGCACTGGTCTACAACGGCACGACCCAAGCCGTGATGATGGCAACGCCATGTGATCTAGAAGACTTCGGTCGTGGTTTCACCCGCACGGAAGGCTGGGGCAAGCTTGAGAGTATCGACGTCGTGCCCCACGAAAACGGCATCGAAGTGCAAATGTGGTTGCCCGAAGATATGGCCGATACATTGCAAACCCGCCGCCGCGCGATGGCAGGGCCTGTTGGATGTGGCCTGTGCGGCATCGACAGCCTTGATCAAGCCGTGCGGGACATGCCAACGGTTAAGGGTGACATCACGCTAACCGCTAAAGAAATTGCCACCGCCATGCGCAGTTTAAGGGCGGGTCAAACCCTGCATGACCAGACGCGTGCCGTTCATGGGGCGGGTTTTTACGCTACCAATCAGGGGTTTACAGAGATACGAGAAGATGTCGGTCGCCACAACGCCTTGGACAAACTCATCGGCGCAACACCGGATTGCAGCCATGGCGCAATCACGCTGACCTCTCGTGTGTCCGTTGAAATGGTGCAAAAATCCGCGATGGCAGGGGCTCCAGTCATCCTCGCCGTCTCTGCTCCGACGACCCTCGCCGTCGCCACGGCTGAGGCGGCAAACATCACACTCGTCGCCCTCGCACGCGATGATACCTTTGAAATTTTCACCCATCCGCACCGTATCTTGGTGCACCCTTCCCAATCCAATGAGGCCCCCGATGTCGCCTGAAAAAATGACCCGCATGGCAAACCAAATCGCTACCTTCTTTGAAAGCCAACCAGACGCTGACAAAGCAGGCAGTGTCGCGGCGCATCTCAAAGAATTTTGGGAACCGCGCATGCTAGAAAAACTCGCCGCCCATCTGAAAACCGGCGGCGAAGGCCTTAGCCCACTCGCTCTTGAGGCCAGCAAACGCGTAACCGCTTAACCTTCAACTTGCTTTTGTTTCGAAAATATCCTCGGGGGTGAATGGCCGAAGGCCAGAGGGGGGCGAGCCCCCCTGATCACGCCCGCCGCAGGCGCAAACCCGACCCGTTGCCGCAAAAAGGTCAGGGTTTCCACGCTTGTTTGCCACGCGCCACCGCCATAACCTGATGGTTACCACGCAATGCAGGCGGATCATGATCGGACCCATCCTTAAATCGCTCCGGCGTGAATACATGGACGTGACCTTGCGCAACGGGCGCGAGCGTATCGTGCGCATCATGGAGCGCCCCGGTCGTTGGATGTCTGATATCCAGCTCAACGCCCTCACAGCTGAACTGCGAACAGTTGCGGCCAAAACCTTGGATGAAGGCAGCCTAACCTACGGCGTCTTTTCTGGGGATCGCGACCGCATGCGGGACACCATCATTACGCTGGTTACTCTACGCGATGGCACGCCAATCGCCTTCAACGCGCTCGCCGTCATGACCTTAGACACACAACCCGAACCCGTTGACGTTCTGCACCTCGGTCTTGTGATGGTGGACCCAGATCAGCGCTCAGGTGGCCTGTCTTGGGTGCTTTATGGTCTCACCTGTTTCTTGCTGTTCGTGCGCAATCAGTTTCGCCCGCTTTGGATTTCTAATGTCACTCAGGTTCCTGCTGTCGTTGGCATGGTTTCCGAAATGTTTTCAGATATTTGGCCCAAGCCAAACGCAGATCGCCGCACGCTGAACCACCTCCTTATCGCGCGCCGGATTATGGGCAGCCACCGCCACGTCTTTGGTGTCGGCCAAGATGCAGAATTCGACGAAACACGCTTTGTCATCGCCAACGCCTATACGGGTGGGTCCGATGATCTGAAAAAGACGTGGATTGAAGCCCCAAAGCACCGTGATGAGGCGTTCAATGACTTCTGCTCTGCTGAATTGGATTACACTCGTGGCGATGATGTCTTGCAGCTGGGTCGTATGGATCTCCCTGCGATCCGACGCTATCTGACCCGTGAAGTCCCAAAAACTGCGGTTATTGGCGTCCTGTTCACAGCTGGCTTCGTCGCATTGCGGCGCTTGATCCTTCCGGTGTTGTACTGGTCTGACAGTTCGCGACAGTTTTCGATCTTGCGCCCCGCAAAAGGGGACCGCGATGTTTGATTACGCTGAATTCACCACCCGCAACATCGGGTTCGTCACTCAAGTCGAACAAGCCAAGCTGCGCGACGCCACCGTGTTCGTATGTGGCACCGGCGGTATGGGAGGGGCCTGCATTTTGGGCCTTGTGCGGGCAGGGGTTGGTAAACTGATCATCGCAGACCTTGATGAATTTGAGGTCAGCAACCTCAACCGTCAGGTTTTTGCGTTTGATCATACGATCGATCGACATAAGGCCGAAGCCACGGCAGAAATCGCGCGCCAAATTAACCCTGAGATCGAGATCGAAGTTCATCACGGCGATTGGGCAACGCAGGTCGATGCGCTGATTGATCGTGCGAAAATTGTGGTGAACGGCACCGATGACTTAGGCGCTTCGTTGTTACTCTACCGCCGAGCACGCGCTTTGGGGAAGGCCGTGATCGATGCCTATGCCTCACCACTTCCCTCGGTCTATGTCACGGCGCCAACGGATAAGCCGCATGAGGAAAAGTTCGGCTACCCAACGATTGGGACGGATTGGAACAAGCTGACAGATGACCATAGGAGTCAGGCATTTTTACTTGAATCTGAATGGGTTGTGATTCATTCCTCATCTAGAAACTATATTGATCTCGCTATCGTTGGAGACGTTGTTGCGGGCAAACGATCACGTATGTCTTTTGCGCCGATGGTCATCACGACGGGCCAGCTCATGTGTTACGAGGCGATAAACGCTGTGCTAGATCGCCCCCATGGAACAGACAACCGCGGCTACTTTTTCAATCCATACAAGGCCCGCGTTGAACGCCCAAAACCTGCGATTATTGCTGCTCTCATGCGTCCGTTTGTGCGCAAGTTTTTGAATGGGCTTATGAAATGACGCTGGCTGCTTCGGATACTGGGAACTTGTTCCTGTCGCTTGCAGTCCTTGCAGGACTGCTGATCCTACAGGCCGTCATTTGCACGCGCGATCCTTGGGCGCCTCTCAATCGACGCTTCCTACTTGGCCTACGCGTCATGGCAATGCTGTTTGCGGGGCGCGTGCTTCTATTATTGACCGGATTGGAATTCTTTAGGTTTTTCATACTTTTAGGGGCCACTCTTGTCCCACTTTCGGTCTTGCTATTGGCAGAAGGATTGCTGCGAAAACATGCCCCGCAAGGGGTGAAGTTCTGGGTTATGGGCGGCACCGCGATTTTTGCGGTCCTTTCATTCTGGTGGTCAAACAGTATCGATCCGGCACGGCTTGCTGGTCTACTATTCTTTCAACTCAGCGGGTTCTTCATCGGCGCATGGCTCGTTCTGACGCGAGACAAGGCCAGCCTCACCGTTGCTGAAAACCAAACCGTTGAACGATTGGCGTTATCGTTGTTCCTATTGGTTCCCTTCGCCGCGGCCGACTTTCTTATGGTTTACCTAGACCTTCCAGCGCAGATCTCACCGCTCGGTGTACTGTTTCTATGCTGGCTCGCGGTGTCATTGGGGCGTTCGCAGTCGCAGCACCGTGCACCGGTGGTCTCGTTCTTTGCCATTGTTTTGGGGGCGGGCCTTGCGGGTATCGTCATCGCGCAAATG
Organism: uncultured Octadecabacter sp.; assembly: GCA_937969445.1. GTDB lineage: Bacteria > Pseudomonadota > Alphaproteobacteria > Rhodobacterales > Rhodobacteraceae > Octadecabacter. Next base: position 27,651 of record CALBVZ010000176.1, on the reverse strand, counting down.
GCCGACATGAACAAAGACGCGACCATCTTGACCTTGGCGGTGATCCTCGCGGCCGTTCTTGTCGCTGTCCTCTTCATTGAGGCGCAAACGCTGCGCACCGAGGAGCAATCGCAAACGCTCTTGCGGCTTCTGGCTGAGGATCGGTCCCGCGATGCGATCGGGTTCTTGCGCGGTCTGCAAGCGCATCCTTTGGTGGAAGGGGCCGCATTGATTGAAGCCCCGCAATTGAGCGATCTGGATTCAACCGTGCTTAAGCACATCTTCAAGGTACGCCCCGTGCTGCGCCGTTCCGATCCGCCATTTACGGACGGTGCAGAGGGCGACCACATCACCCACTTATTCAGCATGTTCAACGCCAGCCACATTCTACTGGCTGACGATACGCCAATCACACTGGTTGCACTGTCGATGCCATCCTTAGCGACCTCACCACGTGCCGAGCTGGAATTGGCGGCCGTACAGCGCATGGCGCGGCTCATGTCGAAGGCAAGAAAATGATAAATGTAGATGTTTTTGAGACCTGCGTGGCGCGTGCGGCATTGGCTCCGACGGTCCATAACACCCAGCCAGCCCGTTGGGTGCGCGACGAAAACGTGCTGTCGCTGTTTTGCGATACCAACGTTGGGCTAACCGTTGGTGACACGACAGGGCGTGATGCCGCGTTGTCGTGCGGCGCGGTTCTTGAAGGCATGGTTTTGGCCTTGTCCGCCCATCAGATCACAGCAGACGTGACGCTGACGGGCGCAGACACGGCGCCCAATCAAGGGCTTGTCGCTGTTGCGCATTTGGAATTGTCATCAGGCGGTGAGGACGGATTGCACCAGCAGCTTGAGAACCGTTTTACGTGGCGCGGCGCGTTCGCGCCTGATCCGGTGAAACTGTTCGGCTGGACTCGTGCGGATGCAAGGTTTGTCTTGGATGAACCTAGCCGAACGTGGCTGGCAGAACGAAACGACTGGGCCAGCTTTCAGATCATGCAGCATGCGGGTTTTCGAGAGGAATTGGTGGATTGGATGCGGTTGCGTGACACCCATCCGCGTGCAGGGCTTGATGGGATGGACCGTGCGTCCATGCAGATGAGTGCAAACGAAGCACGCATGGCGTCGCTTGCTTTGGTCAAGTTCTGGCGCTTCCTGAACATTTTTGGCTTCACAAAGGGCTTGGTTTCTGAGGTTGATGTTACTTTAACAGCGCCACTTATTGCGCTGTTTCATATTGATAAAAGTGAATCTCAGATCGTAGCGGGGCGGGCGTATTTACGTCTGTGTCTTGAGGCATCGATGTTGGGCCTTGCCGGTTGGCCAATGGCGGCATTGTCAGACAATCCGACGACCAACGCGCAAGTTTGCGAACACTTCGGCATTGGGCCAGACCGCCGCTTGGTTCAGGTTATCCGTTTCGGGCAGCCCACTGGTGAGGCCCCAAAACGCGCACGACGACCGCTTAGCGAAGTGATCCGTTAATCGACAGGCAAGCCGCTTGGGACGCTGTCGGGGCGTCCCATTGGGCGATCATTCGCGGTGATACCCGTCAATGCATTCAGGAATGCTTCGAGATCCTCAATGTCGGCCGGACTTAAGGCGATTGGTCGAATGTCGAGGACAGCCGCTTGTCGCGCCATTTCACGGACGTCTTGTCGGATCGCGAAATCAACCCCGCCAAATCGCGGAGCGTCGGGCAGGGCGGCCATATCGGTGGTCCACGCCGCGCGCGCGCTGACCGGATCGGCATGGTGGCGGATCATGTCGGCCAAACTAGGGTATGCGCCGTTGTGTCCATAGGGCGCGGTGAGGGCGACATTGCGCAATGAGGGTGTGCGAAAACGGTAAGCGTCTGATAACAGGTCCGTTTCCCCCATGCGTCCAACGTCTCGTGGCATTTTGTCAAAGGTGCGCGTGCGCCCGGGGCCAAAGGCAGGCAGGCCAAGGGCGTGAAAGTTCTGGTCGGTAAACAACGGACCGGAATGACAGGATGCACACCGCGCTTCGCCAAAGAACAACGCCCGTCCACGTTCGGCGCTTTCGGGCAGGGGCGTTCCTGAAAGCCAGGCGTCATATGGGCTGTCATAGCTGCGCCATTCCGCAGTGATAAACGCGCCCAATGCATTGCCGATTTCCACAATCGTTATGTCGAGAGGCTGTTCAACGGTATCAAAGGCTTCAAGGAACAGATCGACATAGGTTTCGTTCGCCCTGACACGCGCCGCGATAATCGGCCAAGCGGCGTCGATACGGTCATGGGTGGCGCCCGCTATGTCGTTCTCGCCAGGGTTGCCGGCCATCTCGAACTGGGCCGTCAACGGGAACAGGGCTTGGGCAGCCACGATGTTATCAAGCCCTTGGGGGAGCCATTCCTCGGCGGGGGAGTCAAACCCGTTTCCGAACTGGTCAGAAACTTCAAGACGACCGTCATGGAATAGGACATCGACTGATTCATGTCCTATATTCCAAAGGCTTGGGGCGTTTCTTGGGACGCGTTTGCGGATGTCACCGACAAGACGTTCTTCGCCAAGCCCGATGCCGCCTTCACCAATGCCCAACGACAATCCATCGCCACCGGCGAGATCGTGATGATGGCAGGTTCCACACGAAATATTCCTGTTTCCGCTCAAGATCCTATCATAAAACAGCAATTGCCCAATCCGCGCTTGCGCTGGGTCGCTGTCCACGAAATCATCCATGGAGATCGAGTCGGCGAACGCTCCGCTCGCAGCAAAACTGCAGGAAAGTACGATATGGAAAACGCTTGGAAATCGTGTGGAAAACGTATGGCTCATGCGGGCATTTTGGCTGCATTGTTGGGGGTTACAAGCCCCGTTTACGCCGCTGACCTAGAAGATGCGCGTGATTTGATGGAAGTGGGCGAATTTGAAGCGGCACGTGCCCAATTTGAAGTTCTGGCGCGGTCCGGAAATGCCGATGCTGAGGAACTGATCGGCGTGATGTACGCGCTTGGTCTTGGGGTTGAGCAGGATGATGAGCGCGCCTTTGAATGGTATCTGCGTGCGTCAATGAAGGGGCACCCCGGTGCGCAGTCGGGGATTGGCTGGTACTACGAGCTTGGGCGCGGGATCGAAGCACCTGATTTGGTTCGCGCGTACATGTGGTACGCGCTGTCCGCGATTGGCGGCGACGTCGATGCGCCAGACTCGCTCGAGGAACTGACCCCACGCATGACGGCAGAACAACGCGCCCGTGCACAGGTGTTGGTGGATGACTACAAGGTCTGGATGTACCCGTTTCGGTAATGATGTGCGATTCCGTCGGCACACCCGTTAAGAACACGCAGCATTTGCCCCATTTTTAACACTTTATTTGTCCTCTCAGAACTCTTTTCGGCCACAAGTTCAAGTTACCGTCGTGATCATCCAATCAAAAAGGTAGATTCATGGCCGCACTGCTAGCAGAGAATATTTACGGTAAATACTCAGTTCCAAGAAACTTGGAACATAGGCCTGCTGTGCATTTGATCACTTCAGGCGATGTTTACGAACCAAAGACAATCCGTTTCATGGCGAAGAACGCAGGCGACGGTGATGTCATTCACGCCGGCACATTTTTTGGAGATTTTCTGCCAGGAGTTTCGGCAGGTATGGCCCCAGGCAAAAAGATCTGGGCGTTTGAACCAAATCCAAATTCTTTCAGAAATGCGTCCAAAACTTGCAGATTGAATAAGTTGAAAAACGTCGAGATCCAGAACTCTGCGCTGTCCTCAAAAACGGGCTCGATCTTGTTTCGGACCCATGATGAAAATGGCAAGCCAATGGGCGGTCATAGCCATTTTGTTAATGAAATGGCCAATGGTGTCAAAGAAGTTTCTTCAATTCGTTTAGATGACGCGGTGCCGTTTGACCGTAAAATTTCAGTACTGCAACTTGACGTCGAAGGCCATGAACGTGACGCGCTCATGGGCGCGCGCGGCATTATTGATAAGTGGAAGCCAATCCTGATTTTAGAGGACTTTGACCGTCCCCGCTGGATCAGGCGCCAATTTGGGCATCACGGTTACCGCCTTATCGGGCGCCTTCATGCCAACCGAGTATTTGCCACGAGCGACATTAAACTCACCTAATTCTAGCAGTGAGGAGCATCTGCTACCTGTACCTCGGCCAGTATCGGCAGGTGGTCGGATGCGTGGCGGCCTTTAGATTTGCGTGGGATATTTAGCATGCGCACGTCAAGGCGTTCGCAGTGGGCGATCCGATCAAGCGCACCCATGGGCAGGCTGGACGGGAACGTGCGCCCCGGTGTGAGGATTGTGTAGCGCCGTGCAAGGCGGCCAAGTCCGACGCGCTGTGACCATTCGTTGAAATCACCCAGAATGATCGTCGGGCGCGGTGGTAGGGCGTCGAGCTCTTCGCGGATATGGTCCAACTGGCTGCGGCGTGAACGTCGCAACAGCCCAAGGTGAACGCCAACAACACGAAGGTTTAGGAGATCGACCGCAATCGCCCCACGGGGTTCCAACCCAGGCAGAGGGTACCGATGAACTTGCTCAGCGGTAATGTTTGGACGTGCCAGCAGCGCGATACCGTGCCAACCAAGGCTGGTGTCGTTGTCGGCCACAGGAAGCGGGCGCAGGTCGGTATGGGTTTTGATTAGATCGCGCGGCAGGGCGGATGGGCGTGCCCCCATACGAAAGTCCGCCTCTTGCAGAGCAACCACATCAGCATCAAGGGCATTCACAGCATCCAGCACACGCAACGGATCACGGCGCAGGTCCGTGCCAAGGCCTGCGCGAATGTTATAGCTGGCTATGCGAAGGGGCGTGTGTTGCTGCATACTGTCAATATTGGCATTCAAAGTTGCAATCGGAAGACCCATGCAAAAGATATCCGGCCCAATCGTCATTCGCGTCATCCAGACAATTCTAACGCTTGAGATATTATCAGGTGTTGCCACCCAAACGTGGCAGGCGGTTTTCGTGGGCGCGGCGACCTTGGGGCTTACGTTTTTGCCAGAACGGTTTGCGGGGTTCTTTGGGATTAGGCTGCCACGCTCCGTTCTCACCTCGATAGTTGTGTTCATATTCGCGACCATGTTTCTGGGCGAGGTCGGCGATTTTTACGAAAAGTTCTGGTGGTGGGATGTTGTGTTGCACTTCACGTCCGCGCTTAGCTTTGGCGCGTTTGGGTTCTTGCTCATTTTCATGTTGTTTGAGGGGGATCGCTACGCCGCACCGCCTTGGGCCCTGGCAACGTTGGCGTTTTGCCTTGGCCTTTCGATTGGCACCATGTGGGAGGTTTTCGAGTTTGCCATGGACCAGCTGTTTGGGATGAATATGCAGAAATCTGGTCTTGTGGACACGATGAAGGATCTGATTATCGACGCCGCTGGCGCTGCGATCGGCGCATTTTCAGGGTATCTTTATTTGAAAGGTCGACAGTTCGGCGGGCTTGGGAAGGTTCTGGAACAGTTCATAGACGCCAATAAACGTTGGTATGGAAAGTAGCGTAAGTTAGATTTGCAGGTGCGGCGACCTGCACTGGTGACATCCTTGCAAAATGTCGTATGCATGTTTTTGAATGTAATCGCCAGAAGGACGCGCCCAATGATCCGCACCAGTATTTTATGCATGATGGCAGCAACGCCGCTTTTGGCGAATGAAGACATTGAAGATCAATATCCACAGTCCGTTCTTTATGAAGCGCCGGTTCAGGTCATCAAGAACGTGTGGTCCGCGATCGGCGCGACCGCACCGCCGACTTACGAGAACGCAGGGCACAACAACAACCTGTCTTTCATTGTGACGGGCGACGGTGTGATCGTGGTTAATGCGGGGGCTAACTATGCGTTATCCGCTGCAATGCACGAAGAGATCAAAGCTGTGACGGACCAGCCCGTGAAACTGGTCATCAACGAAAACGGGCAGGGCCACGCGATGCTGGGCAATAACTACTGGGTTGAGCAGGGGGTTGATATCCTTGCCCACGTCGATGCCGCCGCCGCATTTGAGGACAAGTCAGCGCAAAGCATGGAAGGTATGATCCGCTATGCCCGTGAAAATTCTGACGGCACAGTTCCACACGGGCCAACCATTACGTTTGAAGACGAATACATCATTGAAATGGGCGATATGCGAATTGAGGTTCTCTACCTTGGGCCAGCGCATAGCCCCGGTGATGTTTCGGTTTGGCTGCCCGAACAAAAGATGCTGATCGCGGGCGACGTGGCATTTCACGAGCGCATGCCTCCGATTTTCGGGGACACGTGCACGCGCTGCTGGTTGGAGACATGGGAAACTGCCGTTGAACCGCTCGGCGCGCTTTACGTGATCCCGGGCCATGGTCATCCGACAAATATGGACGTGGTGCGGGCAGGGACGCATGGCTACGTCAGCTACCTGCGCGAAAAGATTGGCGAGCACATCGACGAAGGCGGTGATCTGGCTGAGGCTTACTACGTTGATCAGTCTCCGTATGCAGACCTCGATACGTTTGAGGAGTTGGCAACAAAGAACGCTGGTGCGGTCTATTCTGAGATGGAATGGGAATAGACGTCGTCGACGTTCGCTGGTCTTGGATGTGTCCGAATAGAGCGTTGAAGTCAGTTGTGCGGACAGAACGGACCTTCACCTTCGAATTTTAAGGGCCGCTCTATGAAACTGATTGGGTGGCTGCGAGTCCTTCCGTCTAAGCTCCTTTCTGGCTTTAGGTCTGGACTGCGCTGTTGCGAGACTTCACCTCATGCCCAGTAAACTTGGTCCAAGATGTGATGAAACCGGATCGGGGAATATTTCGGACTTCCCGGATTTGATCCCTTTGACAATCGCAAGAGCCACATCATCCGGCGCAGCTTTTGTCGCGTTTATACCGTCCAACATGTCGGTATCGATACCACCGGGAAAGCATGCAACGACATTCACGCCACTTCCGGCCAAGTCGCTTTGAAGAGATTGCGTCATGGCCCATGCCGCATGTTTGGCCGCACTATATGCCGCAAAGAAAGGTGCGTTCTGTAAACTGATCAGGCTCAGGATGTTAACGATCGTACCGCCTCCGTTCGCTGCGATGATCGGCGCGAAGGTTTTCGCCATTCGCCACGTGCCAAGAAGGTTCACATCGATTGCAGCCCTCAAATCGTTTTCGGTAATGGACATTGCGCCACCACGTGGCAGCACACCCGCGTTATTGATCAACAGTCGCGTGTTTTTTGCATCGCGCGCGGCATCGTTGATCTGGGTTGTCTGAGTGACGTCAAGCGTCAAGGGCACAATTTCGGTTTGCGCACTAAAGTCGGGGAGGTGGAACCGACGACGGGCACTGGCAAATATGCGTGCTACACCAGCGTCCGCCAATGCATGCACAAGCGATTTTCCAAGTCCACGATTTGCCCCAGTCACAAGGGCGTCGGTTCCAACCAATTTCATCCGTCTTCTCCTTAGCTGTCCAAACGGACCCAAGCCGGAGAAATCGCAGTTCCCCAACCCAATGCGTACCCAAGGTGAATGTTGAGCTCTCCGACGGGTTCAATATAGCGCGCATTTTGCAAAGGGCCGGCGTCGATGGGATCAAAATCAAGATTCGCGACCAGTGATGACACAGCCGCTTTTGCTTCCGCATCATCACTTGCAAGTAAGATTTGAACTGCGGCACTGTTCTTCCGAACGGCATATGGCAACGCTTGCCAGAAAACGGTGTTGAACGCCTTTACAATTCGAGCTTCAGGAACAGCCTTTGCGATTTCTTCAGCTGCGGATGTGGTGTGGCCAATTGTCAGGGCCATATAGTCAGGTGTGATCGGGTTCGTGATATCAATAACAATCTTGCCTGTAAGATCACCGGCAGTTTTTAAAACGGGTATTGCTGCGTCAAACGGTGTCGCAAGCACGACGATATCGGCTTCTGACACGGCCTCCTCGATGTTTTTGGCTTGTGCACCGGCACCGACTTCGATCGCTGCTTTCGCCGCGATGTCCAACTCCCGATGGACCAATGAAACTTGATTGCCTTTCTCAGTGAGCAGCTTGGCGATGCCGAGCCCCATGTTGCCGGGGCCACTTATTGCGACGTTCATTACTTTTCTCCAATTATGATTGTGCTTCCCCTTATGATTGGGCATTTTGAATGGATAAATATCAATAATTTGAACACACTCGGTATCAGGAGTTTCGAATGGATCGACTAAAATCCATGAAGATTTTCATCAAAGTCGTTGAAACAGGATCGTTTGCTGCGGTCGCGGACACCTTTGGAATGAGTGCTCCAATGATTGGGCGTCATGTCAGCACATTGGAGGAGGATCTGGGTGCTCAGCTTCTCTACCGGACAACGCGGCGTCACTCTTTGACCGAGGCAGGCCAGATCTACTATGAACGGTCCAAGGCAATCCTGACTGATCTATTAGCCGCCGATGAAAGTGTGGCCAAGCTACGTTCAGAACCGCGTGGCGTGCTGAAGATCGGCGCTCCGACAAATTTCGGATCGACATATATAGCGCCTATCTTGCCGCAATACCTTGCAAGCAATCCCGAAGTGCGGGTGGAATTGACGCTCAACAACCGCGTCATGGATTTGCTGGAAGAAGGGTACGATTTAGTCATTCGCACAGGGGATCTGCCTGATAGCGGCCTGATTGCCCGTGCGATTGCACCCTACCAATTGGTCATTTGTGCATCGCCCGCCTACATCGAACAGAACGGAATGCCCGAACATCCAGCTGAGCTTGCAACCCACGCTTGCCTTGGCTTTCGGCCCGGCACAATGCGGGAGGTCTGGACGTTTACAGGGCCCGGCGACCTAGCAGAAGAATTCACAGTTCCGGTCAACGGCCCACTGGCCGCCAATGACGGCCAGACGCTACGACAGGCCGCTCTTGGCGGGGCTGGGATCGTGCTTCAAGCCGAAGGGCTTTTGCGACAGGACTTGGCGGCTGGACACCTTGTCCGGGTGCTTGAGCACTACAAACCAGCCGCATTGCCTACACACCTCCTCTATTCGCCGACCAAAGCGATCACACCAAAACTAAGGAGCTTTCTGGACTTTGCGGTTCAGCACTTTGGCACCAAGGCAACATGAGTGTTTAAAGCGGGTGATAAGACCCTGAATGCGCAAGCAGACGTTCGCCACAACGCAGAAATCTAGGAGTCTGCGCTCGAACCTCCATTCGCTGCGAGCGCGTCTTATCTAACCAAAAGGCCGCCCCTGATGGAGCGGCCTTTCTTCGTAATAAGCGTGTGCAGGCTTAGTTCAGGTCAGCGTCGTAGCTTGCTGCCAGATCTGCTTCGACTTCATCCACCGCCGCGATCAATGCGTCGAGGATTTGGTCTGCACCATCGACGTTGCCGCGGAACCAAGCTTGAACTGGCTCAGCCGCTTCAGCGAACATTGCTTTCTCTTCAGGTGTCGGAACGTAAAGGTTACCGCCACCGGCAACGAAGTCTGCGTAGGCTTGGATGGAGTTACGCTTAGGTGACGCGAAGGTCGCCTGTTGCAGCGCGTAGAAGCCGTCCACGATAACGCGACGCTGTGCTTCGTCCATTCCAGTGAAACGTTCGTTGTTCATCCACCAGAGCGCACCCATGTAGGCGTGGCCGTCGAGTGTGACGTACTGCAGGCCCGCATCAGGGAATTTCATGCCCATGATGTCGGTGATGCCGTTCTTGGACCCTTCAACAACGCCCGTCTGGAACGATGTGAACAGCTCAGGCCATGGGATTGGCGTCGGGGAGGCACCCAACGCACGTACGAGTTCCTGCGGCAGGTCAGCCACAACAGTCCGGATCTTCAGGCCTTCCATGTCTGCAGGTGTCATCACAGGGCGAACAGTGTTCGCAAAGTTGCGCCAGCCACCTGTGTTACCGACCGTCATCAGACGGATTGTATCGTCAGATGTTTCCAGCGCCATGTCACGCATGGTGCGTACGAAATCGCCCTGAAGAACGGCTTCAGCAACGCGGTCATCAGACATCAGGTACGGCAGATCAAGGACTTGCACGTAAGGGAAGATGCCGGCAGCGCCGCCAGATGTGGACACGTAGATGTCGATAGAACCTTCAGAAACGCCTTCAAGACATTCCGCGCCAGTCGCACAGATTTGTGTGCCCATGAAGATTTCCACATTGATCGCGCCGTTAGAGGCAGCTTCAACGTAGTTCTTGAACACGATCAGACCGTCATAGTCTTCGTCATTTTCGTTGGAGTTGGCTGTGGCGCGCAGCGTAACAGCGTGGCCATCAGCGTAAACTGGTACTGCGGCCATTGTGTAGGCTGCGATCATGCCAGCCGTTGCGAGATACTTCATCATATTGATAATCCTCCCAGATTTATGAAGTTAGATTAAGGTTAGTTTGCGGGTGGTCCAGGGCTAATGCAAGCCATGTAACCACTGTCAGGCGCACATCCGAGGAAGTCCGCGAGATAAGGAACCGTCATTGAGATTTGTGGGAAGAAGGTGATCAAGAAGATCACCGCGACTTCCACGGCAAGGAATGGCAGGATAGCCTTCGCGATGGTTTCCACCTTTTCGCGAGAGACCGTTGAAGCCACAAAGAGCACAAGTCCCATTGGCGGCGTTGCGAGGCCGACCGTGAGGTTAACACTCATGATGATGGCGAAGTGGACAGGATGAACGCCGATATCAACAAAGATTGGACCAAGGATTGGGCCAAGAATGATGATCGCGGGGCCTGCGTCCAAAAACATGCCGACGATGAACAATAAAATGTTGATCAGGAACAACAGGATCAGTGGGTTTTCGGACAACCCAAGGATCAGGTCCGCCAATGTTGTGGCTGCACCGGATGTCGCGACAATGGTCTTGAACGCAACGGCTGCGCCAACAAGCAACAGCACTGATGCTGACGCAAGCGCCGAGCGTTGCAACACATCAAAGAAGTCCGCCCATGTCAGGGACTTGAGCACGAACACGGACACCAGCAGGGCGTAGGCCACCGCGATTGTCGATGCTTCTGTCGGGGTCATGACGCCGATCAGAATACCACCAAGAATGATGATTGGTGTTTGCAGCGGAACGACGCCTTTTTTGCAGACCGTGCGGAAGTCAGCGCTGACCTGGCCACGCAGTGCGACCAGCAGGAAATGTGCCAATATCAACAAAATCAGCAGGGTTCCCCAAAGCATGAAACCTTCTGGTCGGGTGTAACCACTGAACGATTGCACGCCGCGGTACACCGCCCAAAGAAGCCCCATGAGGTTGATCCGTGCGAGGATAAACGACAGCCAGAATTCGATCGGGGCGATGGTCTGGTTTTTCGTGACGATGCGCTCGGCCTTTGGAAGATCATACCGATCCGCCATAAGGCGCACCATTACCATCAACCCAACACCGACCAAAACACCCGGAACGATACCTGCAAGGAACAACGCCGCCACGCTTTCGCCCATGACGTAAGCGTAGATGATCATAATGCCGCTAGGTGGGATGATAGGACCGATGACCGAACTTGCTGCTGTGATCGCGGCGGCGAATTTGCGGGTGTAGCCGTTCTTTTCCATTGCAGGAATAAGGGTAGATCCAAGGGCGGATGTATCTGCCACAGCGGACCCAGACAGGCCGGCAAACAAGATCGAACTGAGGATGTTCACCTGCGCCAGACCACCACGCAGGTGGCCCATGAATGCCTGTGAAAACTCAACAAGGCGGGTGGTAATACCACCACGGTTCATCACTTCGCCAGCGAGCATGAAGAACGGCAGCGCCATAAGCGGAAAGCTGTCGATCCCAGTGTAAACATTGCGATAAAGGATCGCGAGATCCTTTTCGTTGCCGGTTACCCAAGTCATGAAACCCGGGGCAAACAGGAGCGCGAAGACGACCGGTGTGCCGATCATCAGGATCACGAGGAAGAGGGGAAGGAACCAAATCAACATCAGGAAGCACTCGCCATGTCTTCGTCGCCAAGTGGGGCGAGGCCGGTATCTTTACCGAACAGTTTCAGGATTTGACGAAGGATCAACTCGACACACGCTAAGATGAGGAGATTGATCCCGATCCACAGAGCAATGTACTGATAATAGTTGCTAAACTTCGCGCCGCACTTGCCGATTTCGATCCCGAAGGGCCAGCGCAACGTTGACGAACAGCCGCGGCCAGACAGCGTGTCGACATGGTTGTTTAACCCTTTGTCCCACATCACCAAAAGCACTGCTAAGGACATGCCAAACAAGATGAGCGTCAAAACCGCAGAGAGGCGCGGCGCGAGGGCACGTTCCAGCATATCAATCGCGACGAAACCACCATGTCGATAGGCGACAGGTGCCATAAGGCCGGTCATCCAAAGCATACCGAAACGCGCGGCTTCTTCGGTCCAGTTGGGGGCATCGTTTAGGGCGTAACGCATAAAGACTTGCAGCAAAATGAAGCAAACCATCAGGACAAGCGCCCCAATGGAAAGGGCTTTGCCGACCTTATGCAGGTTTTCATTGATCGCGGCGTGGGCGTGCGCAGCAGGCACGGGGCGGATCAAACAAGCAACCCAAAGGATCGCAACTATGAGGCCGACAAAGGCCATATCACCCATACCGATGGCATCAGCCAAAGCTTCGCGACGGTCCTCAAAGGCACCGATGAACAAGATCACCACATATGCGGCGGCGACCAGTCCGATTGTAAGACGTCCTCCCAACGGCTTACCCTCCCTTTTTTTGCTCAATTTGAGCTGTTATCAGGATCTTACGCCCTGTTTCTAATTTAACCTTTTAGCGAAACGAACCTTCCGGATTGGAACAAAAGTGGCATGCCATCCCGCGACTGAGCGCGTGTAACCTTGCCAATCATGATCGTATGGTCGCCTGCATCATGCTCGGCGTGAAGTGAGCATTCGAACCGCGCTAGGCATCCCTCAATGAGGGGCACGTTGTGTTCATTCATAGACACATCAAGCCCGTCAAAAGCAGATTTGTTTTTGGTGAACCCATCGCAAAGTTGTTTTTGATGCGCGTCCAAAACGTGGATCGCAAAGTGCTTAGCGCCTGTGAAGTAATTGAAACGCTTAGATGATTTCGCAGGTGACCACAGCACCAGTGGCGGATCAAGCGACACCGAGGCAAAGCTATTTGCCGTGATCCCGATCGGGCCATCAGCAGACGGCACAGTCACGACAGTCACCCCAGTGGCATAGGCACCAAGGGCATCGCGAAACGCACGTGCATCTTGCGCAGGGTCAAAGGCGTTCACGTCAAGCAACCTCATGTCCTAGTGCGGCTTCATAGAGTTTGAACCAAGTTTCCCGGCCCATTTCTACATTAAGTGAATCAGATAAGCTTTTGATACGGCTCATGTTATTTGTTCCCATGACGGGAAGTATATTGGCAGGGTGCGCCAAAAGCCAAGCGATGGCAACTGCGCTGCGGTCCACTGAATTCTCGGCTGCAACTGTATCCATTGCACGGCCAAGGTCAGTGTCAGCTGTCATCAACGCACCACCACCGAGCGGGGACCATGCCATCGGAGCAACGCCGCGTTCTTGCAGGAATGCGAGGTCGCCGTTGGTCAGCGCGTCATGGGCAGACAGGGAAACTTCGATCTGGTTGGTGACCAATTTGGACTTCATCGCAGATTGCAGCAACGTCCAGTCGTGGAGCTTGAAATTGGACACGCCGACCGAGCGCACTTTGCCAGAGGCAACGACTTCGTCCAGTGCCGCACCCGTTTCATGATGATCCATCAGCGGGTCAGGGCGGTGGATCAACAGAACGTCGATCTTGTCGATCCCCATAAGACGCAAGGAATGGTCGACGGAATTCAGGATATGTTCACGGCTGGTATCGTAAAACTTGCCCGACACATGGCCGTAACGACCGGCAGGGATCAGGATGTCGCATTTGGTGACGACTTCGATCTGGTCTTTGATCGACTGGGTCAGGCCCGCACCCATAATTTCCTCAGCCATGTAGCCGCCATAGATGTCGGCTTGGTCCATGGTTGTGATGCCTTGCTCAAGGCAGGCTTCGATCTTGGCTTGGACGGCTTTGGGGGACGTGTCATCCACATCGCCAAGGCGCCACATACCGTAAACGATGCGGGAAAGAGAAAGGTCAGGCGTAAGGTTAATGCGTTCCATTAGGTGCGGGGTCCGTTTCCGAGAGGGGTTGCAGGCGTGTCACTGGGAACACGACCATAGGCATGAGGCAATGAACAGGTTTTTAGGTCTGGCATGACGAGTTTGCCGAAATGTTTCGCTTCATCGATATGCGGATACCCTGAGAAGATGAAAGACCGAATGCCCATCTTGCGGTATTCTTCGATTTTGGAAAGCACCTGGTCGGCAGATCCAACAAGGGCCGCGCCACAGCCAGAACGCGCACGCCCAACGCCGGTCCAGAGATTTGGTTCTACGTATCCGAATTTATCGGCCAATTCCCGTGCTTTAGCTTGGTGGGCAACACCGAGCGAAATGCTGTCATGGGCGCGATCACGGATCAGTTTGCCGTACTCATCGTCAAGTTTTGACGCGATGTGGTCGGCGTATTCGCGTGCTTCTGCTTCGGTGTCGCGCACGATCATGTGGACGCGCAGGCCGTAATCAAGTGTGCGATTATAACGTTCCGCCACTGCGTTAACGTCTTTCATGCGCTGCGCGAGTTGTTCTTTGGGCTCGGGCCACATCAGGTAAACGTCACAGTGTTGCCCGCACAGATCTAGTGCCGCGGGCGAGTAGCCGCCAAAGTAAAGAAGTGGACCACCCGTTTGATACGGGGTCGCAGGGGCAGTGGGGACGTTTGCGAATTGGTAGACTTCGCCGTCATAGTTGATTTCGTCCTGCGTCCACGCCTGTTTGAGGATCTCGACTACTTCGCGGGAACGTTGGTAGCGAAAACCGCTTTCTGCAACTTCACCGGGGAAATCGGACGAGATGACGTTCAGTGTCAAACGGCCCTTCATCATGTGATCCAGCGTCGCCACCGTGCGCGCCAACATAATGGGCTGCATCTCACCGCAACGGATCGCGGCGAGCATGTTTATCTTTTCCGTAAGCGGGGCCATACCTGCAACAAAGGACAATGTATCTTGCCCGACTTGGTAGCTGGACGGCGCGAGGATGTTGCGGAACCCTTGCTGTTCGGCTTCCAGAACGATGTCACGGCAATGCTCCCATGAGGAACGAAGTGAACCATCCGGCACGCCCAAAAACTCGTAGTCGTCTGAACATAAAGCGGAAAACCAGCTAACCTCTGATGCATCAAGGTCGGCAGACGTGACTGGAACGATGCTCATGATTCTCCTCCCCAGAGAGTGGTATTGCCCCTTGCGTAGCATCCCAAACGTAGTGCATCAATACTGTATCAATTATTTCGCAACTTTAAGGGAGGGGCGCAATTGTCAGACCGTCAACGCCCCACGGCGCTGCCCAAATACGTTCAGATCGCAGAGATGCTGATCCGTGATATTGCAGCAGGTCGGCTTGTGGATGGCGCACGCTTGCCGCCTGAGCGAGAGCTGTCCCAATCCCTGAACACCGCAGTTGGGACCTTGCGTAAAGCGCTGGATTTACTGGTAGAAAAGAACCTTCTGGAACGTGTGCAGGGGTCGGGGAACTACGTGCGTGCGCGCGCTGATGTGCCGTCTGTTTATTCGTTTTTACGGATCGAGCGGCTACAGGGCGGTGGTTTGCCAACGGCCGAAGTGTTGTCGATTGACCAGATGGTAGCCCCACGCGAAGCAGGATTTGCCAGCCCAAACGGATTTCGGTTCCGTAGGTTGCGATTCATAGACGGTATTCCGGCAGCCATGGAAGAGATATGGTTGGATTGCGCGGTTACAGAAGTGGTCGATGAAGATGCGGTATCTGAATCCCTTTACCTTTATTATTCCGAAGTATTGGGGGTGGTTATCACCAGTGCTGAAGACCGGATTAACCTTGCGCCAACACCTGATTGGGTCGATCCCCGATTTGGACTGCGGGCGGGTGAAATTGCAGGATTCATTGAGCGAACAGGGCGCGCGCATACGGGCGAAACTGTTGAGTATTCAAGAACATGGTTCGATCCGAACCAAATTAATTACGTCTCGAGACTTGGAAAGACCTAACACATGGACATGGTGAACTACGGCATAATCGGCTGCGGAATGATGGCGCGCGAGCATATACAAAATATCAACCTGCTGCCTCATGGTCGCGTTTCGGTGGTGTTCGATCCGGTGCTGGAAATGGCGCAAAACTGCGCAGTTCTGGCTGGAAAAGGCGGGGCAGGGCCAGAGGCAACAGTGGCGGAAACGCTGGATGGTTTATTGGCGCACCCAGAATTAGACGCGATTGTTATCGTTAGCCCGAACAACCTACATGCCGCCCAATTGCACGAAATCGTCGCGAAACGACCTTTGCCGATCTTGTGCGAAAAGCCGCTTTATACCGACCCCGTAGATGCCGCGAGGCTGGACGCATTGTTTGAAGGGTACCCACATCCGGTTTGGGTCGCGATGGAATACCGTTACATGCCGCCCGTTGCAGCATTGATTGAACAGGCTGAGCAGGCGACGGGCGGGATTTCCATGCTGACCGTGCGCGAACACCGCTTTCCGTTCTTGCCGAAAATCGGCGATTGGAACCGCTTCAACGAGAACACGGGCGGCACACTTGTCGAAAAATGCTGCCATTTCTTTGACCTTATGCGACTGATTTTAAAGGCGGAACCTGTGCGGGTTATGGCGTCCGCGGGACAATCTTTGAACCATCTTGAAGAAACCTATGATGGACGCACGCCAGACATTTGGGACAACGGCTATGTGATTGTCGATTTCGACAGCGGTGCCCGTGCAATGCTTGAGCTGTGCATGTTTGCCGAAGGGTCGCGCTACCAAGAAGAGATCAGCGCCGTTGGGCCAAAGGGTAAGATCGAATGTCTTGTCCCTGGGCCTGGACGATTTTGGCCTGCACAGCTCGGTCCAGCTCCGGTTCCGCAGGTGATCATTTCCCCACGCGCACCGCAGGGTCCGATCTCAATGGATATTCCTGTCGATCCGGCATTGCTTGATGCGGGGGATCATAATGGGTCGACATTTTACCAGCATCAGCGGTTCAATGCGGTTATTCGTGGTGAAGGTAGCGTGGAGGTGACGTTAGCTGATGGCGCAAAGGCGGTGGCAATAGGAATGGCCGCACAGGAAAGTGCACGCACAGGGCAGGCGGTGTCGCTTTAACGACGATAAATTTCTGGGAACCAATCAGCCCGCAGGCGCTGCCCTTGTACCATATCGTGCCCCGGAAAGGGCGGTGACGTAGGGCCTGGGCGCTGTGTATATCGCACATCATCGCCCAACAAACGCAAGGAAAACGCGCGGCGGCGGGATGTCGTTTCATTGCCGCGTGCGCCATGCAAGATGTTGTAGTTAAACGCCACAGCGTCGCCTGCCTCCATCGAGTATTCGCGGACTTCCATACCTTCGGCGTCTGGGTCCGGTACGGGCATGTAGTCGTCTTCATTTGGATAAAACGCAGTTTCGGCAAGCCAGCGGGTGGGTAAAACGGGCTTGGGCCATTTATGCGATCCAGCAACGCAGCGCAAAGATGCATCCGTGACGGGATCAAGCGGCGACCAGAAGCTAACGGTTTGTTGGCCTTCAACGAAATAATAGGGGCCATCCGTGTGCCACGGCGTGGGCTTTGAAGTTCCGGGTTCTTTTACGAGCACGTGGTCATGAAAAAGTTGCACCGTTTGGCTTTGCATCAGGTCGGCTGCGATTTGGGCCGCGGGGCTGTCGCGAATGACCGTTTCGAACTCTGGGATGCGTTGCCAATTGCAATAATCATCAAAGAAACGCCCGCTTTCGCCGGTCTTTAGGTTTTCGGCGGCATACGGGCCGGGTTCAGCCATATTGCGATCAACACCATTGCGAAGTGTTTCGACGTGATCTGCAAACAGACCTTTGATAAGGACCACGCCGTCGCGTTGGAAGGTGTCGATGTGGTCTTGCGTGATAAGAGGATGTGTCATGTCACGAGCGTGGGCCTCGCGCAGCGCTGCGTCAAGGGATGACAGGGCGTCGCCGCGGGGGTATATGCGCGGCCATGAGCGTGAATTTACATACAGCCGCCCGCCTTAGCGTCGCCCCGATGATGGACTGGACGGATCGCCATTGCCGCTATCTGCATCGTCTGCTGTCCCGCCACACGTTGCTTTACACGGAAATGGTGACTTCGCCTGCATTGGTGCGTGGTGATGCGCGTCATTTGTTGCGGTTTGATAAGGCGGAACAGCCCGTGGCGTTGCAGCTTGGTGGATCTGACCCTGTTGAGCTAGCCAAGGCTGCCGTAATGGGCGCGGATGCGGGATATCCTGAGATTAACCTCAACTGTGGCTGCCCGTCTGACCGGGTGCAGTCAGGGGCCTTTGGTGCTGTCTTGATGAAGCAGCCAGCGCTGGTCGCGGAATGCTGTGCAGCGATGATTGCCGCGCAACCTGCTGAAGTCACAGTAAAGTGTCGCATCGGTGTGGATGATCAAGACCCTGAAGAGGTCTTGCCAGAATTCCTCGCCCGTATCGTTGGCGCAGGTGTAACACGCGTCACGATCCACGCGCGAAAGGCGTGGTTGCAAGGGTTGTCGCCCAAGGAAAACCGTGACGTGCCGCCGCTTGATTATGATCTGGTGCATCGGATGAAGGGGTTGTTTCCGAACCTACATATTTCCATCAATGGTGGTGTCGCGACATTGGATCATGCCAAGGAACTGTTGGATGCAGGCCTTGATGGTGTGATGATTGGGCGGGCGGCGTACCACAATCCGACGGATATCTTGCAAGCAGCTGACGCGGTTGTCTGGGGCGGGGACATGGGGCCGGATCCCGTAGATGTGGTTTTACAGATGCGCGACTATATCGAAGCACACATGGAAGACACGACACGTGGCGGTGGCAAGCTGATGCCAGTTGCCAAGCCGATGTTAGGGCTGTTTGCAGGGCGTCCTGGTGCGCGCCAGTGGCGGCGTTACCTGTCTGAAAATGCCCACCTTGAGGGCGCAGGCTGGTCCACGATTGAAGACGCTCTGGCCGCGATGGACCGCGCTGCGGCTTAACGGGTTGTCGCCGCGCCGTGCTTAGGCAATGTTGGCGCAAATCTTGGAGCCCATTATGCCTGAAATGTCTGTTCTTTTGCCGCTTATCGGATTGCTTATGGTGATCGGTGCGTTTGCTGGTGTTTTGGCGGGGTTACTTGGCGTTGGAGGGGGCATCGTGCTGGTGCCAGCGTTCTTTTACGCCTTTAGCGCGCTTGGCTATGACAGCCCGCAATTGATGCAGATATGCTTGGCGACATCGCTGGCGACGATCATCGTAACGTCACTAAGGTCTTTGAATTCTCATAACAAAAAGGGCGCGGTGGAATGGGACATTCTGCGCGGCTGGGGTTTGGGAATTGTAATTGGCGCGATCATCGGTGTGGCCGTGGCAACGCAATTACGATCCGTTGTTTTGCAGGCGTTGTTTGGTGGTCTGGGAATTTGCATCGGCCTTTACATGGCATTCGGTAAGTCGGACTGGCGCCTTGGCGATGAAATGCCAAAGGGCGCATTCCGCGCAATTGGATCACCGGTTATCGGGTTCCTATCTGTCTTGATGGGTATTGGCGGCGGTAGTTTTGGGGTGCCGACGATGACGTTGTTCGGTGTGCCGATCCACCGCGCGGTGGCAACAGCATCCGGTTACGGCGTAATCATCGCATTGCCCGCTGTCATTGGTTTCTTGTTCGCCGATATTGAGATCGCGCCACCGCTAACCGTGGGGGCCGTGAACTTCGGTGCGTTCGGGGTGGTGGTTTGCATGACGCTCATCACAGCGCCTTGGGGCGCAGCACTGGCGCACCGCATGGACCCTAAACCGCTAAAACGGGTGTTCGGGTTCTTCCTGATACTGGTTGCGCTGAATATGCTGCGTAAGGTTTTGGTCGCATAGGTAGGAAAGTTCAGTGTGCGGGACTTTGTGACAATTCGCACAATTCGCTTCAAGATTTGCATTAATGTGCCAATTGGATGTCACAAAAAGCCCGGCCGGATCGTCATATCTCTGAAATCTAATGATTGGAGATGTGATGCAAAGACAAATTTTATTGGGCGTTGGTGGACTGTCTTTGGTGACCGCTGCCTATATTGGGGGTGCCACGCAGCATTGGTATGAAAACGTTCCAGGCGTGGTTCTTACGGGCCCGCTCAATTTTCATTTTGCGCAGGATATCGCGCTTGCCTACTTGTTGAGCGGTGGAATATTGCTCTGGGCTGGCCTCAAAAACAACAAATCAGTTGGGGTGTGTGGGGCTGGATGGCTTGTCTTACATGGGATGTTACACATCTGGATGTGGATTCACCGCGGTGCTCCTCTCGACATTGTTGCGCTTACGAACCTGCTCGGCATTCAAATGCCAGCATTTCTCGCGTTCTTCGCGGCAATCAATATTCAAGCGGATGGGAAACAGTCATGATCCGGTATTTTTTGAAGATGGGTATACGGAAATTCGCGAAACGTTACAGCTATGACACCAGCTACATGTCTCACGTTGTTGAGACGTCTACGGAGGCTGGTGTGCGGCTGTCTTTGCTCCCGCTGTACACTCAGTTTCAGGGCCCTAAGGCGGCACGAAACGTCTGGGCGGGCGCTATGTTGGGGTCGACACAGGAAGGAGACTGCGGGCCATGTGTGCAGCTTATCGTCGATATGGCACTTGAGGCAGCGGTCCCAAAAGATCAGCTTGTTCTTTGTCTCCAGGGTGATGCGGCCGCAGCAGGCGATGTTGGGCTTGGGTTTCGGTTTGCTCAAGCCGCGATTGCAGATTCGATCGAGCTGGAAGATCTTAGGACCGAAATCGACAGGCGTTTCGGCCCCGCTGCTGTCACGGCGGCTTCTTTTGCCGCATCAAGTGGGCGAATATATCCGGTTTTGAAACGCGGGTTGGGTTTTGCCCAGATCTGTAGCAGTGTCCAAATCAGCGATGAAACAATTCAGGTCCCAGCTCGCGCATGAATATGGTTACAAACATATTTGAAGCCGAACGCACGAAACTGTTGTCGCTTTGCTACCGCATGCTTGGCGAACGTTCCGGTGCGGAAGACGTCGTGCAGGACACCTGGCTAAAGTGGGCCGCCGCCGACATTGATAAAATCGACAATCCCGCCGCTTGGCTGCGCAGGGTTGCCACAAATATTGCAATCGACGTTTTACGGTCCGCCCATAGGCAACGGGAAATCTATGTCGGTCCGTGGCTGCCCGAACCCATAATTCAATCGGACCCTCAAGAGCCTGAACATCACTTTGAATTGGCTCAAGAATGCGAATTGGCATTGCTGTGGGCTATGGAACGTCTCACCGAAAAAGAACGCGCGGCATTCATTCTCAGGGAAGCGTTCGATGCCAGTTACTCGGAGATCGCCGGCACTCTTGGAACAACCGAAGCTGCTTGCCGCCAACTTGTCAGCAGGTCGCAAAAGAAGTTGCAGGACTCTGGTCCTCGTTTTGATGCGACGCCTGCAGAGGTCGCTGACCTAAGCCAACGTTTCTTCATGGCAATCATGACGGAGGACTTTGACACTGCGTTATCGCTTCTCACGCCTGATGCCGTTGCTATTACGGATGGCGGAGCCAAGAAACGCGCAGCGCGGCGTCCTTTGTGTGGCGGGAACGAGATTATGATGGTGTTCCGAGCATTGTACGAAAAAGCGAAAGATGAACCGGGTTGGACGAGCCAAATGTCGATGGTAAATGCTAAGCCCGCTTTGCTGCGCTATCAGTCGGGTCTATTGGATTCCATCACAACGCTCGTTCCGGATCGAAGCGGGAAGATTGCGTGGATTTATGTCATGCGCAACCCCGACAAGCTTGACTTGGTCAAACTTTAGATACGTCAGAGCTGGCAACCGCTGCATCGAGAGTTCCCCTAAAGAAGGCGCAACCCCGCCATTTATCCCTTAAGGCGCGCCGCGCGGCCTCCGCGCCGTTTGGTGATCAGCTTTGTGCGGTTGGGGAGGTCGTCCATCACCGCTTTGCGGGCATCACCTGACAAGTTGGACCATGCGCCAATTTCATCGATCGAGCGCAAACAGCCTGTGCACAGGCGCGATTCTGGATGGATCACGCAGATCTTTATGCAGGGGCTTTCGATTTCTGCACGCTTCCAGATGTCGTCCGTATTGTCCGTCATGACGTGCTGCGCAAATGGCCAAGGCGATCAAGTAGGCCTTGTAGGATGATGCCCGCAGCAACGTTGTCGATGCGTTCAGCGCGGCGTTTGCGGGACAGGTCAGCCTCAAGCATGGCACGATCAGCGGCCACGGAAGACAGGCGTTCGTCCCAGTAGGTGATCGGCAGCTCGGTCAGACGGGCCAGATTGCGAGCGAACGCGCGAGTGGATTGCGCACGCGGCCCTTCAGAGCCGTCCATATTGCGCGGCAAGCCAAGCACGATGCCCGCCACGTTGCGATGCGCGGTGATTTCAAACAAGCGCGTGGCATCGGCCTGAAACTTGGTTCGTTTGATCGTTTCAAGCGGCGAAGCAATGGTCAGCATTGCATCAGACACAGCAACGCCAATGGTTTTGGTGCCAAGGTCAAGTCCCGCAAGCGGGGCATAGCTGGGTAGGGCGTCTGCAAATTCTATGACGTCTTCAAATATCATTCGGTCAGGCCTGCATCTTGTGCGGCGCGGCGGACGATTTGTACGGCTTGAATATCAGCGCCAAAAATTGTCTCGGCCTCATTAAGTACCGTTAATGCGGTTTCATCTTCGCCCAATATCGCAAGCGATGAAATTAAGCGCGCCCAATCTTGTGGTGGGCCGCCCTCGGATGCGAGGCGATCTGCCAGCTGGCCAACCATGCCTTGGATCATTTGCTGGCGCTCTTCTGGGCTCAGCGCTTCGGCGGCTTCAAGGTCAGCGTTGGTCGGGCCGCGTTGATCGGGCAGGGCGTAATCCATGCCCAATTGCGCTGCCACGTCGGAAATCTGGCCCGCGGCGAAATTCCAATGCATCGTATCAGGGTCGCCGTTCTCCACCACATTGCGCCAGAAGTTAAAGGCGCGATCAGGGCGGTCGTTCTGCGCATAAAGCAGCCCCGCATAATACAGTGCAGGGGTGCTTTCTGGATTATTTTGCAAAATACGCACCGTGATTGTTTCCGCTTCGGGTGACACGTAGCCCTGCGTGCCGATCACTAGGAAATCGAGCAAGCGAACGTAGTCGGCTTCAATGGCTCTGTCCTCGAGCAGTGCGATGGTCCGTTCCTGCGCACGGGCAGCGCGCTGCATGTTTCCGACACTGGCCTCAACCTGCGCGAGGTAGGCCCAACCTTGCACGGCATCGGGACGTTCAAACGCTGCCGCGCGCAAAGCTTGCAGGATTTCTGCGGTCTCAGGTTCAGCCAATGAGATGGAGTCGAATTCGGGGCTGTCAGCTTCTGCTTCAAGCTGGGATGGGCGGTTGGCGCGGCGTTCTTCGGCAATCGCTATGCGTTCAGCGCGTGGAACATCGCCGTAACCTGCAGCACCAAGTTCCCAGTACAGAAAACCAGTCCCCGTCAGCAATGCCGCGGCCAATGTAAACGCCACGGCACGGCTCATTCCTTGTGGGGCGCCTGTGGCGTCGGCGCGTGCATTGGTGTCTGCCGTCAACAAACGACGTGAAATCTCGGTGCGTGTACGCTCGGCCTCAGCCTCATCCAGCACGCCCCGCGCCAAGTCACGTTCAACTTCCAGCAGTTGGTCGCGGTAAATGTTGATGTCTGTGTCTTTGGCGACCTCAGTGGCGCCCCCGCGCCAAAGCGGGGTGAGCACTGCGCCAACTGCCAGTACACCAAGCACCACACATGTCAGCCCGAAAATGATAAATTCGCTGTTCATTCTGCAAGATGTAGTCGTTTGGCGCGTCCGAAAAAAGGGACAATCGCGTGAAGTGTTGCGGCCAATGGGCGCGTGTCGCAAACTGGTGTCCATGTGCCGCTGCGAGTATCCTCTTTTTTCCCACACGGCCCAGAAGAATAAGAAGATGATTCAATGTCGAGGGGACAGACATGCGCCGCTTTTCCGCTTTTGCCATTGCCCGTGAAGCCACACGTTACCATTCAGGATGGGAACGCCATTGGCGCAGCCCCACGCCAAAGAAGAAATACGACGCCATTATCGTTGGGGCCGGTGGCCATGGATTGGCGACGGCGTGGCACTTGGGCAAGCATTACGGCATCACCAATGTGGCGATCATCGAAAAGGGCTGGCTTGGCGGCGGCAACACAGGGCGCAACACGACCATCATTCGCTCCAACTATCTGCAAGACCCGTCGGCGGCGATCTATGAGAAGTCCCGCAGCCTGTATGAGACGATGTCGCAGGATCTGAACTACAACGTCATGTTTTCCCCACGTGGTGTGATCATGCTGGCCCAGACCCATCATGAGGTGCGCGGCTATAAGCGTACGGCACATGCCAACGCGTTGCAGGGAGTTAGTACGGAGTGGATTACGCCCGCGCGTGTGAAGGAACTCTGCCCGATCATGAACATCGAGGGGCCGCGCTATCCGGTTCTGGGTGGCTTGTGGCAGGAACGGGGCGGCACAGCGCGTCACGATGCGGTGGCTTGGGGCTATGCGCGGGCGTGTTCTGATATGGGCATGGACATTATCCAGCAATGCGAAGTCACCAATGTGCGCACTGAGGGCGGCAAGGTCGTTGGCGTTGATACCACCAAGGGTGCGATTGATTGTGACAAACTGGGGATGGTTGTTGCAGGGCATGCAAGCCATCTGGCGGATATGGCGGGTTTCCGTTTGCCGATGGAAAGTGTCGCGTTGCAGGCGTTGGTGTCTGAGCCGATTAAACCCTGCATGGATATCGTCGTGATGGCGAACACGGTGCACGGCTATCTGTCCCAGTCCGATAAGGGCGAAATGGTGATTGGTGGCGGCACAGATGGGTTCAACAACTACACCCAGCGCGGATCGTTCCATCATGTTGAGGAAACTGTGCGGGCGTTGAACGAGACCTTCCCGATTCTGTCGCGCCTGAAAATGCTGCGTCAGTGGGGCGGTATTGTGGATGTGACGGGGGATCGTTCCCCGATCCTGTCCAAGACACCAATTGAGGGTGTGTTCGTGAACTGCGGCTGGGGCACGGGGGGCTTTAAGGCCATTCCGGGGTCCGGATTTGCGATGGCCGAACTGATGGCCAAAGGCGCGTCACCGCTAACGGATGAGTTTTCGATGTACCGCTTCCGTGAGGGCAAGTTTATCGACGAGAGCGTTGCGGCGGGGGTGGCGCATTGATGGGTACGCTAAAGTCAATTGATCCAGTTGATGGTTTCTGGATGCTTGGATGCATCATTTGGCTGGCCTTAACAATTACTGCAGCGGGTGGCGGGGATGGTGACATGTTTCAACGTCTTGGCGCATTGCTGGTTGCAATTGTCGGTGCCTACTACCTGATGGTACCTCATGTTCAGCAACTTCCAATAGGCCAAATCGAGAGCGATGCGCTTGCTTCAAAGCAGACAAAGTTAACAAGTGACATGGTAGCATTGGCACATGAGAGGATTGCCTTAATAGCGTCTGAGTTAAAGGCTGACATAGTTGCCAGAGGTCAAGCGGTCCCAATTCATATTTCGAAGATTGCCTCAATCGTTGAGATGGAAAGCTTCAAAGAAATAGATTTGAATGGCTTGGAGAAAGTAGCTGAAACTGCCGATGCTGTAGCAATTCAGCGTTTTGACGCAGAGACACAAATCACCAAGGTAAATTTGACCCGTTCTCGAACTCAAGCTGTCATGCTTTCAGTTGGAACCATTCAATGGGGCTTTGGAGACCTTTTGTTCGGGGGCGGCTGCTTATGTTGATCCGCTTGGCAAACTCTAGCCGACCCAATGTAAACCAAACGGCCAGCTCTCGCCCAAACGCTCCGGCGTTTTCCGCTCATATTCCAACGCGCGTAAATCCCGCCATTCTCTCCTCACCAAAGGCGTTTCGGAACCTGATTGTCGCCAAAATACCCTGCCGCGCTTCGCGCTCTCGGGACATTTTGTCGACGTTTTCCATTCTGGAGGTTCCAAAACGCCGGAAACAGGAGGACTTGAAATGGCTGACTACGACTTCTCGAAACCTGCGCCAGACCGGTCGCACCGCATTCCCCATAACACGGGGTCGGGTACGGGGGGCTTGGGGCTTATCCTCGTTGGCACCGTTATCGTGCTCGTCGTGCTTTACGCTGTCTTCGGGGGCGCTGCCGTGCCGCTTGAACAAGACCCAAGCACCAACGCGCCCGCTGCTGAAACGGCACCTGCGCCTACAGAATAATGAACACCACTCACGGTTAAGTCTTACAGGGCGGGGCGCAAACCCCGCCCCTAAGCCCGTGCGTTGCCTGAATTTGCCCCTTCACTTTGAACTTGGGGGCAGCACTGCCTCCGCTACGGAGGTCCGCCCATGCTGATCCTTGAATGCCCGTATTGTGGCGTAAACGCTGATGAAACCGAACTGCACGCAGGGGGCGAAGCGCACCTGAAGCGGTTTGGGCCAGAGGCGTCTGATGAAGAGTTTGAAGGCTATCTGTTTGTGCGCCAGAACCCCAAGGGCGTACATCTGGAACGCTGGCAGCACCGCTATGGCTGCGGCAAGTGGTTTCACGCGGCCCGTTGCACGACGACGCTGGAGGTGTTCGGGACGTATCCCGCACAAACCCTCGCGCCGCCTAAGGAATTGGTTGCAAAGATAAAAGAGAAACGCCCCGACTGGACATGGCGTGAATTCGGGGGGGCATCGACATGAGCACACGTTTGACCACCGCAGGGCGGCTGATCAACCGCGACACGCCCGTTAGCTTTACGTTTAATGGTAGAACCATGCACGGGTACGAGGGCGACACGCTAGCGTCTGCGCTGATCGCCAATGACCAGATGCTGGTGGGGCGTTCATTCAAATACCACCGCCCGCGCGGCATTGTTGCGTCTGGCGCTGAGGAACCCAATGGCTTGGTGAACCTTGGCAAGGACGGGCATTTTGAGCCCAACCAGCGTGTCACCACGCAGGAAGTGTTCGAAGGGCTAGAGGCAAGTTCACAGAACCACTGGCCGAGTCTTGAGTTTGATGTGGGTGCGGTGAACGCCAAGCTGGGGCGGTTCATGCCCGCTGGCTTCTATTACAAAATGTTCATCCATCCGCGCCCGCTGTGGAAGCATGTGTACGAGCCGATTATTCGCCACGCTGCGGGCTTGGGCAAAGCACCCAAAGACCGCGACGCCGATATTTACGAACACTTCTACGCCCATGTGGATGTCATGGTCGTTGGCGGCGGCATTGCTGGCCTGTCCGCTGCATTGGCTGCTGGGCGCGCGGGTGCGCGCGTGTTGCTGGTTGAACAGACGGCCCATTGGGGTGGTCGTGCACCCGTAGATGGCGCACAGATTGACGGGTTGGATGCGGATGCTTGGGTTAAGGACGCCCTGCAAGCACTTGAATCCATGTCGAATGTTACCGTTGTGGCACGCTGCATGGGCGCGGGTGTCTATGACCATGGCTATGCCTTGGCGTATGAGCGTTTGACGGATCATTTGAGCAAAAAAGACGGTCCGCGTCATCGCTTGTGGCGCGTTCGCACCAAACAGATCGTGACCGCGACAGGCGCGATTGAACGCCCGCTTAGCTTTGCTGGAAATGACATTCCCGGTGTGATGTTGGCGTCTGCTGTGCGCGATTATGTGGTGAACTACGGCGCGTCCGTCGGGGATCGCACCGT
>CALBVZ010000175.1 GCA_937969445.1 uncultured Octadecabacter sp. | reverse complement strand
CTGAACCGTATCATGGATGATATCGTTGACTTGGCGGACCCAACGGATGTCGCAGCGGAATAGATCACCCGAACCTATTACTCGTCGAGTTTAATAATCAGTTCATCGTAGCTATAGCTTTGCTCAATGATGCCGCTGTCGCCGGCGACGAAATTGGGATCGGATGGAATGCAACCAATCCCGCAGATTTGGCGCGTGGTCATGTCTTCGGTATCAATATACCAAAGCCGCCCACCCGGGGTGGCAACCCAGCCATCAATACCCTCATCCTCATCGCCTTCCATGTCGGTACCGCTTGGCAATTCACTGGAATAGTCCGGTGAGAACGCAGCGTGGGTATGATAGGACGTTGTGACAATATTGAGATTGGTCGGATCATCGGCAAGGCAGCTATCGTTGTTTCCGGGGGTCGGTTCCGAAAACGCCAAGTTGCCATCATCATCGAGCCCAATGTAACCGCAAAATTCTATGTCCTGAGCGATGGAAAGCGGATTTAGGTCTGCATAGATTTCTCTCACCATTGCCAACTCTTCCGCGCTCTGTGCGGTTACCGCAACAGGTGCAATCATAGGCGTCAGGGCAACGGCGAAAATGGTAAATCTAAACATGCAGTATCCAATCTTTTTCAGTGGCAGATTGCTTCGAAAAGCGGCGGTGCTCAAGTCGCGAGTATCGCCGCGAAACTTTATAGACCGAGTGAGCGACGCCCAAAGATAAACTGCCACTGCGTGCCATCCTGCATGGTAATTTCACCACCACCCTCAAGCGCGGATTGATACGTTGCGGAGCCGATCCCGGTTAGGCCGTTTGTACATGTTACAGGAAAGGTCGTGGTCGTTCCAATCGTACCCGGACTGTAGCGCCCCTGACATGTGTTGGGCCCATTGCTGACCTGAAACCAGCCGCCTTCGAACAGGGTCGCCGTAGCCGTACCACGATAAACCGTGTTGCTTGGGCCGACAACCGCAACCGGATGCGTAACAACATCACAGGCGACCAGCCCACCGCAAAGCGCAAGAATACCAATTGATTTATAGAACATATGAGGTCCTTTCATGTGTAACCTGCGATCAATATTGAACATCGTTCACGTTCATCGCCAGTCAGGATATCCAGACCCAGTGACACCTCTTGAACCTGCCCGCACACAGGCCTAGCATCGGGCAAACCCCAGACAGAAAGCGACACACATGACCATCCATATTGGCGCGGATAAAGACGATATTGCTGACGTAGTACTGATGCCTGGCGATCCATATCGTGCGAAATGGGCGGCCGAAACGTTCCTGACAAATGCCAAATGCGTCCACGAAGTCCGCGGCATGTTTGGCTTCACGGGCGAATGGAACGGCAATCGCGTCACGATCCAAGGGTCGGGCATGGGCATGCCGTCTATGTCTATCTACGCGAACGAATTGATCCGCGATTTTGACGTACAGACGCTCATCCGCATCGGGTCCTGTGGCGGTATGCAAGACCACGTCAAAGTGCGCGATGTAATTTTGGCGATGACGGCCTGTACGGTGGCTACTCCAAGTTCAACCATCTTCAAAGAATTGAACTACGCGCCAGTGGCAAACTTTGACCTATTGCATAAAGCCTACCATGCGGCCGAGGGCATGGATGTCGGCGTGCATGTGGGCAGCATCTATTCTTCAGATACATTCTATGACGAACGTCCTGACTTGAATAAAGAAATGCAACGCCACGGCATCTTGGGTGTCGAAATGGAGGCAGCGGAACTTTACACGCTTGCCGCCCGCTATGGCCGCCGCGCCCTTGGTGTCATGACTGTGTCTGATCATCTACTGACAGGCGAAGCCCTGCCCTCAGATCAGCGCGAACGCAGCTTTGGTGACATGATCGAAATCGCACTGAAGGCCGCTTTTGCCTAAACATACCTTTTAACACCTTATCTTCCCATTGTAGTTTGGCGCATGCATTGTAGGTTGGCGCAGTTCTAAGGACGTTGGAAATGACACAAAAAGAGCCCGAAGCACTGAGGTTAAACTGGTCGAATGGTCAGCCAAATTTTGGTGACGCGCTGAGCGAACTTGTCGTTGCGCATATGTCAGGGCGACCCATCGTGTCAGCAGCCCCGCGCAAGGCCGAGATATTTGCAATCGGGAGCATTATGCAGCGACCCGCGCGCGCATTTAGAAAGCCGCGTGATCACAGACCCGTTCTTTGGGGTACCGGGATGAAGGCGCCGCTGGACATTAATTTTGTTCCAAATGTCGACATTCGGGCGTTGCGTGGCCCAAACTCTGCGGCGATTTTACGGATTGGCCCTGTCCCTTTTGGCGACCCAGGCCTTCTAATATCGGACATGGCAACCAACGATGTTGAACAAACGTCTGACATCGGAATTGTCCCGCATCATACTGATTTCGACGCACGGGATTCGCGCGACATTGTCGCGAATTTCGGGTCTCGCAAAGGCGAGAAACTCATTGATCCAAGAACCAATGATGTCTTTGATGTCGTTAACCAAATTCGCTCTTGCAGACACATCTATTCGGCCAGCTTGCACGGTATGGTGATTGCCGACGCTTTCGGAATTCCAAATACATGGATCGCGGCCCGCGTCACACACGGCTTTAAACATCTGGACTATTTCTTATCGGTGGAGCGGCCCTATTCGCGCCCCGTCGCATTTGAAGACATTGCCGAGGTGGACAAGCAAAACCGTTCGGTGACAAAGCTCGGATATCTGGACGGAATTGAAAGGTCCCGCGACGCCATTCGAAATGCATTTCCAGAAGAACTGAAAGCCTGAGCCTCAAATGCAAAAAACTCCCGCAACGCTACGGGAGTTTCCTTGTTCAGTTCACTGCAGGTTTAAACAGTTCGCTCGATCATCATCTTTTTCACATGGGCAATCGCGGCTGCAGGGTTCAGACCCTTCGGGCACGTCTTGGCGCAGTTCATGATGGTGTGGCAGCGGTACAGTTTGAAGGGATCTTCAAGATCGTCCAAACGCTCACCCGTCGCCTCATCGCGTGAATCGATGATCCAGCGATATGCATGCAGCAAGGCTGCTGGCCCAAGGTAGCGATCGCCATTCCACCAATATGATGGGCAGGACGTTGAACAGCACGCGCACATGACGCATTCATACAAACCATCAAGCTTCTTGCGGTCATCAACCGACTGCTTCCACTCTTTCGCGGGGCGATTGGTTTTGGTTTCAAGCCACGGCATGACGGATGCGTGTTGCGCGTAGAAATGCGTGAGGTCTGGGATCAAATCTTTGACGACAGGCATGTGCGGCAGCGGATAGATTTTGATATCACCCTTGATCTCATCCATGCCGTAGATACAGGCCAGCGTGTTGATGCCGTCGATGTTCATCGCGCAAGACCCACAAATACCTTCGCGGCAGGACCGGCGGAACGTCAGCGTCGGGTCAATCTCGCTTTTGATCTTGATCAGAACGTCCAGAACCATCGGTCCACAGCTGTCCAAGTCCACGAAATACGTGTCCAAGCTTGGGTTTTTCCCATCGTCTGGGTTCCAGCGATAGATCTGCACTTTGCGCAGATTGCTAGCACCTTCGGGCTTGGGCCATGTTTTACCCGTCGTCATGCGGGAATTCTTGGGCAGGGTCAGCTGAACCATGTCTGTAGGCTCCTGTTGTTAAGTCAGCGCAGAGGTTGCGCAGGTCACGGTTTCGGGCCGTGCAAGGATATTAGAAACGAGTGTGATGTTCTCAGGCGTTGCGCCCTGAACACCGATTGCAAACAGTTCTTCGCCGGATGCGTTGTCGATCACGCAATTGGTGATGGCGACACCAGCAGGGCCTGGGATCGTGTCCGCAACGATTGGGCCTACGACCGCTTTGGCGGCTTCGCGACCTGTATCTACGGCAGCAGTTTCGACAACTGCGCATGCAGACAATGTCAGTGTGGCGGCGGTTAGTGTGGCGATCAATTTCATGGTTTTCTCCAAACTCAAATTAGCGCAATACAGGTGGGCGAATGGGGGATGCGCCGGTCCGATCAAAGACACATTGGCTATAGATTTCAAGCGGGTCACGCCCCGCGAGGAAATCTGAAGAAACGCCAATCTCTACGCCCCCGAAACCACCTGAATTGCTATTGGTACCAACGGTAACAGATCCTGTTGGCCCTTGCGCGGCTCTTGCTTTCTCTTCGCAGATTTCCGCCGCCCGCTCCGGTGAAACCGGAACAGGGGTACAGGCAGCAAGTGCGAGAAGAAGGACCCCAGCGCGCATTAGAACGTCCGTTCTTTCGGCGCGATGGTCTTAAGGCTGATGCCGCCTTCTTTTTCAGTGCTCAGCGGTTTGGTGATAACCGGACGGTGGCTCAGTTTGACCTTCGCACCATCGATGTGGCTGATCGTGTGAACACGCCAGTTTTCGTCGTCACGCGTTGCGTAATCCTCATGGGCATGTGCACCACGGCTTTCTTTGCGTGCTTCGGCACCGACGATTGTCGCCAATGCGTTTGGCATCAGGTTCGCAAGTTCCAACGTTTCCATCAGATCAGAGTTCCAGACGAGAGAGCGATCCGTAACGTGCAGATCATCCATTTTACCCGCAATCGCGGTCATCTTCTCGACGCCTTCTTTCAGCGTCTTGTCGGTGCGGAACACGGCGGCGTCTGCTTGCATCGCTTTTTGCATTTCAAGGCGCAGATCAGCAGTTGGCGTGCCACCATTTGCGTTGCGCAGCCCGTCGAAGCGATCGAACGCCTTATCGACAGAGGCTGTGTTCGTGGATGGAACAGCGCTTTCACGGTCAACAACCTTACCTGCACGGATCGCAGCCGCGCGGCCAAAGACAACCAAGTCGATCAGGCTGTTAGAGCCCAAACGGTTCGCACCATGCACAGATGCACAACCTGCTTCACCAACGGCCATCAAACCTGGCACAACGGCGTTCGGGTCTTTGGCAGTCGGGTTCAGAACTTCACCAAAGTAGTTCGTCGGAATTCCACCCATGTTGTAGTGCACGGTCGGCAGAACCGGGATCGGCTCTTTCGTTACATCAACACCGGCGAAGATTTTCGCAGATTCAGAAATACCCGGCAGACGTTCTGCAAGAGCTTCAGCAGGCAAGTGGTTGAGGTTGAGGTGGATATGATCCCCACCTGCACCAACACCGCGGCCCTCGCGAATTTCCATCGTCATACAGCGGGACACATAGTCACGCGGCGCGAGGTCTTTGTAGTTCGGCGCGTAACGTTCCATGAAACGCTCGCCCTCGGAGTTGGTTAGATAACCACCCTCGCCGCGTGCACCCTCGGTGATCAGGCAGCCTGATCCGTAGATACCCGTTGGGTGGAACTGAACGAATTCCATATCCTGCAACGGCAGACCCGCGCGGGCCACCATGCCGCCGCCATCACCCGTACAGGTGTGAGCAGACGTCGCCGAGAAATATGCACGGCCATAACCACCCGTCGCCAAAACAACCATCTTAGCGTTGAAGACGTGCATCGTGCCGTCATCAAGTTTCCAGCAAACAACGCCTGTGCAGACGCCATCATCAGACATGATCAGGTCGATCGCGAAATATTCGATGTAGAACTCAGCCTGCTGTTTCAGGGACTGACCATACAGCGTGTGAAGGATCGCGTGGCCGGTCCGGTCAGCCGCGGCACAGGTACGCTGGACGGGCGGGCCGTCGCCGAATTCGGTCGTGTGGCCGCCGAATGGACGCTGATAAATCTTACCTTCTTCAGTACGCGAGAACGGCACGCCGTAATGCTCAAGCTCATAAACCGCTTTCGGTGCTTCACGGGCGAGGTATTCCATCGCATCCGTATCACCCAACCAGTCAGACCCTTTTACAGTGTCATACATGTGCCACTGCCAGCTATCCGGACCCATGTTACCAAGGGACGCCGCAATGCCGCCCTGTGCCGCAACCGTGTGGGAACGTGTCGGGAAAACCTTGGAAATACAGGCCGTGCGCAAGCCTTGCTCAGCCATGCCGAGGGTCGCGCGCAAACCAGCGCCACCAGCGCCAACCACAACAACATCATATTCGTGGGTTTCGTATTCGTATTCAGCCATTTTTCAGCGCCTTAATTTAGAGTGCAATCCGCACGATTGCGAAAACGCCAGCAGCCATAGCCGCGTAGCTTAAACAGATGGACCCGATGATCAGTGCCTTACGGGCGAACCCTTGCACGTAATCTTCGATCAGCGTTTGTACGCCGCCTTTGAAATGCAGGAAACCTACGAGCAATGTCAGAATACCGACAATCGCAGGAAACGGACGGGTGTAATACGCTGCCGCGTCCTCGTAAGACATGCCCAGCGCGTAGCCGTAGGTGAACACGAACAGTGGAACCAAGGCGCACAACGCCACAGAGGACACCATCATGTGCCAGTGGTGCATCGTTCCAGATTTGGCAGAGCCCATTCCAGTAGCGCGTTTACGATCAGTCAAAAATGCCATTGATCAGCCCCCTTACAATACGATGACGGTGAAAATGGTCAGCAGAACCGACACAAGGATAATCAGCTGGCCCATACGCTCGGACGACTCGATGTCGAGGAAATGGCCGCTATCCCAGATCAGGTGCCGAACACCGGCAAGCGTGTGGTACCAAAGGCTGGCAACAGAACCGAACATGATGAGATCACCAAACCAGCTGGTGATGAAACCGTTTGCGCGGGCATAGGCCTCTGGGCCGGATGCGAGGGCGGCGAACCACCAAACGGTCAACAACGCCGCAACGATTAGCGCGTTGCCGGTCAATCGTGTGAAGATCGACGTCATCGAGGTGAGCTGTGGTCGATAAATCGACAGGTGTGGAGAAAGTGGGCGGTTGCCCCGGTTCACGTCGGCCATATCGCATCCTTACGCTTGTTCGTGCCGCTGGTATGCAACGACAAATGTTGCCATCCTTTTAAAGGATTATACGGCAGTGTCACGGCGCGTGGGCGCTAACAGTTGTGAAATTTTGCTACTTTTTTCACTTTGTGATCACAATTCGTCGCCCCAGCCATCAGCCCTAACCGGTTCGCACCCTTTATTACTCCGGTATCAGCGCCCAATAATCGAGGTCGAGCAACACATCAGGCAGGTATTTGCCGTCATCGCCCTTAAGCGCCCCAACTTCTCCGCCTTTGGTCGCAACAAGACGCAACCGGATCGCGCCAACACCCGGCGCATCGGTTTCGGCGACGTCCAGAACTTCGGACCACGCACGCACCGTATCACCCGCGAAACACGGGTTAGCGTGTGCGCCGCCATTAATCGCAACCATCATCTGCGCATTGGCCAGCCCGTTGAACGTTAGCGCACGAGCCATAGAAATAACGTGCCCGCCGTACATCAAACGCTTGCCATCGGGCCGCGATGTCACGTCAAAATGCACCTTGGCCGTGTTCTGCCAAAGGCGCGTTGCCATCATGTGTTCGGCTTCCTCAATGGTAACGCCATCCACGTGGTCGATAATTTCACCCACTTTGTAGTCGCCAAGGCGATGCGCTTCGCCGGCCAACGTGAAATCGTAATCTGCAAAAGACAGCCCATCAGGGACCACAAGATCAGTGGCCGCAACTGTTGAGGCAAGCTCAGGAATAACTGTCTCAGGTGCTGGCGCATCCAGATCACCTTTGCGCACCATGACCCAGCGCACAAACTGCATCACCGTTTCACCGCGTTGGTTCGTTCCCGTGGTCCGCACGTAGACAACACCAGACTTGCCGTTCGAGTTCTGCTTAAGCCCGATGACCTCAGAGGTTGAGCGGATCGTATCTCCTTCCTGAACAGGGGTGATCCAGCGGCATTCAGCATAGCCAAGGTTTGCCACCGCGTTCAGCGAAATATCAGGGACCGACTTACCAAATACGATATGAAACGCGATCAGGTCGTCCATCGGGCTGTTCGCCAACCCGCATTTTTGCGCAAACACATCGGATGAATGCAGTGCATGACGCGCTGGATACAGCATATGATAAAGGGCGCGTTCGCCACCAGATACAGTGCGCGGTACAGCATGATCGATCACTTGCCCAACGGAATAGTCTTCAAAGAAGCGACCCGCGTTCGTCTTGGTCATTGTTGGCCCAATTTCATGTCTGGAGTGTAGTCTGCCTCGACTTCTTTGGTCACGGCCTGCCCAGCGCGCATGACGCCATTGGCGTGGTCATAGGCATAGGTCGGATCACCATAAAGCGTCCAGCCTTTGGACAGGGCGAGGCTGACCTTGTGGCAGAATTCGGATGTGTCGTCTTCGGTTAACAGGCGGTAAATTAGAGGCATTTCTTATCCAAACGGGTTGTAGCCGAGCCATATGTGAATGGCCGCGACGATGCTAAAAACAACGAGGGTCGCAACGGCTGCGATCCCTTCGGATTTGATGGGCGGCGCGTGATAAGCGCCGCGCGGACCTTGTACGCGATTGAGGACAACCATTTCGACCACAGCCCAAATGCCTAGCCCGCCAAACAGAACAAAGGACGGCGTGTCCCCGTTCACGATCAGGTGCGCGACCGCCCATACGACCACGGCTGTTAACTGCGGATGACGCACCCAGCGTGTGATACGAGTGCCTTTGCCGGATGCCGCAAACAAATAGAACGCAAAGAACATCAACAGGTTGTTGATCCCAGCGCCCATCGAATTGCGGCCCCAAAA
The DNA here is from genome assembly GCA_937969445.1 of uncultured Octadecabacter sp. Classification (GTDB taxonomy): domain Bacteria; phylum Pseudomonadota; class Alphaproteobacteria; order Rhodobacterales; family Rhodobacteraceae; genus Octadecabacter. Next base: position 5,403 of record CALBVZ010000175.1, on the reverse strand, counting down.
GACCATGCCGTCAGCGCTGCGATAGCCGATCACCATCAGTACAATCGCGACAACGGACGCAATCGCTACGATGACTTTGCCCTTTTCACCAAACGTCGCGCGGTGATCCGGCGCGATACGTTTCCAAAAATGCACAAGGGACCAAACAATAAGGCCGGCAATTATAAGGGTCATTCAATATCCAACTTTGCGATTGCTTCTGCTTTCGCCAAAGTCGCCCGCGCCGTCACAATATGCAAGTTTTCGACGATCTTACCATCAACAACAGCAACGCCCTGCCCACCTGCTTCAGCCTCGGCAAAGGCCGCAATCTGGCGTGTCGCAAGGTCGATTTCAGCTTCGGTAGGGGCGAATGCGGCGTTTGCCACGGCGACCTGCGCAGGGTGGATCAGCGTTTTGCCATCGAACCCGAAATCACGGCCCTGTTCGCATTCAACTTTTAGCCCATCTTCATCTTTGAACGCATTGAACACACCGTCAATTGCGACGACCCCATGCGCACGTGCCGCCAATAGGCACATCTGCAAAGACGTCACCATCGCGTCACGTGTACGCGTGTTAAGGTCTTTCGCCAGATCGTTTGTGCCCATAACAAAGCCTTCGATCTTTGGGTGTGCCGCAATCTCTAGCGCATTCAAAATCCCGAGCGGCGTTTCCATCATCGCCCAAACAGGCTTACCCGTCAGTGCAGCCAGCGCATCGACGTCGGCGGCTGAATTCACCTTCGGCAACAACACTGCATCGCAATCCATCGTGTCGGCAGCCTTAGCGTCATCTTTACCCCATTCAGTGTCCAACCCATTAATGCGCACGACCTTCAGGCGATCACCATAACCACCCTTATCCAATTCCTCTGCCAGCGTCGCACGTGCGGTGATTTTCTCATCCGGCGTGACCGCGTCTTCTAGGTCAAACAGGATCACATCCACGGGCAGCCCCCGCGCCTTGTCCAATGCGCGCGGACGCGAGCCGGGGATATATAGGGCAGAACGATATGGGCGGGTCATGGCGGCATCCTCAAATGGCAACGAAACATTGTTGCGCCAAAGGGGTCAGATTCCTCGCGATGTTGCAAGCCCCAAAATGCCGCAGCGCAGCGCAACAGGCACCGTTGCAGCGCATTAACCAATTCTCAAAGGTTAATGGCGAAGCTTAGTTAACGGAAATTCACCCCTTGCAGCGTGCCATTGCACGTCCCCGACAGGAGACCACGATGATTAAAGTCCTCGCAACTGCCGCCGTGATGCTGGCCACCACAGCCAACGCCCAATCCAATAACTGCGCAGAACATAGGATGGTCGTCGAACGGCTTGCCAGTGGCTATGGCGAGACCCGTCAATCCATCGGCATCAGTGCAGACAACACTGTCGTTGAAGTGTTTGCATCTCTGGAAACCGGTACATGGACGATTACCGTCACGGCCCCCGGTGGCCCGACATGTCTGGTTGCAAGTGGCGCTGCGTTTCAAGTTTTGGCTGAGGCCCTACCCAATACTGACAGCGGCGCTTAACCGAAAACTCCATCCCAGATCAATTTAGCTGAGACCAATAAAAGAGCCCATGCGACGATCAGGAAAAACACTCGATCCGGCATGACCTTAACCAAGCGGTAACCGATGAAGACCGCGACGACAGCCGGCAGGAACAACAGCGCCGCCACTTGCAAATTTTGCATTTCTAGTTGGCCAAGGAAATAATACGGAACGATTTTTGAAACGTTCATGATCGCAAAAATGATTGTCGTTGTCCCCGCGAAAGCAAGTTTTGACAGCCCGAGCGGCAAGACCCAAATCTGCCAAGGCGGCGCACCGGCATGGCTTACGAAGCTGGTAAAGCCCGCAATCGATGTCCAAAATAGCCCCTTACCCCAGGTCGCCTTTCGTGGCGTGCTGTTGATCTGTCGTCGCATCAGCAACGACATCGCAAAGATTGCGCCAATCAAACCGATCAAAAACCGTACAAACTGTTCTGGGACGATCGAAGCCGTCAACCACCCAATCAAACCACCCATCAGAATACCGGGAACCGCAATGCGCAGCACATTCCGGTCGAACTCCTTGCGGTAGGCCCAAACGCCGAAAATGTCGGAAAATATAAAGACGGGTAACAATAACCCCGCCGCTGCGACGGGGGAAATTACGAGCGATAACAGCGGCACGCCAAGCATCCCAAACGCTGGCAAACCCCCTTTGGACAGGCCCACACAAAACGACGCGGCGATCCCCAGCATCCAAAAATATGTACCGTCCACTGCACCGGCCTTTCCGATCAGGAATCACAACCGGTTGCGCTAACAGGGCGAAATCGATCCCGTGACTTTTCGCACCAATACGCAAACTTTCCCCTGCAAACAATGGCCTATGCCGCACCGCGGCGCATCACACTTGCACCAGCCAAGGCAAAGGACTAGGCAAGCTGCGACCTAAACAATCAACTTCGAACGCACACAAGGATCCATTTACAATGGCCAGACCTAAGATTGCCCTGATCGGCGCCGGAAACATTGGCGGTACACTCGCCCACCTCGCAGCTGTTAAAGAATTGGGCGACGTCGTCTTGTTCGACATCGCTGACGGCCTGCCACAAGGTAAAGCCCTCGACATCGCAGAATCCGGTCCTGCTGAAGGTTTTGACGCTGCAATGTCCGGTACCTCCGACTACGCAGACATCGCAGGCGCAGACGTTTGCATCGTGACTGCTGGTGTTGCACGTAAGCCGGGCATGTCCCGTGATGACCTTCTGGGCATCAACCTCAAGGTTATGAAATCCGTTGGCGAGGGTATCGCCAAACACGCGCCAAACGCGTTCGTTATCTGTATCACAAACCCGCTTGATGCGATGGTTTGGGCACTGCGCGAATTCTCTGGCCTGCCACACAACATGGTTTGCGGCATGGCGGGTGTTCTTGACTCCGCCCGTTTCCGTCACTTCCTCGCAGAAGAATTTAACGTTTCCATGCGCGACGTCACTGCGTTCGTTCTGGGTGGCCACGGCGACACAATGGTTCCACTTGCACGTTACTCCACTGTTGGTGGCATCCCGCTCCCAGACCTCGTGGACATGGGTTGGACAACACAAGACAAACTGGACGCAATCATCCAGCGCACACGCGATGGCGGTGCTGAAATCGTCGGCCTTCTGAAAACTGGTTCTGCGTTCTACGCACCAGCAACATCCGCGATTGAAATGGCTGAAGCCTTCCTCAAGGATCAAAAGCGCGTTCTGCCATGTGCAGCACACGTTGACGGCGCGCTTGGTCTGAACGGCATGTATGTTGGCGTTCCAACTGTTATCGGCGCCGGCGGCGTTGAGCGCGTTATCGACATCAAGATGAACAAGGCTGAACAGGCGATGTTCGACAACTCTGTTGCGGCTGTTAAGGGCCTCGTTGATGCGTGTATCGGCATCGACGGCTCCCTTGCTTGATCCGACTAAACGGATTTAAACATCTCATGCTGGTGGCGGGTTTGACCCTCGCCACCAGCGTTGGGTCGCAACCGATCATTGATTATGATGCGATGCCGGACCCAATGCAAACCGTCGAAATTGACCTCGACGGGGATAGCGCGCCAGAGATCGCCAGCGCCTACACCCTCAATGACAGATTCAGCATCGTAACCATTCGCCCGCCCGAACGCGGTGGCGATCGGGACTTTGATGCGGCCTTCATTGTGCCGATCAATCTGTTTGATGAGGACACGCTTGAGGCTTTGCAGCCGTGCAGGGCACGAACACTTCCTTGGTATGATCTAAGACAACAAAGTGTTCCGGGATCGCATCAACGGTGAGGGCGACAATGACGTGAGTGGGTTCCGAACACAGCCTAAGACAGCGCCCGCCCAATGCCGGTCCCAGCGGACCAATGGGACCAGCGGCGCAACGTACTGGTCGAGGCCGTTTTGCTTTGCGCCGAACGCGGCCCCGAGATGTCTGCGCAAACGTGGCGCACGATTCAGCGAATGATTGGCGGAGATGTCCCCTGTTATGCAGTAATCCTGAACTCATTCCGCAAAGCAATAGGCGCGTCACAAACGCGAGCTGATATGCGCAAATGATTCCACGTTAAGCCCATTTTTACTGTGTTGGCGCTAACTATAAATTAATTTGTGATCACACTGTCAAAACGTGTGATCACAAATGTCGCTTTTTCGGCATTTCGGCCAAGAAATCCTTTCTGCATGAGCTCAAAGTAGGGCTATATCGTTTCAACGCATATCAGACCGAAGGACGACTTCATGAACATTCACGAATATCAGGCAAAAGCACTGCTCGCTTCATACGGGGCACCCGTCAGTGATGGCCGCGCAGTCCTAAAGGCTGAAGACGCAAAAACCGCCGCTGGCGAAATGGACGGCCCATTGTGGGTTGTTAAGGCGCAGATCCACGCAGGTGGCCGCGGAAAAGGTAAATTCAAGGAAGCCGACGCTGGCGAAGCGGGCGGCGTTCGCCTGACCAAGTCTGCCGTTGAAGCGGCTGAAGAAGCCAAGAAGATGTTGGGCCGCACATTGGTCACGCACCAGACTGGCCCAGCCGGCAAGCAAGTGAACCGCATCTATATTGAGGACGGTTCCGGCATTGAAACAGAAATGTACCTCGCCCTGCTGGTTGATCGTCAGACCTCCCGCATCGGTTTCGTTGTCTCCACTGAAGGCGGCATGGACATCGAGGAAGTGGCCGAGAACACGCCTGAGAAAATCCTGAACTTCACAGTTGATCCGGCGACTGGCTACCAAGCTTACCACGGCCGCCGCGTTGCATTCGCCCTCGGCCTGACCGGTCAGCAGGTTAAGCAGTGTGTGAAACTGATGGGCCAGCTTTACAAAGCCTTCACTGAAAAAGACATGGAGATGCTTGAGATCAACCCGTTGATCGTTACTGACTCCGGCGATCTTAAAGTTCTCGACGCTAAGGTCGCATTCGACGGCAACGCGGTCTACCGCCACGCTGACATCGCCGCCCTACGCGATGAAACAGAAGAAGATCCCAAAGAACTGGCCGCGTCCAAGTTTGACCTGAACTACATCGCCCTCGACGGCGAAATTGGCTGCATGGTCAACGGTGCTGGTCTGGCGATGGCGACAATGGACATCATCAAACTCTACGGTGCTGAGCCTGCGAACTTCCTCGACGTTGGTGGCGGTGCGACCAAAGAGAAAGTGACCGAAGCGTTCAAGATCATCACGTCTGACCCACAGGTCAAAGGCATCCTCGTGAACATCTTCGGCGGCATCATGCGCTGTGATGTGATCGCTGAGGGCGTTGTTTCCGCGGTCAAAGAAGTGGGCCTGAAGGTTCCGCTCGTTGTGCGTCTCGAAGGGACAAACGTTGAAGAAGGCAAAGCCATCATCAACAACTCCGACGTTGACGTAATCGCAGCGGACGACCTGAAAGACGGCGCCGAAAA
>CALBVZ010000174.1 GCA_937969445.1 uncultured Octadecabacter sp. | reverse complement strand
CGGTCCGCAGATGTGTAGCCTTTGGTGTCTTTACGGTTGTTGTAGACGTGCAGCCCCGCTGGTTTCATCAGCCCAAGAGGGATGAATTCCTGCACCTTTTTGACATTCACAGCACTCCATACGCTGTTGATTTTGCGAGGCGTAAATCGAATTTTGTAGCGTTGATCGTCGATTGATTTGCGCACCCCGTCGATCCAACCGTAGCATAGTGCAACATCCACGGATTCCGACCATGTGATGCTGGGCCGTTTGGTGCTTTTGCGATAGTAACCAACGGAAAGTTCTGTTGCTGCGGGATTTTCTGCGAACCAAGTCGCAAAGTCGTTCTTGGATGTAAAGAAGACAGGGTCGTCCACACTTAACGTCCCGTGCCTTGGAGTACGCCGTGTTCCATTGCGTAGCGGGTCAGCCCAGCTGTACTGGAAATCCCGAGTTTGCGTTTGATGTTGTTGCGGTGTGTTTCGACCGTGCGCACAGAGATATTCAGCGTCGCGGCCACGTCTTTGTTGGACTTGCCTTGCGCCAGTTCCAGCAGGATCGTCTGTTCGCGCCCTGTCAGCGGTTCGCGCCCGTCTGCGATACGCGGCGACAGCGATGTTTTGGCCCCCGTACACAGGTATTGTTGGCCAGCCATCACGGTTTCAATTGCCGTCTTGATCTCGTCGGTCGGCACGTCTTTCAGGACATACCCTTTGGCGCCGTGTGAAAGGGCAGTGTTGATGTATTCGGGGCTGTTGTGCATCGAAAGGATCAGAATGCGGGTGTCTGGGCATTTCTCTAAGATCATTTCGGTCGCATTCAGTCCGCTCACGTCCGGCATGTTGAGGTCCATCAAGATCACGTCCGGCGCAAGATCACCGACCTGTTCAACCGCCTCGCGCCCGTTGTTCAGTGCACCGACGACCGTGATGTCGTCATAGCTTTCAAGGATCGCTTGGATGCCTTCGGTGACCATTGGGTGATCGTCTACAATCAGAACACGGACGTTCATGCGGATTTCCTTTGGTTGTCGTCGTCATTGCTGCCTGCCTCTGGGCGGAGCATATGTGTCAGGGGGACTTGGGCTTCAATCATTGTGCCCTGTGTCGAAGAGCGGATGCGCAATGTCCCTCCGATCTGTTCTAGACGTTCTTGCATGTTGCGCAGGCCAAGACCACCACTGGTGCGGGCTTGGGATTTCTGGGCTGGCATGCCTTTTCCGTCGTCGGTAATGATCAGGTGGGCACCGCTGCGTTTGCCTTTGAGCGATATCGTCACGTTTTGCGCGGCGGCGTGGCGTTCGATGTTGGTCAGCGCTTCTTGGGCGATCCGGTACAGCGCGATGCGGGCTTCTTGATCGAGCCGGTTGCGGAAGACCACGGTTTCCACGCTACAGGTCACGTCGGTCCGTTGGGCAAAATCATCCGCCAGCGATTGCAGGGCAGGGCCGAGACCGAGATCATCCAAGACACCGGGGCGCAGGTCGCGACTAATGCGGCGGACCTCTTGGATCGCACCACCCAGCCCGTCGATGCCTTTATCAAGACTGTCACCCACGCGATCATCGTTGATCTGGAAACGTCGCTTGGTCAGCTCTAGCGCATATCGGACCCCGACGAGCATCTGACTGATCCCGTCATGCAGTTCACGCGCCACGCGTCCGCGTTCTTCTTCTTGGGTGTCGATGATCCGTTGAGTCAGCGCCTTGAGTTTCACGTCGGCCAAACGCCGCTCACGGATATTGATCACCAATCCGCTCAGAAACACGCCAAGCAGGGCCACAATGACAATCGCCACGATGTAGACGGAGGTCTGCGCGATTCGCGATTCAACTTCAGCGCGTGCGGATGCAACCGTCTGTTGCACGTCATCGATGAAGATGCCGGTGCCAACGACCCATCGCCAGTCTTGCAGGCCGTTCACATAGACGATCATCCGACCTGTTTCGCCCGTCGACGGCTTTGGCCAATCGAAGCTGTGATAACCCCCGCCAGTCCGCGCAATCCGGATCAATTCGTCTGTAATCGGAATGCCGTTGGCGTCTTCAAGGCCGGTCCAATTGCGGTTGATCAGGTAGGTCTGCCGCGGGGCGACGAGATTATTACCGTCGTAATCGAACACAAAGAAGTAGCCGTCTTGACCATAAAGAATGGCTGAAAGTAATTGAGAAACCTCAAGTTTTGCCGCTTCGTCATCCGGCGCTGCCCGACCGTAAGTGTTCACAAATGCGGTTCGTGCGATGGAGAGATAGTTCTTCAGTTCTTCGCGTTTGGTGGCGATCAGCTGCGCCTCAAGCGCTGCAATTTCGCGTTCGGCCAAGTCGCGCGATTGGTTCGTCACAACTATCGAAATCACCGACACCGCAAGGATCAACGGGACCGTTGCCAGCAAAAACAGCTTTTGCCCGTAACTGAAACTGAGTGCGCCGCGCAGGCGGTGAAAGATGTCTTTCATGGGGGGCGGGGATAGTCGCGAATCCCCGGCGAATCAAATCCGAATCGCACAACGGTTTATTGGATCATTGGCCGTTAGCGCCCAAACTTTGTTCAGAAAAATCGCAAATTCTGCAAATTCGACCACAAACTACGCAGAACTACGTATTTTACCTTCCGGACGACTAGGCTAGCTTTTGCCTACGAAATGATCCGCAGTGCGCCACTGGGAGGTGCGCGTGCTGTGAGGAATACCAATGGGAGGAAACCAAATGGATCGTCGTTCTTTTCTTAAAAATTCCGCGCTTGGCGGGACAGCTGCAGCAGCAACTACGTTGGCAGCACCTGCTTACGCGCAGGGCAAGCGGACACTGACGCTTGTCACAACATGGGGCCGTGGCCTTGCTGGTGTGCATGATGCAGCTCAGCGTGCCGCTGACACAATCACTGCAATGACAGATGGCGACCTGACCATCGACCTGAAAGCGGCTGGCGAACTAGTCGGTGCGTTCGAAGTATTTGACGCTGTGACGTCTGGTCAGGCTGACATGTACCACGGTGCTGACTACTACTTCGTCAACCAGCACCCTGGTTACGCGTATTTCACATCCGTGCCTTTCGGCATGACGCCACAAGAAATCTCTAACTGGTATTACCAAGGCGAAGGCCGCGCATTCCACGATGAGCTGGGTTCCATCTTTGGTCTGAAATCCTTCCTCGCAGGTAACACTGGTCCACAGGCTGGTGGCTGGTTCTCGAAAGAGATCAACGGTCCAGAAGATTTCCAAGGTCTCAAGTTCCGTATGCCGGGTCTTGGTGGTCAAGCGCTGGGTAAAATGGGCGCATCCGTTCAGAACCTTCCAGGTGCTGAAGTTTACCAAGCTCTCGCATCTGGCGCCATCGACGGCACAGAGTGGATCGGCCCATGGGCAGATGAAAAAGCTGGCTTCCAAGAGATCACAAAGTTCTACTACACAGCTGGTATGCACGAGCCGGGCGCAGGTCTGTCGCTCGCAACTAACCTCGACGTCTTCAATGAGCTGTCCCCAGCGCATCAGAAGATCATCGAAACAGCTGCTGGTGAAGCACACCAGTGGAAACTTGCTCAGTTCATGAACAACAACGGTGCAGCGCTTCAGCGTCTACAAGCCGGTGGTGTTAAGGTTCTGGAATTCCCTGACACAGTTTGGGATGCAATGGGCACGGCGGCGTCAGAAACGCTGGACCAGTACAACGGCGACGACATCTATGATCGTATCCGTGCGTCCTACAACACATCGATGGCCGCATCATCCAGCTGGATCCAGAAGTCCGAAGGCGCATACCGTGCGCAGCGCGACCGCGTGATGGGCTAAGAGATGTAAGATCAATGCGTTAGGCTTTGAACTTCGCGTTGATCCAAGTCAACATCTGGGCCGCTCTCATTGGGTGGAGCGGCCCAGATCACCGCCGTCGCGGGGACGGCAAACTGACGACATAAGAGGGGGTGACCATGGGATTGGTCGAAAGCTGGGGCGGCAACGCCTTCGGGTGGTTTATCGCACATCTGATCGAAGCACCGTACAACCTGATCTATGCAATCTTTAACCCACAGCTTTGGCTGGCGTGGTTGCCGCATGTGTCGTTCAACGGAAAAATCTCGGACTTGGAGGCCGCTGAATCGTTGTTGCGGTTCATCTATTACGGCGCCAGTTGGGAACTTTTCTTTGTCTTTTTATTCCTCTTCTTGGTCACGACGATTGTGGGCCTGGTGCGCAATGCGTTCATGTGGTCCTGCGTCCGTGGGCTAGAAGGGGTTGCCAATACCATTGGGCGTGTCGCGGCGTTTGCCGGGTTGCTGATGGTGCTGCAACAAATCGTCATCATCTTTATGCAACGCGTCTTTGCCGTTTCCCAAATCTCTTTGGGGTTTGGGACGTCGTTCACCAAGGACGTCAGTTGGTGGTCGGAAGAGCTGAAGTTTTACAACGCGATGATCGTGTGTCTTTGCGTGAGCTATACCTTTGTGCAAGGCGGCCACGTGCGCGTTGATCTGGTCTATTCCGCGATTGGCCACCGGGCCAAGCGGATGATCGATATGATCGGGTCGATGGTGTTTATGGTGCCAGCGGCTGTGCTGACCTATTTTTACGGATGGTTCTTTTTGTGGCGCCATCTGGTGACGCCAAAGCTATCGGCATCGGATGCAGCCAAGGACATCGACAAATTGTTGCCAAAGGCGCGCGCGTTGAAATTCAACGTCGAGACCATCGGGTTTTCGCCCAACGGGTTTAACGCCTACTATTTGTTCAAGGTGCTCTTGGTGGTGTTCACATTGCTTGTCGTGCTGCAAGCTATCGCGTTCTTCTACCGGTCCTATCTGGAGTGGAAAGAGGGCCCCGACAGCGTGGGCAAATATCTTGATAAAGACGGTCTCGGGGACCCTGTCGCCGAAACCGTTGCAGACATTCACTAAGGGGCGCTGGATATGCTTTTCGGATTAGATGGCGTCGAAATCGGCCTGATCATTGTGTTCCTGACGTTGTTTGGGGCAATTTTGTCGGGCTTTCCGGTTGCGTTTGCAATCTCGGGTGCGGCGGTAATTTCGTTTATTATCATTGCGCTGCTGGACGGAGGTGGGTTGCTGATCCACATGGCCGTGGACAAAAGCAGCGAAGAATTCAGGGCGCTGACGGATACGGGCATAAGGTCGGACAGTATTTCGGTCTTTAGTAATCCCGAACTTCCAAGGCTTGCGGAACCACTGTTCCCCGGCGGCTGGGAAATGGCGCTGGATCGTAACGTGTCCTTTGTCGTGAACCGAATGAACGAGCGGGTTCTGGCGGGGCAGTCGATCGAGACCCTGCTGGCGGTCCTGATGTTCGTGATGATGGGCATCGTGCTGGAACGGTCCCGGATTGCTGATGAGCTTTTGACCACGATGGCCAAGGTCTTTGGCCCGTTGCCCGGTGGTCTGGCGGTTTCGATTGTGTTGGTGGGGGCGTTCCTTGCCGCGTCAACCGGGATCGTGGGGGCAACGGTTGTCACCATGGGACTGTTGGCGCTGCCTACCATGTTGAAGAACGGCTATTCGCCAGAACTGTCGACAGGTGTGATCGCGGCGTCTGGGACGTTGGGCCAGATTATCCCGCCTTCGATTGTGATCGTTCTGTTGGGCACATTGGCGGGTGATCTTTATTCCGCGGCGCAAGAGGAACGCGCCCGCGATGCGGGCTGTACCGATGCGCTGACCTTCTTGGGTGAGCCTGCGGTTGTATCGGTTGGGACATTGTTCCAGGCGGCCTTGCTGCCGGGGATCATGCTGGCGTTCCTTTACGCCGCTTATGCCTTTGGATTTGCGCTGCTGAACCCCAAAAAGGCACCGCCGGTGATGATGGACGGCTCTGGCAGTGATGAGATCATCACCCGCAACGAGGCGCTGACATGGTTTCTTGCGGCCCCGGTGGCACTGATCGTTCTGGTCATTGGCGCAGGGCAGGTGGGTGTGATGGGCAACCAATCGGTGATCGTCGATAGCTTTACCGATGCCGGTCAAACAGCCAGCCTGCGTACAAACGTGAGTGACGAATGTGCCCTGTCGATGATTGAGCTCCACGGTCAGGAAGACTGGGACGCGGCAATGGCAGAGCAGGCGGCGATTGATGCCGCAGGCGGTGTTGAGCAAGCGCGTGAACTGTCGCCAGAAGAACGCGAAGCGCTGGTACTTGAGCGTGTGGCCGCGGCCCCGGCATTGGGCACCGGTCTGACGGTTGCCGCCATGCTGATGGGGCTGGTTTTGATGATTGCGCGCGGTGTCGCGCCATCAGCTGATACCCGGCCTTTGATCGTCGGCACTGCGGGGATCTTGCTGATGCTCTTGGCGGATATCCTGTTGATCGGGCCGTTGACGACGCCCGGCACGACGGTGCTGATTATCGCGATCCCGGTGATCATTGCCTTTTATGGGCTGCGATATGCGGCGGGTCTTGCCTTTGGCAATGACATCTTGCGCGTGGTCTTTCCACCGCTTGTGTTGATCGTGGCCGTGCTGGGGTCGATCCTGGGTGGGATCACGAACCCGACGCCCGCAGCGGCCTTGGGCGCAGGTGGTGCGATCATGTTGGCGGCCTATCGCAAGTTGCAGGATGAAGGCCGGTCTGGCCGCATGGTGTTGCTGACGGCGGGCGCAATTGTCGTGATGCTGCTGATCGGCGTGAACTTTGACATGCGCCTTGGCCAAGAGGTCGTGTTGTTTGAAAACCGGCTGGCCTATTTCGTGGCGTTCCTTTGCTTCTTGTTCTCGATGTTCGGGATCATCTGGTCGTGCTGGGTGCTGTTCAACGGCGGGGTCTTGTCACCGGTGGTGCGCGAGACTGCAAAGGTGACCAGCATGGTCTTTACCATCCTGATTGGGTCGCAGCTTTTGAACCTTGTGCTGATTTCATTCGGCGGTGAGCATTACATCCAAGAGTTCCTCAAGTCGTTTGAGAACGAATGGACCGTGTTCCTGATCGTGATGTTGGTGCTGTTCGTGCTGGGCTTTGTGCTTGATTTCCTTGAGATCATTTACATCGTCATCCCGATCGTGGGGCCGGTGATCTATGGCGGGACGTTTGACCCTAAATGGGTGACAATCATGATCGCGGTGAATTTGCAGACCTCGTTCCTGACGCCGCCCTTTGGCTTTGCGCTGTTTTATCTGCGGGGCGTGGCCCCCAAAGAGATTACGACCGGTCAAATCTATCGCGGTGTGATGCCCTTTATCGGCATTCAGGTTGTGGGGCTGGCGCTGCTGGCGTTCTTCCCTGCGGTTGTGACGATCATTCCGAACCTGATCAACTAGGGGGCAGGGTCCCGATCCCAACACAGACAAAGGGCGGCCCCATTGGGCCGCCCTCAGACCACTGACAAACCCCGTCATATTTTGGCGGGGTTTTACTTTGGGATCGTAATTTGGCGATGGGTTTTGGGCACGAGTGGGCCTCAGCCCGTTATGCGGGGCTGTTTTTGCGTCTTTCGTCCATAATAGTTGCGATCTTCTTGATGTTCTGTGCGGTTGCGGCGAGCAGACATTGCCATTTGACACCGATGAGCCCTCGATAGCGGGCGTATCGGTGGCCGAAGAGTTGTTTGGCATCTGCGAATGAACGCTCGACAGTTTCTTTGCGTCTTGCGTAGAGGCGTTTGCCCCAATCTGTCAGGCGGTGTGCATCGGTGCGTTCCCTTGCATCGGCCCAAACATGGCGGCTGATGGTTTTCTGTGCTTTGGGATTAGTCGTGCAGGACGCCAACAAGGGGCAATCTCCGCACTTGGGTGGGTCGCTTTTGTAGTGGCGATAGCCCTCACGGTCCGTGGTGGCATAAGGTAGAGTCTGCCCTTCGGGGCAGCGGTAAACATTCGCGTCACGATCATATGTGAACTCGCGCTTGCGCATCATGCCCTTGCGACCCGAGGGGCGTAGGTAGCCTGTCACTCCCAATACATCACGTTCTTCCAGCCCTTGGGCGATGGGTGCGCTGGCATAGCCTGCATCAAGGCCAACGGCCTTAACATCCAGATCGAACCGCTCTCTCTGACGATCCAGTCTGCCCAGGTAGGGAATGCTGTCGTGCACATTGCCTGCTGTTGTGTGGGTGTCGGTGATGATGTTGTGCCTGCTGTCTACCGTGCGGTGATCAAGATAGAAGAACCCTTTGGGCTTGCCATCTCGCACCATGTACCCCGCGTCAGGATCAGTACGGCTGATCTTGGTTTCCTTGATCTGAGGTTCTCGCGGTTTGGGCTTCAGGGGTTTCTTGCCATGGGCAGCACGATCCGTGCTTACGGCATAATCCAATGCATCCCAATAATCGGCACGGCTTTTGGCGACCAGTTCCACATCAAAGCGGCCTTTGTTCGCTGAGGCTTTCAAATGGGTGCTGTCAGTGTAAAGAACAGTGCCATCCACAAGCCCCTGCGCAATGGCCTGTTCGACAATGTGGTCAAAGATGTTCTGGGCAATATCAGTTCCATCAAAACGCCGCCGCCTGTTCTGGCTAAAGGTGGATGCGTCAAACACCCTGTCCGTCAGGCGCAAACCAAGGAACCAGCGATAAGCCACATTCACCTCAATCTCACGCATCAACTGGCGTTCCGAGCGGATGCCAAACAGATAACCAATAAACAGCGCCTTGAACAAAACCTCCGGTGCAATCGGCGGGCGGCCATTGTCGGGACAATACAAACCTTCGGTCAAATCGCGGATGAAGCCAAATTCAATCGCGGCATCAACCTTGCGCAGCAGATGATCGGCAGGAACCAGACTTTCAAGCGTGACAATCTCAAGCTCGGTCTGGTGGGATGTGGGACGTTTCAACATGACAAGGTTGAATCAGGTGACGCGCTGCGGATCAAGCAAAACAGACGAAACTACAAATAGCGGCAGCGTGGGGCAAAACTGCCCCCGCTCATACGCCAGAGCCAATCATGTCCCGGATTTTGACGGCCTTCTCAAAATGATCAAGCTTGTGAGTTTTGATCCACCATTCCGCCGCTTCCATAAGCAGTTCCGGATCGTCATTCTTGTTTGCAAAAAATGCGTAGAATGAAAGGCCCACCGTCTCACCTTTCTTCGCAATCTTCTCGTTGCAGACTGCGATTGCTTTGATTCTCAGTGTTTGCCGCATAGTTCTTTCTACCTTTTCGCCTGAATCTTAACCTTGAGAACATATAGCGAACACTTGGCCGCGGCAATACTCTGCGCAGGGCAAGTATGCGCTCACAGCCGTCATCCGACAAATTCTGCCAGGTGATTAGGAGCCAAACTTTGTCAGCAATCTGAAGGCCCGCCAATTTGGCGGGCCTTGTCTATTTGACACACCTAAACCCCAAGCCCAAAAAGCAACGGTGCACGCAGCGCCTTTGCTGCAGCCTCGTGCGCGTCAACGCCAAGCATGTCCTGCGCAGCGAGCGCCTCAAGCGGTGGAAACACCATGCCTTGTAGATCCCCCTGTTTGGCGATCACTTCGATAATATCACTGACATGCGGGCGCAGCGCTTCAACCATTGGGCGCGTCACAAACGCAGGATGATTTGATGGGTGAATACCAACACTGGGGTCCTGCGGTGACCGCGTAGCGAACCACAACAAAAAGGTCGGACCTGTACATTTCGCAACAAGCGCCTTCATGCGGTGCACCCATGTTTTGCCAAGCTGACCACGCACTATGATGAACCGTTGATCATCAATTGCCCGCAGCCGCGTAATCAAGTGCCCCGTGAATGCGATCTCAGCGAAGTCCAATTCGGGGTAGAGCGCAATTAGCCGCTCTGTTGGCGCAATAAAGCGGTCATTCCGCCTAGGGTGCACCCTATAGAACGGATTACTGAGATTGGTTGCCGCCGGAATTTGGATGACCGTTGCGGCCGCATCATGGCACAACGACTCGACCGCCGCGTCATGCAGAAAAACATCGGGCCCCGCAGACTGATTGCCAAGGTTTATACAAACCTCCCCGATCGCTGTTTCGATCAATTCAGGAAACGGTTTCGGTATGTATCTACCGAATGTCTCTGATCCGCCGAGGAAGGCGATATAGCGGCCATTGGTCGGGCGACGCGGCCCTCTAAATACCAGTTTTGATAATCCATAGCTGCACGGTGCGGGGCGCATTACGCCCCCTAGAATCGCTTCGGTTTTCATGGGTCCCACCCTTCATAAATTTCACTCACCGCTGCCCACTTTCTGCCCGTTGTGTTGCTAAATCCCTAAATCAAACATTCGACTAAACTTGTGTTGAATTGCAGCGCTTGAGAGTGCCCCTGCAGGCGCCTATGGTGGCGCCAACTAACAAAGGGCTAAACGCATGAGCATTGAACGGATTGGCATCGTAGGTGCAGGGCAAATGGGAAATGGGATTGCCCATGTCTGTGCTTTGGCTGGGTATGACGTGCTGCTGACTGACATCAGCGAAGACGCCCTTTCCGCTGCACTTAAAAGTGTCGGCAAAAATATGGATCGCCAGGTCTCTAAAGAGCTCATTACCGAGGCCGAAAAGGACGAGGGCCTGCGCCGCATCAACACCACGCTTACGCTTACCGATCTCGGACCAACGGATTTAATCATTGAGGCCGCGACCGAGCGCGAGACCATCAAGCAAGCGATTTTCGATGATCTACTTCCCCACCTGACACCGGACACAATCCTCACGTCGAACACATCATCCATTTCCATCACGCGGCTAGCATCGCGCACTGACCGGCCAGAAAAGTTCATGGGATTCCACTTCATGAACCCAGTACCGATCATGCAATTGGTCGAACTGATCCGCGGAATCGCAACAGATGTGCCGACCTATGATGCATGTAAGGGGGTGGTTGATCGCCTTGGTAAAACATCAGCCACGGCCGAAGATTTCCCAGCCTTTATTGTGAACCGCATCTTGATGCCGATGATCAATGAGGCCGTTTATGCGCTGTATGAGGGCGTTGGGAATGTTGAATCGATCGACACATCACTGAAGCTTGGTGCGAACCACCCAATGGGGCCGCTTGAACTTGCGGATTTCATTGGCCTGGATACGTGCCTTGCGATCATGAACGTGCTGCACGAAGGGTTGGCGGATACCAAATACCGCCCCTGCCCGCTTTTGACGAAGTACGTTGAAGCTGGTTGGCTCGGTCGCAAGACGAAACGTGGGTTCTACGATTACCGTGGCGAAACACCCGCTCCGACCCGCTAGGCTGCTATTCCTTCAGCGCAAGCGTGTGTTCACGTAGCCACGCCATAAATGCGCGTGGGTCTTTGCTGCGTTCAGCAACTTCTTCCGGCGGAATTGCTTTCCCGATGACGGGCTTTTGCGGCTTATCGAACGCGTGCGCAACTTCATGGATCAACAGACCTTGGCGCAATGTGGCGCTGATCTGGTTGGCGATCTGGTAGGCGCGTGAATTGCTGCCCGGGAAGAAGCACGGCACGACTGTCGCGCCGGAGCGACGGATCATCTTAGCTGTAAAGACGTTCCATTCCTCTTCAATTGCGGGTCCCCACATCGTTTCTGATGCAGCAACCACACCTGACGGGAACAACGCGATCAAACCGCCATTGCCGAGGTGCTCCATAGATTTGGCGCGCATTTCGATCATCTTTTCCTGCGCATCTTCTTGGTGCAGAAACGGAACCGGAATCATGTAACTGGATGCCGCTTCGTCAATGCCCGTCAGCAGAGAGCGCGTAAGAATACGGTAATCATTGCGACGGCGGCCGATCAGGTCGGCCAATACCATCCCATCAACCAACCCGTGAGGGTGGTTGGCGACGAACATCACGGGGCCTGTTTCTGGGATGTTGTCCAACTGATCCTGCGGGGTCTGAATATCAATCCCCATGACTTTCATCGTTGCGGGCCAAAACGCTTGCCCTTTTGGTTGGCCCATCTTTTCAAACGCACGGATGCGACGCACGACGGTAATCTTACCCGTCATCCATTCCATCGCCTTGATGAACCAACGCTTGGTATTGCTATCAAACGTCTCTGAATAGGTCAGCGAAGCGCGGTCGTACACACGGGGTGCATCGGCCTCGTCTTTGGACGTCTTTGATCTTGTCGACATGTCGGTCAAACGCTGCTTCCTAGCATATCAGGAAAAGGGGTTAGTCCCCTTCTCCGAACTTATCGGCCACCAATGCGTCCAGCGCATCCATGAGCTGATCGGCCTGAGGGCCTTTAGTTTCAACTTCAATAGAGGTTCCATTGGAAGCTGCCAACATCAAAAGCCCCATGATGCTATCACCATCTGCTGACATTCCGTCCTTGGAAACCTCGGCTTGCGCATCAAATTGTTCGCTGGTTTCGACAAATTTTGCCGAAGCGCGGGCGTGCAAGCCTTTGATATTGATGATGTTCAATGTGCGTTTCGCCATATCATCCTCTAATTGTCCTGCTCGACAACGTGACTGTCGATGTATTTGCGGCCCGCGTCCATCGCCGAAGATACGGCATCAACCACGGACTTACGTCGCGACTTCGCGAGTTTCACAAGCATAGGAAGGTTTGCACCATATAGAATCCGTCGATTTTGCGGACTACAGGCACGTAACGACAAGTTGGACGGAGAGCCGCCAAAAAGGTCTGTTACGATAACAACGCCGCTGCCAGTATCGACGGCATCCGCGGCGACACATATCTCGTCCTGCTTCGCTGCGCGGTCGTCCTCAGGGCCAATCGCGATGGCTTTCATCCCTGCTTGCGCGCCGACGACGTGCTCAACCGCCGACAGATATTCTGCCGCCAGGCCACCATGCGCCACGATAACAATTCCGATCAAATCTGCTATTTTATGATCCGCCCTGCTGGACCGCGCCCAAGTAGGCCCGATCAATTTCTCGATGTCGCTTAGACACCTGCCAACCCTGTTTCGCAAGGGCCATCGCAACTTCTTCCGTTACGAAGACGGAGCGGTGTTGCCCTCCGGTACACCCAAATCCGATGCTCAAATGTGCTTTCCCTTCATCGCGAAACGCTGGAAGCAACATTAGGAGCAACTCCGTTACTTTGGTCAAAAACGCGTCAAAGCGCGGGTCGGTTTGAATATGTTTGCCAACGGCAGGGTCCAACCCCGTCATTTTGCGAAGCGCCGGCTCCCAGTAAGGGTTTTTCAGGAAACGGCAATCGAATGTCATATCGACGCCCTTCGGCGCGCCACGTTTGTAGGAAAATGACTGAACACTGACTCCGAACAGGGAACCGCCTTCTTCACCGAACCACTCAGTTAGGCTCGCCTTGAGGTCGTGAGGCGACAGATCAGAAGTGTCCAACAAGAACTCGGCCTTTTCGCGCAACGGCAAAAGCAACTCAGCTTCTTTTCGGATGCCTTGAATAGCGGGTTCATCCGGTGCCAGTGGGTGGCGGCGACGGGTTTCGGAATAGCGACGTACGAGCGTGTCCTCATTGGCCTCCAGAAACAAAAGTTGCGCTTCGATGTCATCCCGACCACGCAATTGCGCCAGTAAGTCTTTCACGCCGTCGATCGAGAAATCGCGATTTCGAACGTCTAACCCAATCGCCAAGGGGCGGGTTAGTTCGCCATGCGTCAGGCGGGGAATCAGAGACAATGGGACGTTATCAATCGCCTCAAACCCAAGGTCTTCGAGCACATTAATTGCCGTTGAACGACCGGCACCAGACGGACCGCTTACGACGATCAGCTTTTGCGGCTTCGGCATGTCGGTACTCATGTGGTTCTCCCGTTGCGCGGACTAAGTTGCTAGACCATGCACCATATAGTGCGCGATGACATGGGCAAAATGGCGGATCGCGGGGGTGTGAAGCAGCGCGACTTCATGGCCAAGCAGTATGATAGTCTTTGGATTGGGTAAGCGGTCCGCCTCGGGCGCGCCTAGATCGATGACCAAGTGCAACGGCTTAGGCCCGGACGGAGTGGCGTTCAATATGCCAACGCCACGGGCCTCAATCCGGCCAGATATCGCTGGAGGGCAGCTAGCAGTTAGGCCTTGCGGGCTTGCGTTCAGCCACGTGATGTCATCGGCCAAAAGCGTAGCTTTGAGCGACAGAAGCTCCAGCGCGAGCGCGGATTTACCAGACCCAGACGGGCCGCAAATTGCGACGGCTTTGTTGTTTAAGACAACGGTGCTTGCATGGAGTTGTAGTTGGCCATCTGGCCCAGTCTTGGGCGGCTCCGACAACATTTAGACGGGCAGACCGACCACGAAACGTGCGCCAAGCGGCTCGGACCCGATGTCTGCATCGGTTGGGCGAATATTTTCCGCCCAGATTACGCCGCCATGCGCTTCAACGATTTGCTTTGAAATCGCGAGGCCAAGGCCAGAGTTGTCACCAAACTGCACTTCGGGGCGTTCTGAGTAGAAGCGTTGGAACACCTTCTGAAGGGCGCCGTCAGGAATACCCGGTCCGGTATCCTCGACAACAACAAGCACCCGGTTTTCGCGTTTACGAACCCAAACACGGATCGCATCTCCGTCTTCACAAAACGAGATCGCGTTAGAGATAAGATTGACGAAGACCTGCGCCAAACGCCCTTCGAGACCCATGATCTGTATCGGGGTCTTGGGGAGGTCAGAAATAAAGTCGACCTTCTTCTCTTTGGCTTGGTTGCCAAGGAATTCAGTCAAATGATTAAGTGTCTTGATCAGATCGAAGGACTCTTCTTCCTCTTTGACCAGTTCTGAATCCAAACGTGATGCGTTCGAAATGTCGCTGACCAAACGATCCAATCGCTGCACGTCATGTTCGATGACTTCCAACATTCGTTGACGATGGTCTTCGCGCTTAACATTGCGCAGCGTGCCGACGGCAGACCGCAACGATGCCAGTGGGTTCTTAATCTCGTGCGCCACGTCTGCGGCGAATTGTTCATTGCCCTCGATACGTTCGAACAACGCAGACACCATTCCGCGAATTGCGCCAGACAGCCGGCCGACTTCGTCAGGACGCCCTGTCAGGTCAGGAATGTGAATGCTGTGAGGTGACATTTTGCGTGCATTGCGATCACGGCCCAGCTCAACAGCTTTGGCAAGATCAGACAGCGGGTGGGCGATGGTAGACGCCAAGGCGAGGCTTAGGGCGACCGATACGAACACGCCAATGATAAACATTTGCAAAAGCTGCTCACGGTCGCGGCTAACCAGGTCATCCAGCTCGCCTGGCGCCGAGACCAACGCGATAACACCAACTGGTGTGCCACCTTGCTGCACTACGGGTGTTAAGACTTTGAAGTAGGAGCGGCCACGTTGATCTACGGCTGTAGAGATCCATGTGCCAATCTGCAGGGTTTGCGGAACTGCTTCTTGGAGTTCAGCAGACAAGTCCAACTTGGTCTCTTCTTCGGGGTTTCGGCCAAGAAACTCAGACAGCTTTGCAACAAAATTGCTTAGCGCTGAGATAACGAAGACGCCACGGCTTTCGAGTTGAAGGCCCGGAACAGGCGCATCATCTGGTGTCGGGTCTGACCATTTCTCAACGAGTGCACCGCTGCGATCCAGCAGGTAAACATCAACGCCGCCACGAAGATCGAGGTTCTGTAGGGTTACTTGTGCATCAGTACCATCACCACTCATGAGGTTAACAGGTGCATTGACGGGAAGCTGTGCTTCGAACACATCCGCAATCAACTCGACCTCGTTTACAAGCGCGCTGCCACGCTGAAATGCGAGGTTGTCGCGCGCTGGGTTGAGGTAAAGCACCCCAGCGACCAACACGATCAACCCAAGCAGGTTGAACGTTATAATCTTTCGGGCGAGCGGAGACTTACGAAGATGGAAAATGCCGCGGCGTTTGCGCCGCTGGGTCAGCGTGTCATCCGAACGCGGCGCAACGAAGTCATCGCCCAAGACAACACCGCCCGTTCCGTGCGCTGCATCACGCACGGACTTTAGATCACGAACATCAATCTTGGGGGCAACCGTCATTTAGGTTTCACCTGTTTAAGATCGGACCTTCTTTATTCTTCGTTGTATCGGTACCCGATACCATAAAGTGTCTCAATTGCCGAAAACTCATCATCGGCGGTGCGCATCTTTTTGCGCAAACGTTTGATGTGACTGTCGATTGTGCGGTCATCAACGTAGACCTGATCATCATAGGCGACATCCATCAACTGATCACGAGACTTCACAAAACCGGGCCGCTGGGCCAATGCCTGCAAGAGCAAGAATTCTGTGACTGTCAGGGAAACA
Organism: uncultured Octadecabacter sp.; assembly: GCA_937969445.1. Lineage (GTDB taxonomy): Bacteria > Pseudomonadota > Alphaproteobacteria > Rhodobacterales > Rhodobacteraceae > Octadecabacter. The sequence goes on along the minus strand of CALBVZ010000174.1, from coordinate 162 downwards.
TCGTTGCCCTTCCATTTCACAGCGTGGCGCAGTGGGTCCATCGTCAGCTCTCCGCGTTCGAGGGTTTTATTGTCTTCGGTCTCTTCAATCTCTTCGCCGGAAATCGCATCCTGACGACGCAACAGCGCACGGATACGTTCCACCAAAAGGCGCTGGCTAAAC
>CALBVZ010000173.1 GCA_937969445.1 uncultured Octadecabacter sp. | reverse complement strand
TGGCGGAGGCTCAGGGATTCGAACCCTGGGGACGCTTTCACGCCCGTCGGTTTTCAAGACCGGTGCATTCGACCACTCTGCCAAACCTCCGCTGCGCGCTACCTTTAAGGCGGGATGTTTGATTCTAAAAGTCCCTTTCCGCCCCCAAATGCATCAAACCTGCTCGAAGCGCCCAAAGAGGAAATCCGCCGAAAGCGCACCAAGGCCTTTCATTGCAGCGTCTGCACGGCTAATGTTCGGCAAAGGCCCGCGATCGCGGGTCAATCAGATTGAGCAGACCAAGCCCAAAATGGGCATAGCGCCTTAAAAATAGGCGCAACATAGAGGGCGATAAATGGCACACGGCATTTCAGGCAAAGCACTGGCATCAAATAAGAAATTCACGGTGGCGCTTGCCGTATCTTCGGTTCTGGCGCTCAGTGCGTGCGACGAAAACGGCGAATTTGCGTTCCCGACATTGGCGAACAATGCTGGTACAGAGACAACCATTACACCTTCCCAAAGCGTTCAACTTGTTGAACGTGACGTCGAAGCGCCTGATGCTTTTCAGGTCACTGAGCCTGGTTTGTGGGACGGCCGCCCGTCGCTTGGTGGTGTTTGGGTTGCCCATCCAGACGTATCCGAGCCAGAACGCGTGATCATCCGCAACCAAGCAAACGGGACGTTTGTGATTGGTGCATTGTTCCGCCGTGAGCGTGAAAACCCGGGCCCTGCCCTGCAGGTTTCCTCAGACGCGGCGTCCGCACTTGAAATGCTTGCTGGTGCGCCGACCGACTTGCAGGTCACTGCACTGCGCCGTGAAGAAGTCGCTGAAACGCCTGAAGCCATGCCAACTGCTGACTTCGAGGCCCCGACAGACATCGCAGCCGCACCAATAGAAAGCACCCCCCTTGATGGCGATGCAGCCGACCCAATCGCGGCGGCCGCTGCCGCGATCGAAACCGCCGCAGCAGCGCCAGTTCCGGCACCAAGCCCGGTCGCCGCACCAGCGGTGTCCTCGAACTTGGAACGTCCTTTCATCCAGCTTGGTATCTTCTCAGTTGAAGACAACGCCCGTGGCACCGCTGATCGCATGCGCGGCAACGGCATTGTTCCAACTGTGCTAGAGCAAACCAGCCAAGGGCGCACTTTCTGGCGTGTCATCGTCGGCCCAGCGACATCTGAATCCGAGCGCGCAGAGCTTTTGCGCCAAGTCAAAGCACAAGGCTTTGAAGACGCGTATTTCGTCACCAACTAACTGCCACCAAGAGGCCCTATGATCCGCCATCTCGCTACATTTGCACTGTTGATCACAAGCGCCGTACCACTGGGCGCACAAACTTTCGACACCCGCGCCACGGCAGCCTATGTTTTGGACCATTCCACAGGTATCGTTCTGTTGGAAAAGAATGCAGACGACCCCTTGCCGCCTGCGTCCATGTCCAAACTTATGACGCTTTATATGGCGTTTGAGGCGATCAACCCATTGAACGGGCAAGATCCGATTGTCACCGTAGATGATGTTCTGCCTGTGTCGCAGCACTGCATGAACTACACCGGATCGACGATGTTTCTTGACACCACAGACCGCGTGCGCGTCGAGGACCTGTTGCGCGGCGTGATCGTTCTATCAGGCAACGATGCGTCCTGTGTGCTGGCCGAAGGTCTATCGCGCAGCGGGACCGAAGCGGGGTTCGCACAGCAGATGGCCGTGCGTGCGCGTGAACTTGGCATGATGAATTCCAGCTTTGCCAATTCCAACGGCTGGCCTGCGGCTGGTCAACGCATGTCTATGCGTGACCTTGGCATTCTGGCGGATCGGCTAATCACAGACTACCCAACGTTCTACCCTCTCTTTTCTGAGCAATCGTTTGACTATGACGGTGAACACCCCGCCAACACCCAAAACCGCAATCCTTTATTAGGTCTCGGCATCGGCGCAGATGGTTTGAAAACCGGCCATACGTCTGAGGCAGGCTACGGGCTGGTGGGATCCGCCAAACAAGGTGACCGCCGTGTGATCTTTGTCATCACAGGTCTCGACAGCGCTCAAGCCCGCGCTGAGGAAGCCGAGCGCATCGTCAACTGGGCCTTCCGTCAGTTCGCCCAGCGCGATGTTGCCCGTGGCGGCACGCGTATCGCCCAAGCCGAAGTCTGGATGGGCGAAGTGCCCCATGTTGGCCTGATGCTTGAAGAAGACCTGTCTTTGCTGGTTCCAACGGCTGGCGGCGCTGAAATTGATGCTGAAGTCATTTTCAACGGCCCGATCCAAGCGCCAGTAACCCAAGGGGATGCCATTGCTGAATTGGTAATTCGCCTTGAAAACCTACCCGAAACCCGCGTCCCTCTTGTTGCGGACACATCAATCGCTGCTGGCGGCTTCAACACGCGGTTGCGTACCGCAGCAGACGTGTTGATCGAACGTGTCAGAACGCCTGACGACGTTGTAGTTGAGGCAGAATAAACGTGGCAGATCACGCGCATGGCGGCACACCGCAAGGGTTGTTCATTTCCTTTGAGGGCATCGACGGGTCCGGTAAGTCCACCCAAACCAAACTGCTTCAAGACCGCATCCCTGATGCGATTTTGACGCGCGAACCGGGCGGGAGCGCTGGGGCGGAAGAAATTCGCGCGCTGCTGTTGACCGGCGATACAGAACGTTGGTCCGCGGAAACCGAAATCCTACTGTTTACGGCCGCACGACGCGACCATTTGGAAAAGACGATCCAGCCCGCACTTGCCGCAGGAAAAACTGTCATTTGTGACCGTTTCGCCGACAGCACCCGCGTTTATCAAGGTGCCACACGCGGTGATCTGCGTGGCACGGTTGATACGTTGCACAATGTCATGATCGGGCGGGAACCTGATTTAACTTTCATCATCGACATGGACCCCGCGATCGCGCTTGCGCGTGGCCTTGCACGGGGCTCTGGCGAAGACCGCTTTGAAGACATGGGGCTCGCATTTCAGGAAACTCTGCGCCACGGTTTCCTTGCCCTTGCCAAAGCCCACCCTAAACGCTGCGTGCTGATTGATGGCAACCGTGACCCTGTTGCTGTTGCCGCTGAAATCGCCGTGCATGTGGCCGACCGCGCGACGGCCAACTGATGGCCACCGCTCCCGAAGATCGCCCGCTACCCGACCAGATTGAAGGTGCACCGCATCCGTCTGAAACCGTTGATCTATTTGGCCAATCCCGTGCCGAGTCTGATTTCCTTGATGCCTTTGCGTCTGGCCGCCTACATTCCGGTTGGCTGATCACTGGACCGCAAGGTGTGGGCAAAGCCACGCTTGCATGGCGCATGGCCGCGTTTCTGCTGTCCCAACCCCTTGTTGCGGACGATGATATGTTTGGTGCGCCGCCTCCACCGAGCAGCCTGATGCTGGACGACGATCACCCCGATATGCGCCTAATCCGTTCCGGCGCGCACCCGCGATTGTTCGTGCTGCGTCGCGCGTGGGACGACAAAAAGGACAAGCTCAAGTCCGTGATCACAGTGGATGAAGTGCGCAAACTTAAGAACTTCTTTGGCATGTCTGCCACTGATGGTGGGCGCCGCGTTGTCATCGTCGACCCAGCGGATGAAATGAACGTCAACGCCGCCAACGCGATCCTGAAACTGCTGGAAGAACCACCCGCTGATGCCGTGATCTTGATGCTCTCGCACCAACCATCGCGGTTATTGCCCACAATCCGGTCGCGGTGTCGCGAATTGCGCTGCGGTCTGCTTGGCGCGGATGATGTGACAGCCGCCCTTGCCGCCGCTGGAATTGTAACGGACGCAGGCGAAGCCCTGACCGCACTTTCCGGTGGTTCCGTGGGCGAAGCAATCCGTCTGACAAACCTGGACGGCCTTTCTGCATATTCCGAATTGATAAGCCTGTTCAACGGCTTGCCAAGGTTTGATCGCCAGCGCGGCGCGAAGCTTGCAGATAGTTGCACGGGCAAAGCAGGTGCCACCCGGTTTGCTTTGGTTCTCGATCTTATCGATAAATTCCTTGCCCGCACCGCACGTGCAGGCATCCAAGGCCCGCCCCATACCCAAGCGGCACAGGGCGAAGCGGCGCTTTTGGCAAAGCTATCCCCACATGATACCGCCGCACGGCGGTGGGCAGCATTGGCCCAAGACGTGTCCGAACGCACGCGCCATGGTAAGGCCGTCAATCTTGACCCTGCCGCCCTCATCCTTGATACGCTATTTAAGATCGAAAAGGCCGCGCAGGACGTGACCTGAAGTGAGGATCACATGAGCACGCCACAAATTGTAGACAGCCACTGCCACCTCGACTTTCCGGATTTCGATGAGGAACGCGCTGATGTGATTGCGCGCGCCGTGGAAGCGGGCGTAACCCGCATGGTCACGATCTGCACCAAACTTAAGAATGAACCCCAAGTCCGCGCCATCGCCGAAACCTATGATCCCGTCTTTTACGCCGCAGGCACCCACCCGATGAGCGCGGCTGACGAACCCTTAGCAACAGTGGATGAACTGATCGCACTGAGCCAGCATCCAAAGATGGTTGGCATTGGTGAAAGCGGGCTGGATTACCACTACACCGCTGAATCCGCCGAGATTCAAAAACAATCCCTGCGCGTTCATGTGCAAGCCGCCCAAGAAACGGGGCTGCCATTAATCATCCACAATCGAGTGTCAGATGATGATATGGCCGAAATTCTAGGAACGGCACATAAAAAGAAAGCGTTCAAATGTGTGATGCATTGCTTCTCTAGCAGTGCAGAACTGGCCCGCACCGCGCTTGATCACGGGTTCTATTTGTCCATGTCCGGCATCGCTGCCTTCCCCAAATCCCAAGAGCTGCGCGATATCTTCGCCTCTGCACCGGTGGACCGGATTTTGGTGGAAACTGACAGCCCTTACCTCGCGCCCCCGCCCCACCGCGGACGTCGCAATGAACCAGCCTATACCGCACATACCGCCAAAGTCGGAGCCGAAGTGTTCGGGCTAAGCTATGAAGATTTCGCCGCACAAACCACCGCCAACTTTGAGCGCCTTTTCGACAAAGCCGCAGGTTGGACGCCATGACAACAACCCTACGCATCCTTGGTTGCGGCTCGTCTGGGGGGGTTCCTCGCATTGGCGGGCATTGGGGTGACTGCGACCCGAGCAACCCGAAAAACATCCGCAAACGGTGCTCGCTCCTCGTGACACGCACCTCGCCGGACGGTGTCACCCGTGTTCTTATCGACACCTCACCCGACATGCGCCAGCAGCTGCTGGATGCCGACGTGGGTGAGTTAGACGCGCTGATCTACACACACGCGCACGCCGATCATGTTCATGGCCTTGATGACATTCGCATGGTCGTTTTCAATATGCGCCAACGCCTTCAGGTTTGGGCGGATGGCGACACCGGCAACCAACTTCTCGCGCGGTTTGGCTATGCCTTTGTGCAACCCAAAGGGTCTAGCTATCCGCCGATCTGTGACCTCAATACCATTGACGGAGACGTTACGATTGACGGCGCCGGTGGCCCGATCACCCTGTCCCCATTCGAAGTCGAACACGGCAGCATCGATGCCCTTGGCTTTCGCATCGGTGATGCCGCTTACCTGCCCGATGTGTCCGACATTCCCGATAATGTCTGGCCAAAGCTTGAGAACCTCGATCTTTGGATCGTCGATGCCTTGCGTCGCGATCCGCACCCGACCCACGCCCATCTTGCCAAAACGCTTGAGTGGATCGAACGTGTTGGCCCCAAGCACGCTGTGTTGACCAACATGCACATTGATCTGGACTACGCGACGTTGAACGCGGAAACCGCTGACAACATCCAACCCGCCTTTGATGGGTTGGAACTAACACTTGAAGACTAATGACGTTCGCCCCTTCATCTTGACCAAAAAACGCTCGCCGAAGGCGCGGCCTACCCACAAGGGATACGCGTTCAATGCTTGACATCCTCACCGTCGTTCTTCCTGTTTTTCTCGTGATTGGGTTCGGCTATCTGGCTGTTTGGCGCGCGTATTTCACGGAAAATGCCGTTGATGGGCTGATGAAGTTCGCACAAAACTTCGCCATCCCGTGCTTATTATTCGGCGCGATATCCACTTTGGATTTACAACAGAACTTCGACGTCCCCCTACTCTTCAGCTTTTACTCAGGCGTGGTTGCAGCGTTTATTGCAGGCTTACTCGGGGCACGTTTCTTTTTCGCCCGCTCGTGGGAGGACAGTGTTGCAATTGGATTTTGTTGCTTATTTTCAAATACTTTACTTCTAGGTTTGCCGATTACGGAACGTGCCTATGGTTCAGATGCTTTGCTGGGCAACTACGCAATCATCGCGATCCATGCGCCGTTTGGTTATCTGCTCGGCATTACCGCGATGGAACTTGCGCGCGCGAAAGGCACAGCCCTGCACCAGATACCCGCTAAAGTCATCAAAGCGATATTCACAAATGCATTAGTTCTCGCGATCGGGCTCGGCTTTGTGGTCAACTTGGGCAACATCCCATTGCCAACGGTATTAACAGACGCGACAAGTTTGATGGCAAGGGCTGCCCTACCCGCCGCCTTGTTCGGCTTGGGCGGTGTGCTCTTTCGCTACCGACCAGAGGGTGATTTGCGCACAATCCTATTCGTCTGCGCGATTTCCCTCGGGCTGCACCCGATCATCGTCTGGACCTTGGGGGGCGCCGCCGGTCTATCCACCGAAGCATTCCGCTCAGCGGTCCTAACGGCTTCCGTTGCGCCAGGCATTAACGCCTATGTTTTTGCAAACATGTATGGAACCGCAAAACGCGTGGCAGCTTCAGCCGTGTTGATCGGAACAGTTCTGTCAGTCTTCACAACAGCAATTTGGATCAGCGTTCTGCCATAACGCGATGCAGGGTAATCTAAAGCTCATGGAAATCCGAAATCTTCATTTACCTTCCCAAAATGGGAGGTGGTGCGGTCGGGGGGACTCGAACCCCCACGAGTGTTACCTCACAGCGACCTCAACGCTGCGCGTCTACCAATTCCGCCACGACCGCAGGTCTTGAAGCGTGAGAGGCATTTAGCGAACGGTCGCGTACACCTCAAGCGCA
>CALBVZ010000172.1 GCA_937969445.1 uncultured Octadecabacter sp. | reverse complement strand
GTCTTTGAGGTGCGCTGCGCCGCGATCAAGAGTGATGGATTCGATGCCGCGATGTGCTTCAAGAAGCAGCGTACCGCCTGGTGTTTCGTAAATACCGCGGGACTTCATCCCAACGAAACGACCCTCAACAAGGTCAAGGCGCCCACACCCGTGCATACCACCTAACTCGTTGAGTTTGGTAAGAATTTCAGCAGGTGACATCGCTACGCCATCAATAGAAACCGCGTCGCCACGTTCAAAGCCAATATCAACGAATTGCGCCTCATTTGGTGCATCTTCAGGTGCAACGGTCCGTTGGTAAACGTAGTCAGGTGCCATTTCGGCGGGGTCTTCAAGAACCTTACCCTCGGACGATGTATGCAACAGGTTGGCATCAACAGAGAACGGCGCTTCGCCACGTTTGTCTTTCGCAACTTGAATTTGATGTGCTTCTGCGAATTCCAAAAGCTTCGTGCGGGACGACAGATCCCACTCACGCCATGGCGCGATAACTTTGATGTCTGGGTTCAGGGCATAAGCTGCCAGCTCAAAGCGCACCTGGTCGTTGCCTTTACCAGTTGCGCCGTGAGCGACCGCATCCGCTCCAACTTCTTCGGCGATTTCAACCAAACGTTTCGAAATAAGGGGACGCGCAATGGATGTACCCAGCAAATACAGACCTTCGTAAACAGCGTTTGCGCGGAACATCGGGAAAACGAAATCGCGGACAAACTCTTCACGGACGTCTTCGATGTAGATGCTCTCTTCGGGAATACCCATGTCGATTGCTTTGCGACGTGCGGGTTCAAGTTCTTCGCCTTGACCGAGATCAGCGGTAAACGTGACGACTTCACAGCCATACTCTGTCTGCAGCCACTTCAAAATAATGGACGTGTCCAATCCGCCGGAATAGGCAAGGACGACTTTTTTTGGTGCAGACATGGAACGCTCCTGAAGTTGAATTATTGGCGGATTAACGCGATTTGAGGGTTAGAGCAAGCTGGCCACGAACGCGGCATCCCCTTCGTTAGAAAGTAGGGCAGGGGCATCGTTCATCGGAACCCAAACTGGCATGTGCAGTTCTTCGGTTGGCAGGCCCAAGCAACGTACCGGTCTAGACCAGTAAATTGTGCAAACTTTCTCGGCCCACATGTCGTAATCGGGCATAAATACAAAGCGCCTAAAAGCACCAATGCGCACGGGACGGTCCATCGTCCATCCGGTTTCCTCCATCACTTCGCGGTGCAGCGCGGGCAGAACTTGTTCGCCAGCATCTATTCCGCCACCGGGTAGCTGCATTTCAGGGTGTTCCAAACGGTCGCCATCCTGCTCGGTAAGCAACAGATTCCGCCCCCTCTGAAGGATCACATATGCCCCAGGTCGCAGCGTGTAACGCATAGCTGGGTCAACTCGTTCGCCATATCGTCTCATATCGCCCCTTTTCCCATGACTTGTGGCACCTATATGGACGCGGTATGCCCATCCTCGACTTGTTAGGAAAGCCCCATGACTAAAGCCAATACAAATGCGTCTAAGATTGCTTGGGATGATACCGTCCTGCCGTTCCAGCTCGACCGCTCCGATATTCGGGGTCGCGTCGCACGTCTTGATGGCGTCTTGGATCAAGTATTGTCGCAGCACGACTATCCGCCAGTTGTTGAAGCCTTGGTGGCCGAAATGGCATTGTTGACCGCATTGATCGGGCAAACGGTCAAACTGCGTTGGAAATTGTCGTTGCAAGTGCGCGGTGACGGACCCGCGCGGCTGATCGCTACGGATTACTATGGTCCGACGGCTGACGGTAAGCCCGCACGAATCCGTGCCTATGCTAGCTATGATAAAGACGAGATCGACCCAACTGGCGATGGTTTTTCACAGATTGGCAAAGGCTACTTTGCTATTTTGATCGATCAGGGTGAAGGGAACACCCCGTATCAGGGAATCACGCCAATTGCTGGCGGGTCACTGGCAGCCTGCGCCGAAGCGTATTTCGCACAGTCTGAACAACTGCCAACGGCGTTCCAGTTGACCTACGGCAAGGCGCAAGTTCCAGGCGGAGCAGAATCGTGGCGCGCTGGCGGTATTATGTTGCAGGCAATGCCTAAGGCGTCTCCACTGGCCAATCCAGATGGCGGGGCCGATAATGGCTTAACCGCAGTTGAAGACCTGATGAACGATGATGAAGGTGAAAACTGGAACCGTGCGACTATGCTAATGCGTACAGCTGAAGAATTGGAATTGATCGGGCCAACTGTTCAACCAACTGAGCTGTTGGTGCGTTTGTTCCACGAAGAAGAGCCGCGCGTGTTTGACCCACAACCTGTGAATTTTGGCTGTTCTTGTTCGTCAGACAAAGTCCGTCAATCGTTGTCGATCTATTCCGCCAAGGACATTGCCCATATGACAACTGTTGAGGGCACTGTTACAGCAGACTGCCAGTTCTGTGGTGCGCATTATGTGTTCCAGCCGAACACACTGGGGTTCGAGGCGACTGAAGGACCAGATGCAAAACCATAAATCTTGGAATGATGATCTAAAGAATACTCTCTGTCGCACGATCGAAAACGTGCGACGGGAGTCCTCTGATTTTGATTTGAATTCTGGCGTCGTGTTGCCAAAAGACAGAGAGCTTAAGCCCGCTGCTGTCTTGATCACAATCACCGAAGCAGGTGAACTGATCCTCACCAAACGAGCAGCACATCTTAAACACCATGCAGGGCAGATTGCATTTGCAGGTGGTCGCATGGATGACACCGATCGTGATCTCACACAGACCGCATTGCGTGAGGCGCAGGAAGAGATCGGGCTAGATCCGTCTGTCGTCAATGTTCTCGGCTTGCTCCCTACACATGAAACTGTGACCAGTTATTCGATCACGCCTATTGTTGCGATGGTTCCTTCAGGGCTTAAGTTCACTCCTGAACCCGGCGAGGTGGACGAGGTGTTCACGGTGCCCTTGTCGCATGTTCTGACTCCCATGAATTACCGGATCGAAGGTCGCGTTTGGCAAGGTCAAACGCGTTACTATTACGCGGCTCCTTACGGTCCGTATTACATTTGGGGCGCGACTGCGCGTATCCTGCGCGGGATGGCGGAGGTGTTTCAATGATAGACAAAGCACGATCCCTTTGGGGGGCGGATGGAACCCTGCGCTATGTCGGAGAGCCACAATGGCTAACGAACGAATTTCTACAAACGCTCATGGTGGCATTTGAAGCCGCGGGCTTTCAGATTTACGCTGTGGGTGGATGTGTGCGGGATACCATCCTGAACCGCCACGTAAGCGATGTAGATCTGAGTACTGACGCTCTGCCTGATGACACCGTAAAGATCATCGAAAGCCTGAAGTTCAGACGCGACGTCTGGAAGGCCATCCCGACCGGAGCAGAACATGGGACAATAACTGCGGTAGCTCCATTTGGCGGTGGAACTTACGAAATTACAACGTTCCGAACGGATGCTGAAACGGATGGCCGACACGCCACTGTAGCGTTCTCAAATAACATTGAAGACGATGCCATGCGACGCGACTTCACGATTAATGCGTTTTATGCAGACCGTGAAGGTCGTGTACGTGATATCGTTGGTGGCTCTGTTGATCTTGCAGCCCGGAAGGTTCGGTTCATTGGCGATCCTGTTAAACGGATCCAAGAAGACTATCTTCGTATCCTGCGGTTCTTCCGGTTCATTGCGACGCTGGGAACCTACAAAAACGGGATTGATCAAGACGGCCTTGCGGCTTGCGCTATGCTTGCCGACGGGCTTAAGGGAATTTCACGTGAACGCATCGGCGCGGAAATAACCCGTTTGATTGCGGATTTCGACGCAGCGCCTGTCATTGGAGCGATGGAGCAATCTGGCGTTCTGCTTCGCATCCTTCCAGGCGCCAGCGTACTAACCCTTGCGCGTTTGATCGACCTAGAAGAACAATATCCACTCGAAGGCCGCATGTTACCGCCAAGTGACATCGCAACACGTCTTGCGTCGTTGGGGTGTGAAGATGTTGCTGAACGTCTGCGTCTTTCCAAAGTGGATGCGAAGAAAATCAAGATCGTTAAACACGAAGCGGGAACGACAACGCCACCCCATGAGTTAGGCTATTGGTACGGCTACTGGCCCGCTGTTCATTGTCTTTTGCTGCGCTGGGCGTCTTTGCTTCAGCCGTTCGATGTAAGTGCCCTTGAAGATATTTGGATGGGCGCGGATGCGAATTTCCCGCTCGTTGCGGCGGACTTAATGCCAACCTATTCAGGTAAAGCGCTCGGTGATCGGTTAAGGCAACTTGAAGACGCGTGGTTAAAGTCGAAGTTTTCGGCCACCAAAGCTGAGTTGCTGAGTTTGCCATGATGGCGTTGTTGGGTTTCGTTTTTTTCGGCCTATTTTCCCCCGGACCGAACGTCATCCTTCTTACATCTTCCGGCGCACGTTTCGGGTTTAAAGCGACCTTGCCTCATCTATTGGGGGTTGCCATTGGGGTTGGCGTCATTGCTTTTGTGACCGGTTTGGGACTGGGCACATTGATTACGGCCTTTCCAATGTTGCGGATCATACTGATGGTTATCGCGTCAGCGTGGATTTTATGGATGGCATGGAAGCTATGGCATGCAAAGCCTGCGCAAGCGCGCGACACAGACCGCCCTTTCACGTTTGTCCAAGCAGTGCTTTTTCAATGGGTAAATCCGAAGATCTGGGCGGTCGCGACATCTGCATCTGCTTTGTTGACCGAGCTCGCGCCAATTGAGCAAGCCGTGGTGCTTGGGTCGGCATTCTCATGCATTAACCTTGGGGTGTGCCTGTTCTGGACTTACGCGGGCAGCTTGCTGAAATCGCTTTTAGCGGACCCAGCCAAGTGGCAAATTTTCATGCGTACAATGGCTGTCGCCCTCGCGTTCTTTTCAAGTCTGGTTTTCTTGTGAACCAAAGCGGACTATGAATGCGATGTAAGGAGACCGCGCGTGTTCCGTTTCTTCGAAAACCTTGTCGATCCATATCAAAACTACGTTGAGGACGACACTCCTCCAACGCGCCTTTGGCCGTTCCTGATGACCTATGCGCGCCCGTTCAAACGGGTCTTCTGGGTGGCTGGATTTATGTCGGTGATCGTAGCTGTAATCGAGATCGGATTGATTGCCTATATGGGCCGTTTGGTCGACCTAATCGCACCAGGAAGCGAGGTTACATTCTGGGCCGACTATGGTTGGGAATTCATTGCGATGGGCGTGTTCTTGTTAACGCTGCGCCCGTTGATGCAGGTGATTGATGTCGCGTTGCTGAACCAATCAATCATACCTAACTTCGCGGCAATTGTACGCTGGCGTGCCCATCGGCACGTATTACGCCAGTCGGTTGGTTGGTTCGAAAATGATTTTGCAGGCCGCATCGCAAACCGCATTATGCAGACCCCTCCAGCCGCGTCCGAAGCAGCATTTCAGGTGTTCGATGCCGTGACGTTTTCTTTGGCCTATATCATCGGTGCGGGCGTTCTTTTGCTGGGCGCTGATCCTCGACTATTGCTGCCCTTGCTGGTTTGGTTTGTTCTGTATGGTGCGCTGATGCGCTGGACAATCCTGCGGGTGGGTCCCGCGTCTAAGGCGTCTTCAGATGCGCGTTCAGAAGTTACAGGTCGCGTGGTCGACAGTTATACAAATATCCATTCCGTTAAAATGTTCGCGCACCATGATCACGAAATTGACTACGCCTATGACGCGATTGAGGCGACCCGTGCGGCATTTCAGAAAGAGATGCGCCTTTATACCATTATGGACGTGACCTTGGTGCTGTTGAATGGCCTCTTGATCGTTACAGTTGTTGGATGGGCGCTGTGGTTGTGGTCTGGAGGATTTGCGACGGCAGGCATTGTTGCCGCGGCTGCGGCGCTGACATTGCGACTGAATTCCATGACAGGCTGGATCATGTGGGCGGTAACAAATCTATTCCAAAACCTTGGAGTGGTTTCCGAGGGCATGGAGACGATCGCGCAACCAATCACTTTGACGGACTCAGATTCCGCAACTGCACTTGAGATCTCCGGTGGTAGCTTACAGATCGAGAACTTGAGCCATCATTACGGACGATCTTCGGGTGGTATCGACGCGCTTTCGTTGAATATTAAGGCGGGGGAAAAGGTCGGACTAATCGGGCGATCTGGTGCGGGAAAATCGACCCTCTTGAAACTACTCTTGCGGTTTTATGACGCGGAAGCGGGTCGTGTCCTAATCGATGGGCAAGATGTTTCAATGGTCAGCCAAGACTCTCTGCGCCATGCGATTGGTATGGTGCAACAAGACAGCGCGCTTTTGCATCGCTCTGTGCGTGATAATATTTTGTACGGTGATCCAACCGCGTCGGAAGACGAATTGATTGCGGCGGCTAAGCAAGCGGAAGCGCATGATTTTATCCTCGACCTTGAAGATGGCGAAGGCCGCAAAGGGTACGATGCGCAGGTCGGTGAACGTGGCGTTAAGTTGTCTGGTGGGCAGCGTCAGCGCGTTACGTTGGCACGCGTAATCCTGAAAGATGCTCCGATCCTGTTGTTGGACGAAGCGACATCCGCTTTGGACTCCGAGGTCGAGGCGACAATTCAGGCGACACTGGCCGATTTGATGGACGGGAAAACAGTTATCGCAATCGCGCACCGTCTTTCGACAATTGCGAAGATGGATCGGATTGTTGTGATGGATGCTGGAAAAATCATTGAAGACGGAACCCACCAAGAACTTCTCGCTTTGGGGGGCCAGTACGCCGGTTTCTGGGAACGTCAATCTGGTGGCTTTATCGGGACCGAATTTGAGGGCGTTATATGATCAAAGCTAAATACCAAAAAGCAGTTCAAACGCTCGGCGGTTTGATTGATAGCCGTATGGAGGCCGACGGCCCACCACCAACGACGCTCGCGCGGTTTTACGGTTGGGCGCTTTCAGGTGCTTGGCGCATAATTGGATTGGCTGCACTGGTCTCGGCGCTCGCAGGGGCGTCAGAAGTTTTGGCGATGTTTCTGCTTGGGCAAGTCGTTGACATCGCCGTTTTGGGGGAACCGTTGGCTGAAAATGCTGGCGTCCTCATCTTTGCTGTTTTCCTTTTGTTGATCATGCGGCCAGCGCTGTTCGGGCTATCGGCGTCATTTCAATCGGTCGTCATGGGGCCGAACCTATTCACGTTGGTGGTTGGTCGATTGCACCGTTGGACGCTTGGGCAAGCGGTGACGTTCTTTGACAATGACTTCGCGGGGCGAATTGCGCAGAAGCAAATGCAGGTCGGGCGCTCGATTACGGAAACCGTGATTGAAACGGTAAACGCGATCTTGTTTGCACTGGCGACCGTATTCGGAACGGCGATCTTGATTTCAACAATCGACATCCGCCTTTTGGCTGTCATGCTTTTATGGCTACTAAGCTACGTCTTATTTCTGCGTTTCTTTTTACCACGCATCCGCTTGCGATCTAAGGCCCGCGCTGAGGCCGCCGCGACGTTGACGGGGCAAGTGGTCGACACGATTACAAATATCAAAACGGTTAAACTGTTTGCTGGAACGGGGCATGAATCCGATGCTGCACAACACGCAATGCAGGACCTACGTAGCCGTGCACTCGACTTCGGCGAGCTGGCGACACTGTTTCGTTTTGGCCTCATTACGCTTGCTGGTATCCTACCTCTCGCAATGGTCGGCTTTGGGCTGTTTTGGCGTGAAAGCGGCGTTAGCCCTGGTGACCTCGCGGCGATTGGCGCTGTGTCCATTCGGCTGAGCCAAATGACCGGTTGGGTAAGTTTTGTCCTTATGGGTATCTTTAGCCACATCGGTGAAGTCGAAAACGGTATGAAGACATTGACCCCGCCACATCAGTTGACGGACGAGGTAGGCGCGGTTCCCTTGTCTGTTTCCCAAGCAAAAATAGAATTTCGCGATGTGTCATTTCAATACGGAGGTGAAACGGGCGGCGTTGGCGGTATCAATCTGACGATTAAGGCGGGTGAAAAACTTGGCATTGTTGGTGCGTCTGGAGCGGGAAAGTCGACGCTCGTCGCGCTGTTGTTGCGCCTTTACGATCCTGAAGACGGCGACGTTTTGATCGACGGGCAGGTCGTTCGTGGCATCACACAAGATAGCCTTCGAGAGAATATCGGAATGGTCACGCAAGAAACGGCGATGTTCAATCGATCAGCGCGCGACAACATTACTTATGGGCGCCCAAACGCGACTGAGAACGAATTGATCGCGGCTGCACGAAAGGCTGAAGCGCACGATTTCATTGCCGATCTACGGGATAACGCGGGCCGTACCGGATACGATGCTCATCTCGGCGAACGCGGTGTTAAGCTGTCAGGTGGGCAACGCCAACGCATTGCATTGGCGCGCGCGATGCTGAAAGACGCTCCGATTTTAATTTTGGACGAAGCAACCTCCGCGCTCGACTCTGAAGTGGAATCCTCAATCCAAATTGCGTTAGGTCGCGTAATGGAAGGCAAGACAGTTGTTGCAATTGCCCACCGCCTTTCGACGATTTCTGACATGGATCGCATAATTGTGCTGGAAGAAGGGCGCATTGTGGAAGAAGGAACACATGAGGACTTGCTGAAACGGGCAGGGACCTATGCAAAGTATTGGAACCGTCAGTCTGGCGGGTTCGACGACAAAGTAGATGCGGCGGAATAGATGACACAGATAGTAGAACGGTTGACGCAAGCAGGGCTTGGGCAATTGGCGGATGGTACGCTTTTGGACCGGGTTCTACCCGGCGAAGAAGTTGAGCCTCAGCCAGATGGCAATGCGCGGATAATTACACCTGTCGCGGATCGCGTTAAACCACCTTGCCGCCATTTCAAAAGCTGCGGTGGCTGCGCAATGCAACACGCGTCGGATGATTTTGTTTCTGATTGGAAGAAGACGATTGTCGAACGGGCAATGACCGCACGTGACCTGCCGTTTCCGTTTCGTAACCTTCACACATCACCTGCCCAAAGCCGTCGCCGTGCTCGACTATCTGCGAAGCGGACCAAGAAGGGCGCGATGGTAGGATTTCATGCAAAAGGATCCGATGCGCTGATTGAGGTTCCCGATTGCCAGCTATTGCTGCCATCGATCCTCGCTGGGTTTCCGGCACTTGAAGCGCTAACTATCATCGCAGCCTCACGGAAGTCCGAGATCAATTTGACTGTCACGGACACGCTTGGCGGCTTGGATGTATTCGTTGAAACCGAACGCGAGCTGACGGGTCAGTTGCGCGTTGAACTTGCTGGGCTGGCTGAGGTCCATAACCTCGCGCGGTTGGCATGGAACGATGATGTCGTTGTGACACGCAAATCGCCTGATCAAGTGTTTGGAAAGGCCAATGTCGCCCCCCCCGCAGGCGCGTTCCTCCAAGCAACTCGTGAAGGGGAGCACGCGCTGGTTTCTGCGGTCATGGAAACTGTGCGTGGCTCGAAACGTGTTGTTGATCTGTTTTCCGGGGCAGGGACGTTTTCCATACCTCTGGCGGAACACTGCGAAGTACATGCTGTTGAGAGCAGCGATGAGATGCTTGAAACGCTGGATCGCGGATGGCGTCATGCCAAAGG
>CALBVZ010000171.1 GCA_937969445.1 uncultured Octadecabacter sp. | reverse complement strand
GTGGGGAACGGGCAAGAAATTGCTGTGGGGCGGCACAAAGATTGCGGCAACTGTTGTTGCGCGAAAAGCGGGCGAAGAGGCGATGGGGGCCCTTGAAGAGAAGCTTGCGGCAGATGGTCGTAAAAGCCTTGTGGACGATCTGGTCACACAGTTTGGCAAGGATGCATCTAAATCGCTTAGTGCGCAGGTTACGGCGCAACTGTCGGCGGAACGTGTGCGGCAGAATGAAATGCCCGCGCAGTTGTCTGAGTTGCGGGATGTTTTGACGAAAGACAAAGAAACCAACCGCGTCGTGATTCTGATTGATGAGCTGGATCGCTGTCACCCTGATTACGTGATCGCGCTGCTTGAAGCGATGAAGCTGGTGTTTGACCAAGACGGGTATGTCTTCGTGCTGATGGTTAATGCGAGTTATTTGCAGAAGATGGCAGAGCATCGGTTTGGTAAGCTTGAGGACGGGTGGGAGTATTTGGAGAAGTTCGTTGATATTCGGCTGAGTCTTGGGGCGACGGATGCAGTGATCGGCGAAGCGACGCGGGCTTTGGTCTTGGATAAGCTGGATATTGTTGGAGTGCCATTTGGCGAAGGGCCAGAGTTCACAGTTGAACGTGCGGCGGAGGTGGCGGCGCAGTTGGCCCCGCTTAGTGGATTGTCGATGCGTCAGATTAAACGGGTGTTGTTGAAAGTTGAGGTGGCGTTGAGGTGTTATCGGGATGTGGCCTTAGATTTGCCGTTGTTGGTCTGGTTGGCTTTTGAGCGGGCCATTCAACCAAAATCGAGGGCCAAGGACGATCAACTTTGGCGTATACTTCCTCGTTCAGGACTAAATAGTCGAAACCTTCAGGAGCCAGACGGAAGCATCTCAATCAAGGAGTTGCACCCAACGTACGCTGTTGGTGAGCAAGGTTATGTTATCGGCACTGACTTGTTTCGATACACGGGTAAAAAGGGAGAAATGCCTTTATCGGGCTTGCCGCTTGGTCGCTATCGCGTCCTTGACGAAGAAGGGAAACTCTCGCAAAGCAAGCTGCAATATAGAGCTACTTTTGGAAAATTTCTGGAAGCAGAAATTGGTCAGATGATTTTGGACAATCTAGCGCCGTGGTACATTCAAGAACACGGAGAAGTTCTCGATGCGGTACACTTGATCGGAGCGATAGAATCATGATGCCTCCCCCTTGCAAACAACGCCATTTTCGCCTATACGCGCGGCTGTTGATGGGTCGTAGAACGCACAGCTTGAGCAGGGTCGGAGTTTCCGGCCCTCTTTTGTTGTTCTGGGGTGCCTCAGCGAAACGTAAACTTAACCCCGCCTTTGGTGGGATAACCTAAGTCCGGCGGAAACGATCCCGCGCGGCCAACACAGACCGGAAATAGACGCCACATGGCTCAGAACGTATCAATGGACGAGTTTGAAGCACTCTTGAACGAAAGCTTTGAAATCGACACACCACAAGAAGGTAGTGTCGTAAAAGGCAAAGTCATCGCAATCGAAGCGGGACAAGCCATCATCGACGTAGGCTACAAGATGGAAGGCCGCGTTGACGTAAAAGAATTCGCAAACCCTGGCGAAGCCCCAGAAATCAATGTTGGCGACGAAGTCGAAGTATTCCTTCGCTCTTCCGAAAACGCCCGCGGTGAAGCTGTTATCTCACGTGAGATGGCGCGCCGTGAAGAAGCATGGGATCGCCTTGAGAAAGCATACGCAGACGAAGAGCGCGTTGAAGGTGCAATCTTTGGTCGCGTTAAAGGTGGCTTTACTGTTGATCTGGGCGGCGCTGTTGCGTTCTTGCCAGGTTCCCAAGTTGACGTGCGCCCTGTGCGTGACGCTGGCCCATTGATGGGTCTGAAGCAGCCGTTCCAAATCCTCAAGATGGACCGTCGTCGTGGCAACATCGTTGTTTCCCGTCGTGCAATCCTTGAAGAGTCCCGTGCAGAACAGCGCGCAGAAGTTATCGGCAACCTGACTGAAGGTCAGGAAGTTGACGGCGTGGTTAAGAACATCACTGAATACGGTGCGTTCGTTGACCTCGGCGGCGTTGACGGCTTGCTGCACGTGACAGACATGGCATGGCGCCGTGTGAACCACCCATCCGAGATCCTCACAATTGGTGAGACGATCAAGGTTCAGGTGATCAAGATCAACAAAGACACGCACCGTATCTCCCTCGGCATGAAGCAGCTGCAGGAAGATCCATGGGATGCTGTTGCTGCCAAGTACGCTTTGGACACAACACACACTGGTCGCGTCACCAACATCACTGATTACGGCGCATTCGTTGAGCTGGAAGCCGGTGTTGAAGGTCTTGTGCACGTTTCTGAAATGTCTTGGACAAAGAAGAACGTACACCCAGGCAAGATCGTTTCAACTTCGCAAGAAGTTGAAGTCATGGTTCTGGAAATCGACGAATCCAAACGCCGCGTTTCCCTTGGTCTTAAGCAGACACAGCGTAACCCATGGGAAGTGTTTGCAGAAACACACCCTGAGAACACCGAAGTTGAAGGCGAAGTTAAGAACATCACCGAATTCGGTCTGTTCATTGGCCTCGAAGGCGACATCGACGGCATGGTTCACCTGTCCGACCTGACATGGGAAGGCCGCGGCGAAGACGTCATCGGTGATTTCCGCAAGGGCGATATCGTGAACGCTAAGGTTACTGAAGTAGACGTTGAAAAAGAGCGCATCAGCCTCTCTATCAAAGCTATGGACGGTGACCCGTTCCAGGATGCAGTTGGCGGCGTTAAGCGCGGTACAATCGTAACTGTCGAAGTCACTAAAATCGAAGATGGCGGCATCGAAGTTGACTATGAAGGCGCTAAGTCCTTCATCCGTCGTTCTGACCTGTCCCGTGACCGTGCCGAGCAGCGCCCTGAGCGTTTCGGCGTTGGCGACAAGATCGACGCACGTGTGACAAACATCGACGCGAAAACACGTCGTTTGGGTCTGTCCATCAAAGCACGCGAAATCGCGGAAGAAAAAGAAGCAGTCGAACAGTTCGGTTCCTCTGACTCTGGCGCGTCCTTGGGTGATATCCTTGGCGCAGCTTTGAACAAAGGCGACGAATAAACCTTCGGGTTTGTCCCCTTTTGGGGCGATGAAATTGCGAAGCCCCGTCTGTGCGAACAGGCGGGGCTTTTGCGTTATAGGGCGCATTGGGGCCCGCGAATCGGGTGGTTGGTGGACTGTGATAATTGGCCTGACCATGCAGTTGCAGCATGACATCAGAGAGTAATGATCGGCAAAATGTCGCGAAAACGACTGATTTAACATGGAATTCCCCGTTTCGGGTTCTTCCTTGGTTGGATTTTCCGTCCTATAGTTTCCGCGCTGGGCAGGAATTTTCCGT
>CALBVZ010000170.1 GCA_937969445.1 uncultured Octadecabacter sp. | reverse complement strand
ATCCGCGTTTTTCCTCTGGCCCTTGTGCCAAACCCCCAACATGGTCACTCGACGCTTTGAAGGACGCCCCACTTGGTCGTTCACACCGCGCAGCCGTGGGCAAAGACAAATTGAAAGCAGCAATTGAAGGCACGCGCGACGTGCTTGGCATTCCTGCGGATTACAAAATCGGCATCGTTCCCGCGTCAGATACTGGCGCGATGGAAATGGCGATGTGGTCTCTCTTGGGCGAACGCCCTGTGCAAATGGTTGCATGGGAAAGCTTCGGCGCTGGCTGGGTCAGCGACGTTGTAAAGCAGCTTAAGATCGAGGCATCCGAGCATATTGCGGACTACGGTCACATCATCGACATGGAAGCCTTGGACTACGACCAGGACGTCGTGTTCACGTGGAATGGTACAACATCAGGCGTTCGTGTTGCGGGTGACCCGATCCCTGCCAACCGCGCTGGTCTGACGATCTGTGACGCAACTTCGGCTGCGTTTGCACAAGACCTTCCTTGGGAAAAGCTCGACGTGACAACGTTCTCTTGGCAGAAAGTTATGGGCGGTGAAGCGGCCCACGGGATGATCGTTTTGTCCCCACGTGCTGTTGAGCGCCTCGAAAGCTACACACCTGCTTGGCCTATGCCGAAGATTTTCCGCATGACCAAGGGCGGTAAACTAATCGACGGTATCTTTACTGGTGCAACGATCAACACACCTTCCATGCTCTGCGTCGAAGACTACTTGTTCGCGCTGAACTGGGCAAAATCCATCGGTGGTCTTGATGCATTGCGTATGCGCGCTGATGCGAACGCGAACGCAATCTGGAACTTCTGTGCCACGCGTGATTGGATCGACAATCTGGCGGTTGATGCAGCCACACGTTCGAATACTTCCGTTTGCTTGAAGTTCACTGATCCGCGCATCACTGACGGCGCTGCATTTGCCAAAGCGATTGCCAAACGGCTTGAGGCCGAAGGTATTGCATTGGACATCGGCGCATACCGCGATGCGCCTGCAGGCCTGCGTATCTGGTGTGGTGCCACGATTGAGACATCCGACATCGAAGCGATGTTGCCGTGGCTCGACTGGGCGTTCCAAACCGAGATCGCTGGTTAATAAATCCCAAATTTTCGGGGCCGCGTTGTGCGGCCCCACCCCATACATTTCATTGAAGGATGCTAAAAATGGCTCCCAAGGTACTCGTCTCCGACAAACTTTCCGAAACCGCCGTTCAGATTTTCCGCGATCGCGGTATTGAGGTCGACTTCCAACCGGACCTCGGCAAGGACAAAGACAAGCTGGCTGAAGTGATCGGTCAATATGATGGCCTCGCAATTCGTTCTGCGACCAAAGTCACCGAGAAAATCCTGAACAATGCGACGAACCTTAAGGTCATCGCGCGTGCCGGTATCGGGACTGACAACATTGACAAAGAAGCGGCGTCCAAGAAGGGCGTGATCGTGATGAACACGCCGTTCGGCAACATGATTACGACCGCAGAACACGCCATCGCAATGATGTTCTCTGTAGCACGTCAAATTCCTGAAGCATCTGCGTCAACGCACGCCGGGAAATGGGAAAAGTCCAAATTCATGGGTGTTGAGCTTACTGGCAAAACTCTCGGGGTTATTGGTGCAGGTAACATCGGTGGTATCGTTTGCGACCGTGCGCGCGGCCTGAAGATGAAAGTTGTGGCGTTTGACCCTTACTTAAGCGAAGAAAAAGCTGACAAAATGGGTGTTGAAAAAGTTGAGCTCGACGATCTGTTTGCGCGCGCTGACTTCATCACATTGCACGTTCCGTTCACGGACCAAACCGCTAACATCCTCAGCCGCGAAAACATCGCCAAGCTGAAAAAAGGTGTGCGGATTGTGAACTGTGCGCGTGGTGGTTTGGTTGATGAAGAAGCCCTCGCAGACGCGTTGAAGTCCGGCCATGTTGCTGGCGCTGCATTCGACGTGTTTGCGGTTGAGCCCGCAACTGAAAGCCCATTGTTCAACCTGCCAAACGTTGTTGTGACACCTCACCTTGGCGCGGCAACGACCGAAGCACAGGAAAACGTGGCGCTTCAAGTTGCAGAACAGATGTCTGATTACTTGCTGACAGGCGCTGTGACCAACGCGCTGAACATGCCGTCTGTGACTGCTGAAGAAGCCAAGGTTATGGGCCCATGGATTAACCTTTCCGGCCACCTTGGTAACTTTACAGGTCAGATGACCGATGAGCCTATTCAGGCCATCAACATCATGTTCGATGGTTCCGTTTCGGACATGAACCTTAAGGCACTGACCGCTGCTGTGGTTGCTGGCATCATGAAGAAGGCTAACCCTGACACGAACATGGTGTCCGCCCCAGTGATCGCCAAAGAACGCGGCATCAAGATCAGTACAACCAAGCAGGACAAATCCGGCGCATTCGACGGTTATGTTAAAGTAACTGTTGTAACTGATAAGCGTGAGCGTTCGGTTGCTGGTACTGTGTTCTCTGATGGCAAGCCGCGGTTTATCCAGATCAAAGGCATCAACATCGACGCCGAGATTGGTGCGCATATGGTTTACACAACCAACGAAGACGTTCCGGGTATCATCGGTACGCTTGGCCAAACTATGGGCAAGAACAACGTCAATATCGCGAACTTCACGTTGGGTCGTTCCGAGGCGAAGGGCGAAGCAATTGCCCTGCTTTATGTCGACGAAGCTGCGCCTGCTGAAGCGTTGAAAGACCTCGAAGCGACCGGCATGTTTACACAAGTGAAACCACTGGCATTTGACACTAACTAAAACTTTTTGCCCTCGCCCTTTCTTTTCCAATGATTTGGGACTGAAGGGGCGGGAGCGATTTCATTCTGGATCATTTGAACCCATCCCCCATCGCCACCGGCGAGAAGGACGATAAATGCTATACTGCGTCGGCGACATTCACGGCTTTACCGGTCAACTTGATCGCACATTGCAATTGATCGAGGCAGACGGAGGCGCAGATGCCCCTATCGTCTTTTTAGGGGACTATGTTGACCGTGGCCCCAACGCCAAAGACACAATTCAAACCTTGATAGACGGGCAAGCTGCAGGTCGCCCGTGGACCTGCTTGATCGGCAATCATGACCTCATGTTCTGGCGTTTTGTCACAAGTGGCATCACCCAAGATGCGCACATCCTGTCCAACAAAGGGTGGCTGCACCACCGTTTGGGCGGCAATACGACGCTCGCATCCTACATTGATGCTGACGATTTGCAGGCGGCGACAGGGCTGACTGATTTCGCGACCGAAGGCTTGGACCCCACGCCAACGGATGCACTGAATTCTTTGAAAGAGCTGGCTCAGAAAGCTGTTCCAAAAGAGCACCTAAATTGGATCGCTGCGCAGCCACGTTTTTACCAAACCCACGACCATACGTTCGTTCACGCGGGCCTACGCGTCGGCGTTCCGTTGTCCGAACAAACTGAAGAAGACCTTACGTGGATCCGTGACGGTTGGCTCGACAGTGACGTCGACCACGGCAATGTGGTGGTTCACGGGCATACTGCGCTCGACTTTCCACAACATCATGGCAACCGCGTTAACCTTGATTCAGGCGCGGGGTATGGGCGCACTTTGGTGCCTGCGGTTCTTGACGCGGGCAACTGGTTTACGCTGGATGAAAGTGGTCGCACGGCACTTACACCCAACGGCTAGGTCGAACTCTGGTTTACATGGACCTTTCAGCTGCTCACCCGCTAGGATAGAGAGCGCTGTATGCGAACCGCGTTTGCCAGCCTAAGTGATATCCTGAACCACGGGTTTGACACCGTGATTGATGTGCGTTCGCCTGCGGAGTTTGCAGAGGACCATATCCCCGGAGCAATCAACCTTCCCTCGTTAAGCAACGAAGAACGCGCGCGCGTTGGAACGATCTACGTGCAGGAAGCACCGTTTAAAGCCCGCAAAATTGGCGCGGCTATGGTGGCGCGAAATGTAGCGACCTATCTGGATGGACCGCTGAAAGACATGGATGGCGGCTGGAGGCCACTCGTCTATTGTTGGCGCGGTGGGCAACGGTCAGGATCATTCGCATCCATCCTGACGCAGATCGGGTGGCGCGCTGAGGTGGTAGAGGGTGGGTATCAGAGCTATCGAAACCTCGTTCATAGTTCGCTCTATGAAGAGACATTACCGCATCGGTTAATCCTACTTGATGGCAATACAGGCACGGCGAAAACGGACATCTTACACCGCTTGAAAACGCTTGATGTTCAGGTCTTAGACCTCGAAGGGATCGCGAACCATCGCGGGTCTTTGCTTGGCGCGATGGATAGTGACCAACCTGCCCAAAAAGGATTTGAGACGGCGCTGGCTTGCGCGTTGGCGCAGCTTGATCCGAAGCGCCCTATCATAGTCGAAGCTGAAAGCAGCAAAGTCGGCGCGCGTATTCTTCCGCCGTCTTTGTGGACGGCGATGAAAGCTGCGCCCCGTATTGAGATTGATGCACCGCTTGATGCACGTGCCGCGTATTTAGCGAGCACCTATTCGGAGCTCAGTTCAAACTCAGACGCCCTCGCACATAAACTAGAGTATTTTCGGCGCCACCGCGGGAGGTTGGTCGATGCATGGCTTGGACTTCTGCAAAACGGCGCATTTGAAGACCTCGCACGTGCCTTGATGGAAGAACATTACGACCCGACATATCGATCGGGACGGTCCCACAACGATGCCGAAGTCTTGCACCGTTTCGAGGCTGAAGAACTGACCGAAGACGCGCGCGCTGATCTGGCCGAACAAATCGCAACGTGGGTTAAACGCGTTAGCTGAATGTCACTCCGCGACCTTCGGTGATCTCACCTATGATCGACATCCCAACGTTCGGGTGCTTCTTAATAATCGCAACTGCCTGATCCCGTGGGAGTGCCGCCAATAATCCGCCCGCTGTTTGAGGGTCGAACATAAGGGCGCCGCGCGCGGTGTCGGGTGCAGTGATGCGCGTGTCATTTCGGTTGTCAGGGAACAGCGAAGATCGCACGCCAGATTCAGCCAACGACAACGCCCCTTCGAGCAATGGAACTTCGTCCAATCGCACTGTCGCACCAACACCCGAGGCCTCGCACATGCCCGCCAAGTGCCCTGCAAGGCCGAAGCCAGTCACGTCAGTCATCGCATGCGTATCTTTCAACGCTCGCGCGATGTCCTCGTTGCTTTGTGTCATCGACCCGTAGCAAGCCAAAACGTCCGCCCCTCGCGCAAGGCGGCGCATTTCTGCAGCGAGTATCGTGCCAGACCCAATCGGCTTGGTCAGAATCAAAACATCACCGACCTGAGCGCCAGCCAATGTCACAGGGTCAGCGGAACACAGTCCCGTTAACGATAAGCCGATGGTCATGCTGTCACCCATCGTCGTGTGACCGCCAACCAACGCAGCACCACCCAAGTTATCGGAAATGGTTTGCGTGATTTCCGTGACAGTGCGTTGCTGTAAATCGGCCGACATACGCGGCAACGTAAGGGACAATACAGCCGCCTGCGGGTCAGCACCCATCGCCCAAATATCACCCAGTGCATGGATTGCCGTGATCTTCGCCATAAGAACTGGGTCGTCTGTTACCGCGCTCAAATGGTCCGTCGTAAACACCTGCAACGCAGCGCCAGTTTTCAGCAACGCTGCGTCGTCACCGGCCAACGGCACGATGTCGTCACGGCCCGTTTCTGGCAATGTCTTTAACGCGCCTTGAAGGGCACCACGTCCTACCTTCGCGCCACATCCGCCGCACAATGGTGCATCTCCAAGCGCATCTTTGACGCCATCCGCCACACGCAACGGCAGCTCGGTCTCCATTTGGGGAAGCTTCTCAAACTGGTTCATGAACGTGCGGTCGATGTGGTTTTTCCATTTCCACAAAAGCGTGCTACGCCGCGCCGTGCCCAGTTTCTCGGCGAGCGCTTCTTTCCCACCAAGCGAAATCAGTTTGAGGTAATCTTTCTGCGGGTTGTAGTTGCGCATCTTACCACCCGATAGTCGGGCGCGAAGATTGTCGAATAGATAGGGTGCTTCACGGACTGCAAACACACCAGCCTTTGGACGCGGATCATGGGAAAGATGTGCGCAATCACCAACCGCAAACACATCAGGGTCTGAGGTTTGTAATGTTGGCCCAACAACAAGTGACCCTTCGTGCAGGTCAAGACCGATGTCAGAAACCCAATCATGGGGGCGCGCACCCGCAGCGCCAGTTGTGAAATCTGACGGGATAAGCGTGCCGTCGGTCAACCGAACTGCATCGGTCAAGACTTCGGCGACTTCGGCATGCTCAACCAGGGAAACGTTAAGGTCATCAAGCGCCGCCAGAAGGCGGTTGCGCGTGGGCGCGTTGAACCCGTCCAGCACCTCTCCACGATCAATCAACGAAACTACAGGCGCTTGGTCGCGCAAGGCGTATGCCATCGCCATCGCGAGTTCCGCGCCTGCCACGCCACCACCGATTACGGCGACTTTAGGTGCGGTCACGTGTGTGCGGTAGGCATCCCAACGAGACGCAAAGACGCCCAGCGGTTTGGCCGGGATACCGTGTTCGGCAAACCCTGCGAGGGTCGGCATTTCAGACGTAATGCCAACGTCAATTGCCGCGACATCATAAGCAATGTCAGGGCGATCTGGCACGCGGATTGTTTTTGCGATCGGATCAATCGCTACGGCCTTGCCGACGATAATACGTGCACCTGCGAAGCGTGCAAGCTTCACCAGATCAATGTCCAATTCATCGCGGGTGTAATGGCCGGCAACAAATCCGGGCAACATCCCGGAATAGGGTGCCGTCGGGCCAGGGTTGATAACAGTCAGCCGAACGCCTGGAAGCGGGTTCATTCCCCAACTGCGCAAAACCAACGCATGGGTGTGGCCACCGCCGACAAGAACAAGATCACGGGTGAAGGGAATTGATTGTTTCATATGATCATTCTAACGTCGGACACCCGTTAGAGCGAGAGGCATGTCTTCACAGCTGTGTCACTCGTAACCGGTCATCTCAAGATACCCAACGCCAGTGTGCGACCCTTCGACTAAAATCGGTCCCTCCCAATAAGGAACCGATGTCTCCATCCACGAATTCGGGTTGAGGGCGTAAACGTCAAGGTCGACCCCACGTTCGTCGAGCCGCACATTCCATTGCGTCGGGATCTGACGGCCATTTACGTTGCTATACCCTTGCGGTTCGGCTTGAAACGCACCATCGGCATATGCGGTTGTTTCACCGTCAAGTGTTATCCACGTTGCAGATGTGTAGTAGCTTCCATCGTCTTGACGTAGGCGAAACCCCATCAGTTTTCCGTCGTCCAATGACAGCGAGAACCAATCCCAACCCGTCTGGTTTTCTGACAAAGGCTGGGATGACCATTCGCGATCCAACCAAGCGTTTCCGGTTACATGGACATCCCCGTCGGGCAAGGTCAGCATCCCTTCGATGGTGTAAAAGGGTTGTGAATAGTAGTAGGATGCTTGCCCGTCGGCGGATTTTACCGAGTATCCATCATCGCCGTGAAACACGATGTCTCCCAGTGCGATCAGATCCATGTCATAGGCAAATTCTGGCCCGCTCGCCGTCATATTGAGATTGTCGAAATCGGGTCCGGAAAGTTGCCAGTCATCAATCCACGCTTCAAACGGGGCTGTGGTCACGCCCGCCTGCCCGATCCCACCGCGTGCAAGACGTTCGGTAACGTAGTGATCAATTGGCGTGGTGACGGCGGCATGCCCCATCCACAACTGTGGCGACGACCAACCGTCTCCGCCATCAGGGGTCAAAGCGGTGCGAAACAGTGTCCATTGCAGGCCGTAGTGCGTCCCATCATCGTCCTGAAGATTGGCAGTTAGATACCACCATTCAATTCGGTAATCGGGGTGCGGCCCGTGATCGACGCTAAAGTCAAAGACCGCAGGGCGCTCAGGTGTCGCGAACCCGTCAGTGGATGTCCCGAGGCCAGCGAAGCCTTGGGCAGACGCCGCGACAGGCCAAAGGAGAAGCAGAAGTATTCTAACGTTCATTTGAAAACACCTTGAGGAGGTCCGAAGGGCGCGTTTTTGCAAGTTTTCTAGCAGGCCAAAGGGCCGCTAAAACCGCTGCCGCAACTGCGAATATTGCGAGGCGCGCGTAGTCCATCGGAAACAAGAACATTGGAAGGCGCCAACCGAACGCTTCGACGTTCACGACTGCCAACAACGTCCAGGCAAGTGCGAGACCGAGCGGCAGGGCGAGGACTGTAGTGAGGAGCGCCAGTAAGACAGCACGGATGATCTCGATGCGCCCCAACTGCGCCCGTGTAAGGCCTTGTGCCCATACAGGAGCGAGTTGTGGCAGGCGCATGGTGGCAAGTGTCAAAAGGCTCATCAAAATCGCAAATCCAGCAACCGCGAGGGTCAGCACATTCAACGCACCAGTAACGGTAAATGTGCGATCAAACACGCTGAGAGAGAAGGCCTTGATCCCCGCTTGGTTCACCATGTTTGCGTCCTCAAGGCCGAAGTCGTCGCGCAATGCATCCGCCAAGGCAGGGACATTCGCAGTATCCATCCGCACCCCAAAACGCAGCGGCCTAATCTCGGGGAATAGTCGGTTAAATGCAGTTTCGGTAACGATGACTTGGCCGATTGGGTTGCCGTAATCGCCATAGATCCCAAGGACAGGAAACGGCTCGCCGGCCAAAGTGATTTCATCGCCGATGGCTATGTCGGCCCGCCGAGCGAGTTGCTCGTTTATCGCCGCACCCTCGCCCGCCTCAATCTGTGCCCATGCCTCTGAGGTTGCTTGCAGGAACAGCCAGTTTTCGCGGTAGGTCGAGTGGGCGGTCGGGCCATAGATTTCTGAAGGCAGATCGCGCACGTTTTGGTTGGCAAATTGAATCGGCAGGACTTGGTCAACCCGCGGTGTTAAGTAGGTTTGCAACGCCGCCGCCTGATCCGCGTCGTCGGCGTAAACGTAGAATTCGGAGGCGAGACGCTGGTCGAGGAACCCCGTGAACGTCAGACGGAAGCTGCTCACCATCGTCGACACACCCACGTTTGCAGCCATCGCTAACAAAAGGGCCATCAACGCCAACGACAAGCCCGGAAGCTGCTGGCGTGTGTCCGCCCAGAACCACTCCGCCATAACGGATCTTGCCCGCGACGCACCAAACGCAAGTATCCGATCAAGGATCACTGGAAGCGCCAAAGCTGCGCCGATTAACAACGCGGCGAGCATGCCGAAACCCGCCGCGAGGCCGTTTCCAACTGCACCCAAAAACACGGCGAGTATCAACAGCACCACCGCGAGGACTGCTTGATACAATCGCCCCTTGCCCGATTGCATCGCCCATGCACGCGGTCGCGCCGAGGCAAGCAATGGCATGCGTGCGAGCTGAAACAGAGACGCCGCAGCCGCCATACACGTCCCGCCAACGGCGATCATTAAGCCGGACAACCACCACTCAGGTCGTAGTTGCAGCGTGCCGGACACGGATTCTCCGTACAGGCCGGAAATCGTCGCGGCGACATCGGGCAAAAGTGCAGCTGCAACAATGTAACCGAGCCCGATACCGATAACCCCTGCGACAAGCGAAAGCACCAGTAACTCAATCGCGATCAGAGCGATCAAGCGGTGCAAAGGAAAGCCCAGCGCACGTAACGTACGAATAACGGGGCGGCGTTGTTCAAACGCCAAACCGATGGCACCGTGCACGATGAAAATACCAACAGCAAAAGACAGCAAACCAAATGCTGTGAGGTTAAGGTGGAAACTGTCTGTAAGCCTGCCGACGTCGGATACGTCTTGTGGGGCGCGTAACGTTAAGGTCGGGGTGACTTCACTAATTGGAGTTTGCACAACCGGTTGCTCAGGGGCCACGAGGAGGCGGCTAAGCGTGCTTTCCAAACCGAGAAGCCGTTGTGCTGTCCCAACGTCGGTGATGATAACATTCGGGGCCGCATCGGGCGTCACGATGCGCGTTACATCATGATCCTTCAATCGATCGAATGTCTCTTGCGTTGCAAACAACACGCCACCGATGAGAACATCAGTCGACAGGCTTTCGTCGCGAACGCCCATCGGCGCCATTCCACTTGGAGACGTTAGCGGGTCTAGACCAATCAAACGCGCCCCATCCAGGCGCCCTTCGACAACGGGGCTGACCAACCATCCGGCACGCCGCAAGCGAATGTAATCGGATTGTGGAATTGCACCATCGGCTGACGTGATCTGCGCGAGTTGTCCTTCTCCCAAAGTCTGCGCCGCGGCATCATAGCTGGCACGCGCCTCGGCGTTCACCGCCTGCACGCCAGACCAAAGCGCCGTTGCAAGCGACAGCCCGACAATCAATGTAAAAAGCTGCATCGGGTTACGCAGCCAATGGGATAACAGTGCCTGTAGTCCCGCTTTGGTCATGCCACGCGGCCTGCTCGAAGGTACAACCGGCGATCCATTCGTTCGGCTAAGCGTTCCGAATGGGTCACCATCAATAGTGCCGCCTGTGTTTCAGCGGCCAGTTCCAGCATGAGGTTCAATACTGAATCTGCGGTGACTTCATCTAGGTTGCCGGTAGGTTCGTCCGCCAATATCAGCGCGGGCCGTGCGGCCAAAGTTCGTGCAATTGCAACGCGCTGTTGCTGCCCACCTGACAGCTGCTCAGGGTATTTAGACATCTGTTCCGCAAGACCCATGCGCGTGGCGAGGTCTTTGATCCACACCTTATCCTCGCGCCCACCAAGGCGTGCTTGAAACGCTACGTTGGAGGCAACCGTAAGCGAGGGGATGAGATTAAACTGTTGGAACACGACACCAACCTTGTCGCGACGAACGGCGGCACGTGCCGCATCATCCAACGCACCAATGTCAGTCCCATCAATCTCAACCAACCCCGTATCAGGCTGATCCAATCCGCCCACCAAATGCAAAAGCGTGCTTTTCCCTGAACCGGATTCTCCCGTTAAAGCGAGCGTTTCACCAGCTGTCATTTTCATGCTTATCCCGTTCAAGATCGGCAAAGGGCCATCCGGACCGGGGAACGTTTTGACGAGATCAGTTACGCGTAACAACATAGGCCTGTACTCCAACACGCCGCTGAGGCGGCGATTAACTGGTATGAGATTATATTAAATGCCGGAGATGAACATGACCCTCATTAGGAATTTAGAAAGATATCTACGGTCAATTCCATGGCGTGGGGGCAATCAACGCGATTGCCGAAAGGGTTTACGAATGATCAAAGAAAACAACGACGTACCAGTCATGAAACTACGCGAAACACATGCTGATGCGATCGATCAGGAAAGCGATTGTATGACAGTCTTTCGCATCTGGACGCTTTTGACAGACGGCGAGGCGATGCGAGATTTAACAGTCATGAACCGAAGCGTCGGATAACCAAATGGACCGCGCCGTGTCGTCAGCCTGACGGTCCGGCGCGGGTCGGTTGTCGCATATATTATTTACGATCTTAGCCTGCGTTCGGTTCTGGGTAGCTCCGCAAGAAAACAGGTTTGCCTTCGGTTGAAAGGTCAGGGTCAAACGCATACCCACCTGCGGCAAAATCTTTGATTCCGTCAAAAGTTGAGACACGGTTCTCGATTATATGTCGTGCCATCGCGCCCCGTGCGCGTTTGGCAAAGAAGCTTACAATACGGGGGCGATCGTCTTTGACTTCCATAAAGACCGGCGTGAGGACGTTCAGCTTTAGTGCCTTTGTATCCGCCGCACCAAAATATTCCTGACTGGCACAATTGACCAAGGTATCCGTACCGTTCTCCTCTCCAAGTGCATTCAACGCCTTGGACAGCGTGGTGCCCCAATAATCATAGAGCGATTTTCCACGGCGCGTTTTCAAACGGCTGCCCATTTCCAACCGATACGGCTGGATTGCATCAAGCGGGCGTAGCAATCCATAAAGGCCGGACAGAATGCGAAGGTTGTTTTGTGCATAGGCCAGGTCTGCTTCGTTCAGCGTCTTAGCCTCTAACCCTTGGTAAGTGTCGCCATTAAACGCCAACGCAGCTGGTTTGACGCGTTCTGGTGACGGCGTTTCCTCGAACGCTTTGAACCGGTCGCGATTTAGTCGGGCAAGGTCGTCAGAGATCGACATCAGATCCTTTAATGCCCCGAGCGTGAGGTTTCGCGAAGTTTTCGCCAAGCGGACCGCGTCGTCCTGAAACTCAGGGGCTGTCGCAGCAACATCAACTGGGTCCCAGTCGAGAGATTTGGCAGGAGAAATAACAGTTAACATAAGCGGCTAAGTCCTTTGATTAAACATCACGTAGCACCGACAGGAATGCTGTTCCGAAACGGTCTGCGTGACGGTCCCCGAGAAGACGGGTAATGGATTGCACATCACTTGGCTTTTGACTGGCGACCTTAGCGAGTTGAGAAGCGGAGCAGGACATAGGCTTGTCAGTGCCTTCGGGCCCGCGTGAAAGGTCAGCCTGTACTTCGAGTAGTCGGTCGTAAATCGTGCCCTCAGTACGCCCTGCCAGTTTTTGGCGCTTTGGATGGAGCGCCTCTGCCTCGCCGTTGATAACTTCCAAAAATGCCGCGCCATAACTGTCGAGCTTTTTGGTGCCGACACCGCCAATACGGGCCATGTCGTCCAGCGTTGCGGGGCGTTTTTCAGCCATTTCAATAAGGGTTTTGTCGTTGAACACGATATAGGCCGGCCCGCCAAGCTGTTCCGCAAATGCGCGGCGTTTTGCCTTTAAAGCTGAAAGTAATGGCGCATCTTCTTCGGACACCATTTGTTTGATCTTGGGGCCCGACTTGGCAGATTTGATTGTGTCGCGGCGAAGGTCGATGGTCGCTTCGTCACGCAATATCGGGCGCGCCTTTTGCGTCATCCGCAGCGCACCATGGCGTTCCGCATCTGGGCGCATAAGGTCGTGGCCCATCATTTGTCGAAAGATCGCCTGCCATTGAACGCGGTTGTATTCTTTACCGACGCCAAATGTCGGTAACTGGTCGTGACTACGCTGGGCAACTTTTTCTGTCATATTGCCTTGCAGGATATCGATAAGATGTCCCGCGCCAAACCGTTCTTCCGTCCGCAAAGCTGCAGACAGCGCCATGCGAACCGGCGTCGTGCCATCAAAAACATCTGCGGGTTTGTCGCAAAGATCGCAGTGGCCGCAGGGGGCTGGGTCTTCGCCGAAGTAAGAAAGCAGGTTTTGGCGACGGCAGTGCAGTGCTTCGGCAAGACCGAGGAGGGCATTCAGGCGACCGTGATCTGCTTCGCGACGTTCTGGTGGCGCGAGGCCTTCGTCAATTTGTTGACGACGGTAACGAATGTCATCAGGACCAAACAAAGTGAGAGTTTCAGCAGGCGCACCGTCGCGCCCAGCGCGACCGATCTCCTGATAATAGGATTCAATTGATTTCGGCAGATCAGCGTGGGCAACCCAACGGATATCCGGTTTATCGATGCCCATTCCAAACGCGATTGTGGCACAGACGATCAGACCGTCTTCCTGCTGGAAGCGACGTTCAACGTGCCGACGATCATCAGCTTCCATTCCACCGTGATAGTGGCATGCCGAATGGCCAGCGTCGCGCAGCGCTTTGGCCAGCGTTTCGGTTTTTGCACGCGTCCCACAGTAAACGATGCCCGCTTGTTCGCGACGGACATTGGCGAAGTTCAGTATCTGGGCGCGCGGGCCGTCTTTTGCGGCAAAGGCGAGATGGATATTGGGTCGATCAAATCCATGCAGGAAAATTTCTGGCGGGTGATCTCCGAATAGTTTGGCAACGATCTCATCGCGGGTTTCCGCATCTGCCGTGGCGGTAAAGGCTGCGAGCGGGACGTCAAGATCGCGACGTAGATCACCAATACGCAAATAGTCTGGGCGGAAATCGTGCCCCCATTGAGAAACACAATGCGCCTCGTCCACGGCAATCATCGACACGCCAGCCTGCCGCAACATCCGCTGAGCACCGTTTGAGGCGAGGCGTTCGGGGGCGATGTAGAGAAGTTTCAGTGTACCGTTTTCAAGGTTGCGCCAGACTTCGTCGGTTTCTTCTTCGGTGTTGCCAGACGTCAGTGCACCCGCAACAACACCCGCCTCTTTCAGTCCGCGCACTTGATCGCGCATGAGGGCAATCAGCGGTGATATCACAACAGTGACCCCGTCCCGCACCAAAGCCGGGAGTTGGAAACACAAAGATTTGCCACCACCGGTCGGCATGATCGCGAGGGTATTTTTGCCGTCAGTTACCGCCTCAACGATCTCTTGCTGGCCCGGACGGAAACCGTCAAAGCCGAAGACGTCGCGAAGAAGCGTGGCAGCGCTCATATTGGTCCCTATGATTTGAATGGCAGGTTGTGCGCAAAGAATCACAGGGGGCCGCTCGGGGCAAGTGTTAGCCGATCGCGATCAGCTGGTTTGTTAACACGATGCGGATCGCCTCAAGGCCAAGCAGGGCCACCAACGGGGATAGATCGATACCGCTCATCTGCGGAAGAATACGACGGATTGGGCCGTAGATCGGCTCAAGCAGGCGAGACAATCCGTACCAGAGCTGGGCAACGAACGGCTGGCGTAAATTGAGAACTTCGAACTGGATCAGCCAAGACATAATGAAGTGTGCAAAAATGAACAGGCGAACGACGCCGATAATCATCAATAAAATTTCAAGCAGCGATGCCATAACGAGTCCTCAAGTTGATTTTCAGAGAGGTAAGCATGCAGGGGTTAAAGGGCAATGACTTTCGTCGTAAACTTTCCGTTGCGTCACCACTTGACGTTAACGTCACTTAATCGTCTGTAGGTTGCATGTATCCATTTTTACGCCTTGGCTGGACTTTTTTCTGCGCCCGCAAAATGCCCCCGATGAATCCGCTGGATATGCACGTGTCACAACACCGCTGCCGGCTGGTCGATTGCGATATTTTTGGTGAGATGAACAACGGGCGCATCTTGACGCTTTATGAAATGGGGCGTTTTCAGGCGGCGGTTCGCATAGGGCTTTGGGCGCTGATAAAAAAACATCGTTGGGGGCTGACCGTCGCTGGGACGTCTATTCGGTATCGCAAACGCATTACCCCGTTTGAAAAATACGAAACACGTACGCGCATTGCCACATGGGATGAGCGGTTTGTTTATGTCGAGCAGGGCATGTTCAAGATGAACGGCGAATGCGCAAGCAATGTTTTGTTCCGTATTGCAGTTATTTTAAAAGGGCGTGCCGTACCGACGCAAGAACTGATCAAAGCACTCAACATCACCGAACCGCGCCCCGAACCAGCCCAATGGGTGACCAATTGGATCGACGCCGAAGCGACGCGCACTTGGCCACCTGAATTGAACAAGACGTAAAGCGACCATTGCCAGATTGCTCCTTTGCCTGTCTTATCCGGTTCAGGGAATTAGGGAGCGCGAATGTCTACTGTATCCAAGAAACGTATTTGGGGCTGGATGGCCTTTGATTGGGCATCGCAGCCGTTTTACACGCTGGGTTTAACCTTTATTTTCGGTCCCTATTTTGCGGTCGCCGCTGCGGAATACTTCCTGTCTAGCGGATCGGATGCCGAAGCCGCGAAAGCGAATGCACAAAGCCTTTGGTCAGGTGGGCAAACAGTTGCCGGTCTATTCATCGCATTTACCGCACCGTTTCTTGGCGCGTTTGCTGACAATTCAGGGCGTAAAATGCCTTGGATTGCGTTCTTCTCGATCATCTATGTGGTTGCCACCGCAATGCTGTGGGGGCTGACGCCGGATGGCGGGAATGTCATGTGGATACTGGTGATCTTCTATGTCGGATTCTTCGCCGCAGAGAGTGCGCTGAACTTCACGAACGCGATTTTACCGAGCCTTGGTACAAAGGATGAAATCGGGCGGATCAGTGGATCAGGCGCGGCGTTCGGGTATTGGGGCGGCGTGAGCGCGCTGTTCATCATGTTGTTGCTTTTGGCCGAGAACGATCAGGGCGTTACCTTATTGGGGACTGCTCCTTTGTTTGGGCTGGACCCTGAAATGCGAGAAGGCACGCGGTCGGTTGGGCCGTTCATCGCGATTTGGTTCGCGATCTTTATGATTCCGTTTTGGCTATGGGTGCGTGACGACCCGAAGCTTGGCGGCAAGCCGACCAGCATCGGCGCGGTCTCCGGTGAGCTTTGGGAAACGTTGAAGTCCGTCAAAGACCGCAAAAGCCTGTTGAACTTCCTGATCGGATCCATGTTTTACCGTGATGCGCTAAACGCGCTTTATGCATTTGGCGGTGTTTATGCCGCCTTGGTGCTGGACTGGCAGACAATCGACATCGGCATCTTCGGCATAATCGCGGCAATCGCTGCGGCGATCACCACATGGCTTGCAGGCAAGGCAGACCAACGGATGGGCCCAAAGCCGGTTATTCGAATATCTGTTTGGGCACTGATCGTCGTAAGCATCATCATCGTCGGCATGTCGCGTGAGCAGCTATTTGGAATGCCGCTGGCCGAAGGGTCGTCCCTTCCAGACACGATCTTCTTTGTTTGCGGTGCAGTTATCGGGGGCGCTGGGGGCGCGGTGTAC
>CALBVZ010000169.1 GCA_937969445.1 uncultured Octadecabacter sp. | reverse complement strand
TTCACGCGCCGAATTTTTCCATCCGTGCGGCCCGCAGCTTCGCGAAATCGTCGCCCGCGTGGTAGCTTGATCGCGTCAAAGGCGTTGAGGACACCATCAGAAAACCTTTGTTGAAGGCCGTCTTTTCGTACGATGCGAATTCATCCGGCGTCACGAAACGATCCACTTTATGGTGCTTGGGCGTTGGCTGCAGGTATTGCCCGATGGTTAGAAAATCGATGTCCGCTGCACGCATGTCTTCCATAACCTGTGTCACACCCTGTTTGTCTTCGCCAAGGCCAACCATGATGCCGGACTTGGTGAACATTGTCGGGTCCAGTTCCTTCACACGCTGCAACAAACGTAAGCTGTGAAAATAACGCGCGCCTGGGCGCACTTCGGGGTACAGGCCCGGAACGGTTTCAAGGTTGTGGTTGAACACATCTGGACGTGCTTCAACAACGATCTCTAAAACACTGGGATCACAACGAATAAAGTCAGGCGTCAAGATTTCGATTGTTGTGCTTGGGGACTGCTTGCGAATGGCGCGGATGGTTTGGGCGAAGTGTTCCGCCCCGCCATCTTCAACATCATCGCGATCCACCGATGTAATGACCACATGGTTCAAGCCCAGTTTCTTAACCGCATCCGCAACGCGGCCCGGTTCAAATACATCCAGCGCTTCTGGTGGTTTACCTGTTGCGATGTTGCAGAACGTACAAGCCCGCGTGCAGACCTCGCCCATAATCATCATCGTCGCGTGGCCTTGCGACCAGCATTCGCCAACGTTTGGGCAACCGGCTTCTTCGCAAACCGTGGTCAGCTTATGCTCGCGCATGATGTCGCGCGTTTCCATGTAGCCTTCAGACACGGGCGCTTTTACGCGGATCCAGTCCGGCTTTTTCGGCTGCGGGCTATCAGGGCGGCGCTGCTTTTCAGGGTGACGCTGGGCCGGAATCTTGAGATCACGCGTAGACATTAGCTTCTCCTCTTGGCCGTAACTTAAGGAAAAAAGCTTGATTATCCAAGTACCTTGGGTGCACGATTTCCGGAAATGCACGGGGCGCATGGCTCAGCGTTCATGCGTAGGCATTCAGCCGATACGTGGGCCCAACTCTCCACGTTCTTCATAGTGCAAAACAAGGCGCTGTAGGGCAATGCGCAACACAACTTTGCAAGACCGTGCAGCCCATCCCAAATGCTTCTCAGTCGTCTCCAAACCTTCCAACAAACAACAGCAGCGCAACGCGACTTCGGACAACCCAGGTCCAAGGTAGACCAACGCGGCCTGCATTTGCCCGACTGCATTGTCCCCATTGGTGTCGACAGGTTGATACGTTTCAATCGAATGTAAAATATCGCGCCAATTCAAAGTGGTGCGTTTCTCACGGTTTTGGCTCACGAGTGCGAGCTCGTAATCTTCGCGTAAACGTTCTGCAGCACGCACCATAACGCGGTTCAAAAATGGTTTTCCGTCACGGTCTTTGCGTCGCGCAAGCGCCTGCACAGGGCTTTCTATTGACGGCTGACGCACAATGCTGGGCTTATCACCCCGATCCCCCAACCACGTTCCCGTCCCCGTTGGCGCGCCCTCAAACGAAGCCGGTGCCTCTGCCATAGCACGCGCGCGGTTTTCGGTTTCGGCGGTCAGTTCGCGCAATGCTACGCGGCCTGACGGAGTAATGCGATATCGCAAGACACGCCCGATCGTTTGGCCACCCTCAATCCAACCACGCAATGCCAATGTCATCGCCGTTTCCGAGGGCAATTTAGTACCGTGATCAGGGTCTCCCTTGGCTGTGTCATGGATAATCACGCCTTGGTCCATCCCTAGCGCAATCGCCAACATTGCATTGGGTTTTGCAAGGTTACGAAGGGCCTGCATCATTTCCAAACCATTTGGCACCGGTTTGCTTGAATTCTCTTCGGCCAACGCTTTGATTGCACGGTCTACAAGCGGGTCATCGCGGCGTGTTTCCACCTTCCGGATCTGGCGCATAATCGTTGAGGCGTGGCAAGATTGCGATCGTGCCAGCACCCGAATGGGCTGCCCCATCTCAGTATGAAAAACGTAATTTCGCACTTCATTAGGCACCCAAGAAGGCACCGCGCGCGTGGCGGTTTTCGCTTCAGTCATTCCTGTCCCCAATACCCTGCCTGTCGGTTCTTTAGACCAAGAGGCAGTTTAAACGTTGCCGTTAATTGTTTCCGAATAGTTAATTTTGTCCACAGGAGACCATGATTGTTTCTATTTGGTAACCAATTGTAAACGCACCGAACGCTGCGACTTATGCACACGCAACACCCTCTTGGGCTGTGTCAAGTTGGCTGGAGTTGAATGAGGGAGACTCGATATGGAAGATGCTTTGACAATGATTTCGCGGCTCAAGCGCCCGACGCTTTTGGTACGTACAGCCCGCCACGGACTTGCCGATTATAAGCGTGTGGTACACCTGCGACGCTTGCTAAAAACAGAAGCCGTACCCGGCCCATCGCAGGCCATAATCAAGCTGATGGACCTAGAGGTTGAGTTGGACCATCAGCGCCAAAACAAACGCGCTGAATACTCCGTTGCCAGACATGTCGAAGCTCTCGTCGCCCTGATGAGCGAAGCACGCATTTTGAAAGCTTCACAAGCGTCCAAAGCCGCGCGCGAAAGTCGCGAATTATTGGATATCCAACGTCAGACAAGCGACGACATGGCGACGCGGACTTTTACATAAAGCTGTCCGGTTCGGCCGCCTTTTTCTGCGCGACATAGGCTTCAAGCTTTGCGCGGATTTCAGGGTCTAGCGGGGGCGCAACATACGTCCCGAGAAGGGTTTCCACACGCGTCGCGGCAAGTGTTTGACTGTCGCGCGCACCCTCCTCTTCCCATGTCTCGAAAGGCTTGTAATCAAAGACATCGGAGCGCCAAAATGCCGTTTTAAAGTTAGCCTGCGTGTGGGCACACCCGAGGTAATGCCCCCCTGGGCCAACTTCGCGAATGGCGTCCATCGCTTGGGCGTTTTCATCAATTTCGACGCCTTTGGCCATGTGGTGCAACGTGCCAAGTTGATCGGCATCTAGAACGAATTTTTCAAAGTCAGCCACAAGCCCACCTTCAAGCCAACCACAGGCATGCAGCATAAAGTTCACGCCTGACAGCAACCCCATGTTGAGGCTGTTGGACGTTTCATATGCGGCCTGCGCATCTGGTAACTTTGATCCATTAAAAGACCCCGCAGAACGATATGGCACACCAAGACGGCGGGCCAACTGCCCTGCCCCGTTTGTGATATGTGCGGCTTCTGGTGTGCCAAAGGTCGGCGCCCCTGAATTCATGTCGATTGATGTCACAAATGTACCGAAGATAACTGGCGCTCCGGGGCGAATGATCTGGCTATAGGCAATGCCCGCCATCACTTCGGCCAAGACCTGCGTTAACGTGCCCATGACGGACACTGGCGCCATGGCCCCGCCCACAATAAACGGCGAAATGATCGCGGCCTGATTATGCGCCGCATAAACCTCAAGCGCGCCCATCATTGTTGCGTCAAAGGTTAACGGCGAATTGATGTTGATCAGGGAGGTCATAACGGTGTTGTCGGCCACAAATTCCTTGCCGAACAAGATTTCGCACATCTCAATGCTATCGCGCGCGCGGCTTGGTTCAGTTACAGACCCCATGAAGGGTTTGTCCGAAAGCGTCATATGCGCCATCAACATATCAAGGTGGCGTTTGTTAACGGGGACATCGGTCGGTTCACACACAGTGCCACCGGAATGGTGCAGCCATTTGGACATATAGGCTAGCTTCACGAACTTTTCGAAATCAGCGATCGTGGCGTAACGGCGTCCCCCGTCTTTGTCGCGCACGAAGGGCGGGCCGTAAACAGGTGCCAGAACCAAGTTGTCGCCGCCAATCGTGACATTGCGCTCGGGATTTCGGGCGTGCTGAACAAACGTACTTGGCGCGGTGGCACATAATTTGCGCGCCAAACCTTTCGGAATGCGAACCCGTTCACCATCCACCATCGCCCCAACAGATTTCCAACGCTCAAGCGCTTCTGGATTGTCGACAAAGGCAACACCGATTTCTTCCAGAACTGTTTCCGCGTTCGCCTCGATAATATCGAGCGCCTCATCCGAGAGCATTTCGAGGTTTGGGATCTTACGCTCAATCGTCTTGGCCGTGTCAAAGTTCACAGCAGTACGTTCTGCACGTCGTGCAGCGCCACCGCCACCGCGTCCACGTCGTGCTGGTGCCTTTTGTGCTGCGTCTGACATCTTATACCCCTTGGTGAATAACTTATTTAGGCTGAACCTACACCGCCCCGCCGCCGATGATTTGAAAAGAAGCGGCCATTAAGGGGCGAAAGCGACATTGCGGGCCTCTCCATGCCTTGCACGTCGCGCATTCGCGTTTTACGAGACCACATGGATAATATCACACACGACACCCTGCTTATCATCGACTTTGGTTCCCAAGTGACGCAGCTGATTGCGCGCCGTTTGCGGGAACAAAACGTCTATTGCGAAATCCACCCGTATCAGAACGTCACAGACGCGGTTTTGGCCGATATTGCGCCCAAAGCGGTTATCCTGTCAGGCGGACCGGATTCGGTGACCCGCGAAGGCAGCCCTCGCGCACCCGAAGGTCTGTGGACTATGGGTATTCCGGTTCTGGGCATTTGCTACGGCCAGCAAACCATGATGACGCAATTGGGCGGACTTGTTGAAGGCGGCAAAATTTCAGGCGGTGGTGGCACCGCTGAATTTGGTCGCGCTAAGGTCACGCCAAAGGGAGCGCTCGATCTGCTGGACGGTTGGTTCACAGACGGAGACGAGCAAGTCTGGATGTCACACGGTGACCACGTTTCCAAAATCGCACCGGGGTTTGAGGTTTATGGCACCTCCCCCAACGCGCCTTATGCCGTATTGGCCGACATAAGCCGCCATTTCTACGGTGTGCAGTTCCACCCAGAAGTTCACCACACCCCACGCGGTGCGAAATTGTACGAAAACTTTGTGAAACTCGCCGGTTTCAAGGGCGACTGGACGATGGACGCCTACAAAGACATCGCAATTGAAAAAATCCGCGAACAAGTTGGCGACAAGAAAGTCATCTGTGGTTTGTCCGGCGGTGTCGATTCATCCGTTACGGCGGCACTACTGCACGAAGCGATTGGCGATCAGCTGACTTGCGTGTTTGTAGACCACGGTTTGTTGCGCAAAGATGAAGGCACGGACGTCATCGCGATGTTCCGTGACAACATGAACCTTCAGGTCATTCATGCGGATGAGGCTGACCTGTTCCTTGGTGAACTCGAAGGTCAGTCTGATCCTGAAACCAAGCGTAAGATCATCGGCAAGCTGTTTATCGACGTCTTCCAGAAGTACGCCAACGAGATTGAGGGCGCTGAATTCCTCGCCCAAGGTACGCTTTACCCAGATGTGATTGAGTCCGTGTCGTTTTCCGGCGGTCCATCGGTGACGATCAAGTCGCACCATAACGTTGGCGGCCTGCCCGAAAAGATGGGCCTGAAGCTGGTCGAGCCGCTGCGCGAATTGTTCAAAGACGAAGTGCGCGTGCTGGGTCATGAACTTGGCCTGCCAGCCAGCTTTATCGGTCGCCACCCTTTCCCTGGACCTGGCCTTGCGATCCGTTGTCCTGGTGAAATCACCCGCGAAAAGCTGGATATCCTGCGCGAAGCGGATGCTGTCTATATCGACCAAATCCGTAAGCACGGTTTGTATGATGAAATCTGGCAAGCCTTTGTCGCGATCCTTCCGGTCCGCACCGTTGGTGTGATGGGTGACGGGCGCACCTATGACTTCGCATGTGCCCTGCGCGCTGTGACGTCTGTCGATGGTATGACGGCGGACTATTACCCATTCACCCACGAATTCTTGGGCGAAACAGCCACGCGCATCATTAATGAGGTCGCAGGTATCAACCGTGTGACCTACGATATCACATCCAAGCCTCCTGGAACGATTGAGTGGGAGTAATGCGCCCCGTCCGGTTTATCGGACGGTTAGCAAAGCTAGGCTTCGCGGCCTTTATTGTGATGACGCTCGCAATGCTGGCGTGGACATTCCTTTGGCCTGGGCCGGACGTGCGCGGCATGCAACAAGCGGATGTGATCATCTGCCTTGGTGCGGGAATGGACCCAGACGGCACACTAGATGCAGCCGCCTTAGCCCGCGTTGATCGCTGCGTTCAGCTTTTCGAAGCGGGCCTTGCGCCTTCAATCGTCTTTAGCGGTGGCGCAGCGCGCCTAAACGGACCGAACGCAGGTGCGCAAATGGCGCTTTATGCGCAGTCCCTAGGTGTTCCGGCAGAAAATACCGATGCCGAAAGGCGCGCCCAATCGACCCTGCAAAACGCATTGTTTTCAATGGAACTCGCCCCCGACGCACAGGACATTATTCTCGTCACCGAAGCGTTTCATCTTCCGCGTTCATGGGCGTCTTTCCATTGGGCGAGATGGGAAATGGGTTTACCAAACGACAAGAATTTCCATCTTGTTATGTCCGAAAACGTGCGCCGCAACCTACCGGAGGGTTCGGTAAACTGGACCGCCTTGATGCGTGAAAGCCTTGCGATTTGGTTCAATGTCGCCCGCGCCGCGGCTTATACGCTTGCCCCGAACCCATCTGTGGATTGGCTTCACTAGCCCGTACTGCTAGCGTTCTGCCATGCGAAGCTTTGCCCTTTGTCTTGCCGTGTCCGCCGCGCCGCTTTCTGCGCAAGAGCTGACGTTTCCCCTGTCTTGTTCGGGCAGCGACCCTGCGTGGTCGTTAGAGGTCACCGGAGAGACCGCCACGCTGGATTTTCAGCGCGTTTCGGAATTGGATGTGATGTTGGTGACCCCGGCCGAAGGGCGCAGTTGGCCAGTCGCACTGACATTGATCGGGCGTGGCGATAGTGCCATTGTGATCGTCGATAAAGGTCTGTGTAACGGGTACGACCACGGAGCGCGGGTGTTAACCCAACGTGGTGAAACTCCCTTGTTGTTGCTCGGCTGCTGCCGGCGCAACTGAGCCGCCATCTTGCGTGCCGCCGGCTTAGCTGACAGGAAGTCCCCATGAGTAACACCCTCAAGGCAGGCCTTTGGATGATCGGCGCAATTGTGTCGTTCACGACAATGGCTATCGCTGGCCGCGCGGTCAGCCTTGAGCTTGATACCTTCGAAATCATGATGTTCCGAAGTTTCACTGGGATCGTGATCGTTTTGGTGGTGGCGTATGCAGCGGGCACGTTGGGCCAAGTAAACCGCCAGCAGTTCGGCCTCCACATTGTTCGCAACGCCGCGCATTTCACGGGGCAAAACCTCTGGTTCTTCGCCCTGCCACTTATCCCGCTTACGCAATTGTTTGCCTTGGAATTCACGTCACCGATCTGGGTCATCCTTCTGTCCCCAATCATGTTGGGTGAACGGTTAACGCGCGTTGGGGTTATTTCTGCGCTTATTGGCTTCATGGGTGTGATGATCGTCACCCAACCATTTGAGACAGGAATTTCCACAGGAACAATCGCCGCGGCCTGCGCCGCAATCGCATTCGCGTTCACCGCAATCTTCACGCGCAGACTAACCCGCACCCAATCCATCACCTGTATTCTGTTTTGGCTGACGGTGCTTCAAGCAATCTTTGGTATCATTTGTGCAGGCTATGATGGCGACATCACCTTGCCGAGTGTGTCGTCCCTGCCATGGATCATCATGATCGGCTTTGCCGGGCTCATCGCACATTTTTGCCTGACAACGGCGCTTTCCCTTGCGCCCGCGAACATCGTCATGCCGATCGACTTCATCCGCCTTCCCGTAATCGCGATTGTCGCCGCCTTCGTCTACAACGAGATTCTGGATCCCTGGGTTTTCGTCGGCGCCGCGGTGATCTTTGCGGCGAATTACCTCAATATTACCTATGGTCAACGCGCAAAAGCGTGATGCAAATGTCGCCAAACGTCCGACCCGAGTTTTGGACGTAGCGTAACGGCGGGATAAGAATTGACCAAAATGCCGCACCCTCCGTAGGGTACAAATTGGGAGAATACATGCACTCTAGGGATAAGGGAAAGAGACATGAAAAAGTTTATAACAGCAGG
>CALBVZ010000168.1 GCA_937969445.1 uncultured Octadecabacter sp. | reverse complement strand
GAATTTGTGGCCAACAAATGCGCAATCCGACAGGTCAGCGCTTTGGTTTTACCGGTTCCCGCGCCGGCAAGCATCAATACCGGCCCCTCCAACTGCTCAACCGCCTCGCGCTGCGCGGGGTTCAAACCGTCAAGATAGTCGAATTGGGGCACACCCATCGCCTGTTGCGACAGGGACGGCTTGGCTATTGCGCCCTCAAAGGCGTCTTCATCGGAATAACTGCTCATGCTGCGCAACC
Source organism: uncultured Octadecabacter sp. (assembly GCA_937969445.1). GTDB lineage: Bacteria > Pseudomonadota > Alphaproteobacteria > Rhodobacterales > Rhodobacteraceae > Octadecabacter. The sequence goes on along the minus strand of CALBVZ010000168.1, from coordinate 7,008 downwards.
TATCCCCTCGTGCAAATCAAGAAAACCCCATGTTCGCGATCTGTTCACGCATGATTGGTAATATAAAATTACCAATTTTTTAATGTTACCGCAAACAGAAGGGTGACCTTTCTGGTTCAATCGTTTACACCACGCGCAATTTGTAACTAAATGCTGCAACTGCACAAAAAAGGGCCCGACGACACATGGCTGACTTTCAGAAAATCCTCATTGCCAACCGTGGTGAAATCGCAATTCGTATCATGCGGGCTGCCAACGAGATGGGAAAGAAAACCGTTGCTGTCTACGCAGAGGAAGACAAACTTGGCTTGCACCGCTTTAAAGCGGACGAAGCCTACCGCATCGGCGAAGGCCTTGGCCCTGTTGCGGCCTATCTGTCCATTGAAGAAATCATCCGCGTCGCGGTCGAATCCGGGGCGGACGCCATTCACCCGGGCTACGGATTGTTGTCGGAAAACCCTGAATTCGTAGATGCTTGCGAAGCCAACGGTATTAAGTTCATCGGCCCTAAGGCTGAAACTATGCGCATGCTGGGCGACAAAGCCAGCGCACGCAACGTCGCTGTTGAGGCCGGTGTTCCAGTTATTCCAGCCACGGGTGTGCTGGGCGATGACATGGACGCCATCAAGAAAGAAGCTGCTAAAGTTGGCTACCCACTGATGCTAAAGGCGTCTTGGGGTGGTGGTGGTCGCGGGATGCGCGCCATCAATTCCGAGGATGAGCTAGAAGAAAAAGTACTCGAGGGTCGCCGCGAAGCTGAAGCTGCGTTTGGTAACGGTGCTGGCTTCCTTGAAAAGATGATCGTGAAAGCCCGCCACGTTGAGGTGCAAATCCTTGGCGATGCGCACGGCGCGATTTACCACCTGTGGGAGCGTGACTGTTCCGTGCAACGCCGCAACCAAAAGGTTATTGAACGCGCCCCTGCCCCGTATCTGTCGGGCACCCAGCGCGAACAGCTATGTAACCTCGGCAAGAAAATCTGTGAGCACGTAAATTATGAATGTGCCGGTACTGTTGAATTCCTGATGGATATGGACTCTGGTGAGTTCTACTTCATCGAAGTTAACCCACGCGTGCAAGTTGAGCACACGGTGACTGAAGAAGTTACAGGTATCGACATCGTTCAGGCGCAAATCAAGATCGCCGAAGGCAAATCACTGGTCGAAGCGACTGGTTGCGCGTCTCAGTACGACGTCAAACTCGACGGTCACGCGCTGCAAACCCGTGTCACCACAGAAGACCCGTCCAACAACTTCATTCCTGACTATGGCCGTATCCAGACGTATCGCAGTGCGACTGGTATGGGCATCCGTTTGGATGGTGGTACAGCCTATTCCGGCGCGGTTATCACGCGCTACTACGACAGCTTGTTGACCAAAGTGACCGCATGGGCCCCAACACCCGAGGCCGCGATTTCCCGTATGGACCGCGCGTTGCGTGAATTCCGTATCCGTGGCGTCAGCACGAACATCGCCTTCGTGGAAAACCTGCTCAAGCACCCGACGTTCTTGAACTACGAATACCACACCAAGTTCATCGACGAGACGCCAGAGCTGTTCAATTTCAAGCCACGCCGTGACCGCGCAACGAAAATCCTGACATATATCGCGGACATCACCGTGAACGGGCACCCTGAAACCGCTGACCGTCCGAAACCCGGTGCAGAAGCGATCACGCCCAAGGCCCCAGCCCCACGCACAAAAGACAACGTTCCAGGCACGCGCCAAATCCTTGACCAGTTTGGTCCAGAAGCCGTGGCCGATTGGATGCGTGACCAAAAACAACTGCTGATCACCGACACCACAATGCGCGACGGGCACCAGTCTCTGCTGGCCACGCGCATGCGGTCAGTTGATATGGTGCGCGTTGCGCCAAGCTATGCGGCCAATATGTCCGGTCTGTTCTCAATGGAATGTTGGGGCGGCGCGACGTTTGATGTGGCTTACCGTTTCTTGCAGGAATGCCCATGGCAGCGCCTGCGCGACATCCGTGCCAAGATGCCAAACATCATGACGCAGATGCTGCTTCGTGCGTCAAATGGCGTTGGCTACACCAACTATCCTGACAACGTCGTGCAGGAATTCGTTCGCCAAGCCGCCACATCTGGCGTCGATGTGTTCCGTGTTTTTGACAGCCTCAACTGGGTTGAAAACATGCGCGTCGCGATGGACGCGGTCATCAAAGCCGAGAAAGTTTGCGAAGGTACGATCTGCTACACCGGTGACATGCTGGACCCTGACCGGTCTAAGTATGACCTGAAATACTACGTCGGCATGGCCAAGGAATTGGAAAAAGCCGGCGCGCACGTATTGGGCTTGAAAGATATGGCCGGCTTGTTGAAACCACAGGCCGCGACGCAGTTGATCAAGACCCTTAAGGAAGAAGTCGGCCTGCCGATCCACTTCCACACGCATGACACATCAGGCGCCGCGATTGCGACCGTTCTGGCAGCATCCGCTGCGGGTGTTGATTGTATCGATGCGGCGATGGACAGCTTCTCGGGCAATACATCCCAGCCGACATTGGGGTCTATCGTTGAATCCCTGCGTGGGACTGAACGTGATACGGGCCTTGATATCGCGGCAATCCGCGAGATTTCGAACTACTGGGAAACAGTTCGTGCCCACTATGCGCCGTTTGAATCCGGTCTTCAGGCCCCTGCGTCTGAGGTCTACTTGCATGAAATGCCAGGTGGTCAGTTCACCAACCTTAAAGCGCAGGCACGCTCCTTGGGTCTTGAAGAACGCTGGCATGAGGTCGCACAAACCTATGCTGACGTGAACCAGATGTTTGGTGATATCGTAAAGGTCACGCCGTCTTCCAAAGTTGTTGGCGATATGGCGTTGATGATGGTGTCCCAAAACTTGACACGTGCGCAGGTTGAAGACCCAGAAACGGATGTCTCCTTCCCCGATTCAGTCGTGGATATGATGCGCGGCAACCTTGGCCAGCCTCCAAGCGGCTTCCCAGATACGATCGTGAAAAAGGTTCTCAAGGACGAGAAACCAAATCTATCCCGTCCGGGTAAACACTTGAAATCAGTGGATTTAGAAGAGGTCCGTAAGGAACTTTCTGCGAAACTGGACGGCGCGGAGATCGACAACGAAGACCTGAACGGCTACTTGATGTACCCCAAGGTCTACACCGATTATGCCCAGCGCCACGAAACCTACGGGCCCGTGCGCACGTTGCCGACAAAGACGTTCTTCTACGGTATGGAACCGTCTGAAGAAATCGAAGCGGAAATCGATCCGGGTAAGACACTGGAAATTCGCCTTCAGGCCGTTGCCGATACCAATGAAGAAGGCGAAGTGAAGGTCTTCTTTGAACTCAACGGTCAACCACGCACCATCCGCGTGCCGAACCGCATGGTTGCAGCGTCCACAGTTCAGCGCCCGAAAGCCGAAGCCGGCAACGACAACCATATCGGCGCACCAATGCCCGGTGTTGTTGCCAGCGTTGTTGTCGCGAATGGTCAGACCGTCAAAGAAGGTGATCTGCTTCTGACGATCGAAGCAATGAAGATGGAAACTGGTATCCACGCGGAACGTGATGGGGTCGTCAAAACGATCCATGTCGCAGCAGGCGGGCAAATCGATGCCAAGGACCTATTGGTGGAAATGGAGTAAGGCGTGCAACGCCTCTCTACCCTTTCCATCCTCGTCCCAACCTATGAAGCTGGCCTTGCGTTTTTCGTGGGCCAGCTCGGGTTCGAGCTGCTCGAAGACACGGACCAAGGCCACAAGCGCTGGGTGAAAGTTGCACCTAAGGGCGCTGAAACCGCGTTTCTTTTGGCCCAAGCCTCGACCCCAGAACAGATCGCGGCGATTGGCAATCAGGGCGGTGGGCGTGTTTGGTTGATTCTGGAAACCGACGACTTCGCCCGCGATCACGCGGCCTACCTTGCCGCGGGCATCACGTTTGAAGAAGACCCCCGCCATGAACCCTATGGCACAGTGGCTGTGTTCAACGACCCGTTTGGCAACCGGTGGGATCTGATCGAATTCACCTAAGGTTGCGTTAATGTGTTGCGGCTGCAGTCCCGTCCTGCTCCTTAATTCCTCAACAGTGTTGAGAGCGCCGATATGAGACGTGTGGAAATAGGCGCTGTAATTCTTGGCGGGTTCTGGCCTTATAACAACGGCGATCTAGACAGTATCTTAGGAAGCGTTGCGCCTGATTACGTGTCGAATGCAGAGCCAGCCGCGTACGGTTTTCTGCTGCTCGGCAAAGGTGGCGTAATTGCCCATAGCGAGGATGTCGGGCTGAACTTTCCACCCATCTCTGGCTCAAACGCCCAGCCTGAACACTAGCCCTGCCGCCACGTCAGCCGGCGCATCGGCCTATTTCAGCCCATCACTCCCCCCTCCTTCGGCGGGAAATTGTGCATGAGCGATAGGTGCGATTCCTCCCCCTAAATTTCCAAACGATCTAGGCGTAGGTCGGACAAGTCACCGTACATATTTTGTGTGCGGATCAACGACTTGAAGGAAAGAAACAATGAAAAACACCACTCTCCTCCTCGCAGGTACCGCATTGTCCATGATGACAACGGGTGCCTTTGCCCAAACATTTGGCGACAGTGCCGTAGACACCCGCAACGAGCAGTTGGCCGAGAACATCGCCGAAGATTTCAACCGCGACACTGGCACATTTGGCAACACAGGCCGCGCACTGGGCTTTGAAGGCTCTATGTCCCTTCAGGGCTCCGCTGCGACTGGAAACACCGACACGGCATCCCTCGGGATTGGCGCTGACTTGGGCTACTATGACGGTACAAACGGCTACAGCGTTCAGCTGAGCTATCAGTACTCCGAAAACGAAGGCACAACAGACGAAGACAGCCTGTTGTACGATCTGGAGTACACCCGTGACCTCGGCGCGTCTTATTACGGCTTTGCTACGTTGCAAGGTAACGTCGAAAGCATTCCTTTTGACACATCCGACAACTTCCTTGGTTTCGGTGCCGGTTACCGCATTTACGATACATCCAAGGTCTACTGGGCTGCACAAGCAGGTGTTGGTTACCGTGTGGCTGATTTGAACTCTGCCAGCGATCTTGGCGAAGGTGCGCTCACAATCGGGTCCACCTACTCCAACCAACTGTCTGAAACGCTGGCCCTCACAATGGATACGGATATCGTTTCCTCTGAAAGCGACACTGTCGTTTACAACGATCTGGGCTTGAACGTCGCTGTGACCGAAGTTCTGGCACTGCGTACGTCCTTGGTTACTGAATACCACACGGAACCAGAAGCCGGACTAAGCGACACAGACAACACATACGGTGTTTCGCTCGTCTTTAACTTCTAAACGATACTTCTACGTGTTTGCAGGACGGGGCGGTTGCATCATGCAGCCGCCTCTTTCATGTTCTGGGTGAAACCAGAACTGGAGCTTCCAATGATCACAGGCGCCTATGCTGCCCTCATCGCCATTATTTTCATCGCACTGAGTGTGCGGGTTATTCTATTCCGGCGACAAAACCAGCTCGGTTTGGGGGATCACGGCAACAAGAGTTTGATGAAACGCATGCGCGCGCAGGCCAATTGCGCCGAATATGCGCCGTTTGGTTTGCTGTTGATGGCCCTGGTTGAATTGCAAGACGCCGCCCCAAGTGCGTTGCACATGATTGGTGCTACCCTGCTTTTGGGCCGCATCGTTCACGGGTACGGATTTTCCGCATCTCCCCCGATTATGCTTATGCGCCAAGCCGGAATGATGCTGACATTCGCGTCTTACCTCGTCAGCATTTCTTGCCTTCTGTTCCTTTCATTCATCTGGACTTAACGGACGCGAAAAAAAGTAGTCGAATTGGCAACTTTTCCTCTTGCGGGGTTTGGCGAGAGTTTATAGATGCTGCCTCACGAAACGGTGCGGGCGTAGCTCAGGGGTAGAGCATAACCTTGCCAAGGTTAGGGTCGGGCGTTCGAATCGCCTCGCCCGCTCCATTTCGATCTTGTTCACCCAGCAAGATAGCAAAAGGTCACCCTCGGGTGGCCTTTTTGCGTATCAGGTCGGTGTTGTGACGGTCTGCGTCCGCACCTTTGCCCCCTGCGACACTACGCAGGACTTCTTAAACAAGCATTCGCCTAAATGATCGGTTCCTGCGGACTGCTATCGCGAGGCAAAACGCCATTCAGCCGCGGATCATCCGCGATTTCTACTTGGCGACGATAGGCCTCAAACCCACTGCGTATATAAAATGGCAACGCTTGCCGACTATCCAGCGTACACGTGTGAACATGAAGCCGCTTGATCGGCTTTTGCCAAACCTTATCCAGCGCATGTTCCATCAACCAACGCCCTGCGCCTGTGCCGACCATCGCAGACGTTAAGCCAAAATAACCAATCTCACATTCACCATCTTCACGAAAATCCAACTCAAGCATCCCCTCGTCACGCCCATCAACACGTACCGAGTAAACTTCAACATCGTCGCGGTGCAGGACCGCCACGAGTTCGTCATCCGTCATTCCAAGGCGGGAAAACCACATCCAATCATGCCCACCAACCCGTGCAAACAGTTCACGGTACCATTCCAGGTCGGGCTTCGCATGCGGGATCAGTTCGGCACTTACGTCTGGTACATTGCGCGGCGTAGGTCGTTCAAACATCTGCAAATGCGTCACCACAGCCGCAATTTTACCCTTTGGGATATCCCAATATTCACTTTGCATTTCAAACTCGTTTCATCTTGCGGATCTGTCTCTGAGGCTCTTGAAACCACACTCCCAACAGGAAAACCACACCCCTGTGAACCAAGGTTGCCGGGCGCACCACAGGCGGCCTATAAGGGCGCCAAATCAAGGAAGCTAATCCAATGCGCACCAGCACTATTAACCGCAAAACTGCGGAAACAGACATTTCCATCGAAATAAACCTCGACGGCACAGGCGTTTATGACAATCAGACGGGCGTTGGCTTCTTTGACCACATGCTTGACCAGTTGGCGCGCCACTCCCTGATCGACATGACGATCCGCGCGACGGGTGATCTGCACATTGA
>CALBVZ010000167.1 GCA_937969445.1 uncultured Octadecabacter sp. | reverse complement strand
GTTGAGGGGGCAATGCAGTTGCAGGACCGTTAGGGATGGTCGGCACAACGCCACGACGCAGACGTACTACACGTGCGTTCATCCAGTGGCGGATCACGAGCTTGTACAGCAATCCCTTGATCCCACGCAGTTGTCGATGTTCCGCATAAAATGCATCTGGTGATGCGAATATTCCAAAGTCGGCGTTGATCCCCGTTCTCTGTATATATGTGTCACGCCCAGACCAGCCGACAGCAGGGGCATGGAGGTTGTCCGTGCCAGCACCATAGCCGCAGATACTATCCTGATCGGGGAAAGCTGTTTGCAGTGCATTCAGCACGGCATCATCGAGGATGAAGCCCTCAAGGGTGACCCACCTCCCGTCCAACAAGACTTCCACCCAAGAGTGCAAGATGTTGGTCGGTGCAAGGGGGTAGACGATTTCGGGAACGATACCACGTTGTAGGGACTTGTGGATCGTGAAGCCATGGAAGCGGCACGGCAAATCCATGGCCCGCAGCAATGCCATCAGTAGCGTGGTCTTTGTATTGCACTGACCGTAACCATCTCGCAGCACGTCAGTGGCTGTCAGCGTGTCGTCGCTGTTATAGCCAAATGCTATTTCATTCCTGACAAACTCATATGCAGCTTCTGCCCGTTCAGCGAGTTCAAGTTTGGACCACCCACGATCTGCAATCAGTGACTGGATCGGGCCTGATGAGTAAGTGAGGAGTGGGGTCTCTTGGGTCATTGGATCAGAGGACATACGAATCGCCTTTTCTTTGTGTCCCACCCTACCTACAACCTCTAGTCACTAGAGCTTCAAGGGGTAAATCGCATGTTTTCTATCGGGCAATTGTCAAAGCAGACGGGTGTGAAAGTTCCTACCATTCGATACTACGAACAGGTTGGATTGCTGGTGTCCGCAGGTCGCACCGAAGGAAATCAACGACGGTATGACAAAGAGGGTCTGGAACGGCTGGGCTTCATCAGACATGCCCGTGACCTCGGATTCTCCATCGAAGCCATCAGCGCGTTGATTGATTTACAGCAACATCCTGACCGCTCTTGCCAAGAGGCCACCGAGATAGCACAGGACCAACTAGCCGATGTCCGTGAGAAGCTGCGGCGGCTAACAGCCCTAGAAACTGAACTGGTGCGCATCTCCGAAGGATGCGATGGTGATGGGAGTTCGAATGACTGCTATGTGCTGACCTCGTTGGCGGATCACAGGCACTGTCGGACGGAGCATTATTGCTGAACCCCAAAAGGGTAATTTGGCACCGTGAAACCAACCGAAGTTGATCGATTTGCTACAATATCTTGCTACGACATTATCTTACGTGTTACATAATATGCTGTTTTATATATAAAATTAAACACAGACGTAACTTCCCTTCGTCTCCGCCAGAACCCCTAATTTTTGTATTTTATCAATTTATTGGGGCTTCTTGCTGCTATATTACCCCGCGTGATATACGTTGCCTCATTTCGCTAATGTCGAATTTCCGAGAGTAAGTTGGGCTTCTGTTCGCCCGTCGCGCATTACAAGTTAACCGAGCTTTTGTTGCCCAAGGTACACTTGAGTGCGCGCATCTAACTTTTCAGGCAATCACGCCCCCCCCTCTACTTTTTGAAACTCGATAAATTGCACACGCATGTGCGCCACGGGTCCTGAACCCCAAAGCCTCTAATCTCAATGTGGGGGCACCCAAATTCTTGAAGCTGTGATTTTGGTCTATTGGTGTAGTTGCAACGTGTGGTGCGCTGCGATTCACAAATTTGAAAGCCATGTCATCACCCCCGGCAACCAACCCATGGTTAGAAGTATAAGTGCCCTAGCATTTTCACCGGCATGCACTGAACTACTGTTCTCTGAATGCCCGGTTCATGCTGTCCGTGATTGGTTTGATCAAATACTGAAAGAATGTCCGCGCTTCTGTTTGAATCATGATTTCAGCGGGCATTCCTGGGGTCGGAGCGAACCCCCGCACGCGGTCTAGCTGTTCGGGGGTTACAGACACCCGCGCGATGTAGACTTCTTGTGGCATTTCTTGACGTCGATCGAGGATCGCATCCGCGGAGACATAGTAAACCTCTCCTTCAAGAATAGGCGTCGTTCTGGCGTTTAGACCCGTCAAACGAACTGTCGCCATCTGTCCTTGTTGCACGACATCAACTTCGGTACGCGGTACGCTGACCTCGATAATCAACGGTTCACCCGTCGGGAGGATCTCGGCAATTGCTTTGCCGGATTCAATGACACCACCCGCCGTGTGATAATGCAGGGTGACAACCGTGCCGGAAACGGGCGCTACAACCGCTGAGCGTTCAAGTACATTCTCGGCGCGACGTGCTTGCTCGCGCACACTTTCCAGTTCGGATTGCACCAGCTGTAGTTCATCCAAGGCGGCACTCTGGCGCTCGCTAACAGTTTGTTCGATCTGCGCACCGTAACGGTTTTTCACTTCGGCGATTTCATCGACCTCAGCCGTCAATCGCCCGACTTGCCCTTCGGCCTCGGCGATTGCGCGTCTGAGCGTGTTCACCTCCGAGCGACGGATAAGACCGCGATCTAGAAGAACCTGTTTGTCCTCCAAATCCTCATTCAAAATCTCAAGTTGGGTGTTTGTTGCAGTCAGCTGAAAGTCGTAACCTGACGCGCGCACCGAAAGGGCTTCGATGCTTTGTTCAAGCAGGCCAACGTCGTTGCGCAACTGGCGTACCGCAGCGTCAAACGTAACTGTTTGGCCGTCCAGCATCGACGCCACGCCAAAATCTGATCTCAGCTCTTCGATGTGAGGTGGAAAGATGAGGCGGGTTTCGCCTGCGTATTCGGCCAGTATCCGTGTTTCCATCGCCTCAAGCCGGATTTGACGCAGAAACAATTCGCGTTCTGTTGCTAAGGCGGCTGTTTCATCGAGTAGCAAAATGGGCTGGCCTGCGACAACGGTGTCGCCTTCCGCCACGAGGATTTCGTTGATGATCCCACCCTCTAGGTGTTGCACGATTTTGTTGCTGCCGGTGGCGACAAAGCTGCCTTGTGCAATAACGGCCGCCGCGAGCGGCGCTTTGAGTGCCCAAACCCCGAAGCCGCCAAATGCGACGACGAACAGGAATAGTCCAAACACGATATGTTTGGCCACAGAACGCGGAACTTCGGAATACCATTCAAGTGTTGTCGGGGCGGGAACTGTAAGAGCGTTAGACATTTGGTTGACCTCCTTCGCTGCCATTTGCCGGTGGAAGTGAGCCGCCACCAGGTTTTGTACGTTGTGCAAGTTGGGCAAGCACTTGCTGGCGGAACCCGAACGTTGCGATATTGCCGTCGGCCATCACCATGATCTTATCGACCACGCTAAGAAGCGAAGGCTTTTGTGTGATGACGACAACTGTGATGCCGTTTTCACCGGCGTGGCGAATGGCGTTTGCAAGGGCCTGATCACCGGCCGTGTCGAGGTTTGAATTCGGTTCGTCCAGAACAAGAAGGCGTGGATTTCCAAAGAAGGCACGCGCAAGCGCGATGCGTTGTTTTTGTCCGCCTGAAAGTGGTGAACCGTCTGCCTGAACAATCGTTTCGTACCCATGGGGCAGGGTCGCGATCATGTCATGGACATCCGCGAGAAGGGCGGCGCGATGGACGTCTTCGTCGCGGGCACCCGCACGCATTCTTGCGATGTTTGCTTTGATCGAGCCCGGGAACAGTTGCACGTCTTGGGGCAGGTAGCCGATGTTTTCACCAAGCTGGCGGGTATCCCAATTGCGCAAGTCCATTAGATCAAGGCGCACGTTGCCCGACGTCGGAAGGATTGACCCCACGAGCATCTTACCGAGGGTGGTTTTACCCGCACCCGAGTTGCCAATCACAGCAAGGGATTCACCGGGATTTAGGCCAAAGGTCAGCCCGTTCAGAATGACCTGTTTGGTCCCCTGCGGCACGTACAATAGGCGTTCAACATTCAAGCGGCCTTCAGGGTTTGGCAGTACGAGTTTCTCGAAAATTTGCACGGAGTTATGCATCAGGGAACGGACCCGACCATAAGCGGATCGTGAAATACTGTAGGCGTTCCAACCCTCGATCGCGCCTTCAATCGGGGCCAATGCACGGCCTGCGATGATGGATGCGGCGATCACCATGCCGCCTGTGATCTCGCCCTGAATTGCGAGGAACGCGCCCCAGCCAAGCATGGCAATTTGGGTGAGTAGACGTGCAGCGCGTGAAACGGCGGCCCACGCGATGTTACGATCTTGGGCTTTGACCTGCGACTTTAAGCTGTCAGCGGTGTCTTTTCCCCAAAGGGCAACGGCCTCTGGAACCATCGCCAATGCGTTGATGATTTGGCTGTTACGGGACATGGAATCCAAATGCATGTTCGCTTTACTTTGGGCCATGTTCGCTTCGGCAAAGGGTTTTGCAGTGACCTTTTGGTTGATCATCGCGATCACCATCAACAAGAGCGCGGTGGTGACAACGATCATTCCCAAATGCGGATGCACTAAGAAGATCGCGAAGATAAACAAAGGCGCAAACGGTACGTCCAAGAAGGAAATCAACGTGCCGGACGTTAGAAACCCGCGCAATTGCTGAAGGTCACCAAGGGTTTGGTATTGGCGTCCATTGTCGTGCAGGGACGCATGGGCCGCGGCACTTAGAACTGGCGCGCCAAGACGCACGGCGACTTCAACGGCTGTTCGCATCAGAATAAACCGCCGCACCGCGTCAAAGATTGCCTGCAACACGACCGCGCCAACGATCACGGCTGTCAGCATCACAAGAGTATCTAGGGAGCGGCTGGTTAGGACGCGATCAGAAATCTGAAAAAGGTATATCGGGATCGCCAGAACAAGCAGATTGGTGGCGCAGGTCAGCAGCATTACGAAGCTGAGATTGCGTTTAACAACGCGCGTTCCTGCATTGAGCTGTTGAACGAATTGGTCTGGGGCTGCACGTTTGTGGAAGTCAGGCGAGCCGCCACCACCACCGTCGCCGCCATTGCCACCATCGGTTGGGGTCGGGGGCTTGCCACCTGCATCTTTCTTGCGGATCGGGCCCGTGTCGCCTTCAATCAGGTCACCACCCAGCCCTTTGGCGGGGGTGGATTCGGAAACACGTTTGCTTTCAAAAACTGGCGCTGCTTCCGCATGAACGCGATCATCTGACGTAAGCGCGAGCGGGGGGCGTTTTGCATCGGTTGCGGTTTTCGCTTCCTGCGCTTTTAGCAACGCTTTAGCAAAGCTCTTGGTTTCGGTAACGGTCATCTACGGTACTATCCTATTAAGCCAACATCGACTGCATCACGTCAGATGACGCGGTGCTTTCAGTTGCGGTTGCTACAATTGCGGTGTCTTCTGGCGTGACGTCTGGTCCCATCATGTCATCAGCGAGGAAAGCCACGGCCTCGTTTGCGAGGGCTGGCATTGCTACGCCCAACGGGTCTGCATCCGTGTCGATCAGATTGGCCTGGTAAAGCAGGGCATCATCATAGACGTCACCGTTGACGGCGACTTGTGAATCCACACCGAATTCGTTGATGGCCGCCGCGTTTATGGTCGCGTTCGAACCCGTGGTGACGGTCGCGGTTGCGCCTGTTGTGGTCTCTAGATTTTCCAGCGCGAGGTGCACTTGATCAGAGTCCCCCAATACATTGGTTTGCTCAATCCAGTTCACCGTTGTCAGATCGCCTTCGATGTAAAGAACACGCAGAATTTCAGTGCCTTCAAAGATGCTGTCATGGGCGACGCTTTCATCAATATCTACGCTGCCGTTCGCAAAGTTTTCGCTCGCAGAGGCGAAGTTGTCTTGCATCTCGCTGTAGCTGTCCACGCCGACGGAATTGATCGTTGCGGAATTGAACAACAGGTTATCGCTGCCGCTTATGCCAACTGGAATATCGCCGCTAACTGTCACGGTATCATTGTCCATCAGAACGTTGGTTTGGCTGATCCAATTCACGGAAATCATGCTGCCGCCGATCATGATCAAATCGTAGCCATAGCCCAATTCCGCCAGATCGGTGAGATTGATAACCGTGTTGTCGCCCATACCAATATAAGTGTTGGTGCTGCCAAAGATCAGCTCGGCGCTGTCGTCATCGGTCACAAAACTGTACTGATTTATCTGGTTGATCGCGATGAGGTCGCCGTCAATCCGTGTGACTGCCCAATTGGACGGTAACGTTAGATCTTCAGCTCCCCCGGCGACCTCCTCACCCTCCTCGGGCACCGGAGTGGTGACAGTGGCCGTAAGGGTGGCGGCGTTCATCGCGGTTGATGCAATGAGTTCGCCAAAGGTTCCGTAATCATGATCAACAAGAACGTTGACCTGTGAAATGACGTTAAGGTTTACGACGTCACCCATGACAGAAAAAACAGGGGCGTCGAGCCAGGAAGAATTAATGATGACTTCGTTGACGAGCA
>CALBVZ010000166.1 GCA_937969445.1 uncultured Octadecabacter sp. | reverse complement strand
GCACGCCGCAAGGGCGGATTGACAATTGATGGGGTACTATAATACCTAATTTGTAACACATTGAAAATGCTCAACTAATGCACTTTCACGCCGCTTGACCGCATTTCTTATCCGCGTATAACGCCCCAATCGAATGACGGGCTGCATGCGTGGTCCAAATACTTAGGAATGACCGATGAAAACCTTTTCTGCTACTCCGGCGGATATTGAGAAGAAATGGATCCTCGTTGACGCTGAAGGCGTTGTACTGGGCCGTCTTGCTTCCATTATCGCCATGCGCTTGCGCGGCAAGCACAAAGCAACGTTCACACCGCACATGGATATGGGCGACAACGTTATCGTAATCAACGCGGACAAGATCCAGTTGACGGGTAACAAGCGTGACAAGCCAAATTACTGGCACACAGGCACTGTTGGCGGCATCAAGTCCCGTACAACTGGCGAAATCCTCGAAGGCAAGCACCCTGAGCGTGTTGTCATGCAAGCAGTAAAGCGCATGTTGCCTGGTAACCGTTTGTCTCGCGTTCAGATGACACACCTGCGTGTGTTCGCTGGCACAGAGCATGGCATGGAAGCCCAAAAGCCGGAAGTTCTGGATGTTGCATCCATGAACAAGAAAAACACGAGGACTTCATAATGGCCGATCAAGTAAACTCCCTCGAAGAGCTGGGCCAAGTCGCCGAAGGCGTTGCACCGGCTGAAGTCGTTGCAGAAGCCATCGCGCGTGAGCCTGTAAAAGACGAACTCGGTCGCTCCTATGCGACTGGTAAGCGTAAAGACGCGATCGCTCGCGTTTGGATCAAGCCAGGTTCCGGTAAAGTCATCATCAACGGCCGTGAGCAGGAAACATATTTCGCGCGTCCGGTTCTACGCATGATCTTGCTGCAGCCATTCGAAGTAACTGCCACTGTTGGCCAGTTCGACGTTATGGCAACAGTCAAAGGCGGCGGTCTGTCTGGACAAGCTGGTGCGGTTAAGCACGGCATCTCCAAAGCGCTTCAGTTGTTTGACCCTACACACCGCGCAGCGCTTAAAGCGGCTGGCTTCATCACACGCGATAGCCGTGTTGTTGAACGTAAGAAATACGGTAAAGCAAAAGCCCGTAAGAGCTTCCAGTTCTCTAAGCGTTAAGCTTTACGGACATCGCAATACGAAAGGGCGCACCATTCCGGTTGCGCCCTTTTTCATTTTCTTTGGCTCAAAAATACTCTGGGGAGTCCGAAGGACGGGGCAAAGCCCCATTTGATCGGATTTGCGCAGCAAATTCGATTACTCGTTGTCAGGACGCACCAACCCAAGCCCGCGCAAGTACACACCTATTCCAGTTTCCAACAAATCCTCAGGTGGAAACGGTGACTTCGTCCCTGGGGATCCACGTGCAAACAGCTCGACAACGCCGTGGCTCATGGCCCAAATATGGGCGCTAAACATCTGCGGTGGCGGGCGCTTTTCTTCGGGAATATGCATGGACAACTCTTCGGCTGCCTTTTCCAACACGCCCATTGCGCGGGTCGCTGCATCATTCAGTTCCGGCGTGCGCTGGATCGAAATACCGCTTTCAAACATCGCCACGTAGTGCCCGGGGTACTTGCGTGCAAACGCGAGGTAGGCGCGGCCTGTGGCCTCAAATGACGCAAGTGCGGATGGCTGACCCTTGGCGTAAGCGTATTCCATCAGGTCGGCGAAAATCTCGTAGCCTTGACGTGCCGCTTCCGCGATCAGGTCTTCTCGGCCTTCAAAGTGGCGATAGACGGCAGCAGGGGTCACACCAGCTTCGCGGGCTGCCTCAGACAAGGTGAAACCTGTCGGGCCCTTTCCCTCGATCAAGCGCAACGCGCCATCGACCAATGCGCGTTTTAGGTCACCGTGATGGTATCCGCGTTTAGCCACCCAGATGCTCCGGTCCGCCAGTGATTTTCGGGTCCACTTCGCCCAAGGCTGCAGCGTTTTTTCCCGTGTAATCCAATTGCTGAAGAACCGCTCTGATCGCATTTACACGCGCGCGGCGCTTATCCGCAGACCGCACGACCAGCCAGGGGGTGTCGTCCGTATGGGTTTTCGCCAGCGTCTCAGAAATCGCCGTGCTGTATTCGTCCCATTTCTTAAGGCCCTCAACGTCGATCCAGCTCAGCTTCCATTGTTTTAACGGATCTTTTTCACGGTCCATAAACCGCTGCAATTGCGCTGCACGATCAACCGTTAGCCAAATTTTGAAAACCTTGATGCCTTCATCAACCAGCATTTGTTCAAACGGGTTAACTTGCTCAAACCATTTTTTACGCTGCGTGTCGTCGCAAAAACCGAAGACTTTTTCGACGACGCCGCGATTGTACCACGAGCGGTCGAAACAGACGATCTCGCCTGCGGTGGGCAGGTGTTGGATGTAGCGTTGGAAATACCATTGACCGGCTTCCGCGTCCGTTGGCTTGCTGAGGGCAACAACACGCGCACCGCGTGGGTTCAGGTTCTCTCGGAAGCGCTTGATCGTTCCGCCTTTACCAGCCGCGTCACGCCCTTCAAAAACAATCGCGATCCGCTGCCCTGTTTCACGTGCCCAGGCTTGCATCTTGACCAATTCGATCTGAATCGCGGCGAGGGCGTCCTCATATTCGCTGCGTTTCCATTTCTTGTCATACGGAAAATCGGTGGCGAGGATTTCACCCTTCTTCGCACCCACTATTTCATCACGCACCTCAACCGGTGCTTCTTCACGGAAATAGCGGCTGATTTCGCCGTCAAAGGGCAGGTCTGTCATCTGTTTCGCCTCATCGTTTTTTTGAACGTCACTACGCGGTTACAAAGGGTTAGCACACTCTGAACATTGTCGCGAAGACTTATGTGTTAACCTTTAACATAGTCACCATGTTCAAGAAGGCAAACCCAACGCCGCTGGTTGGCTTCATTCCGTAGCGTCTGTTGGAGCGCGTAAATCTGTGCTGCTCAGCCCGATTTGATCGATATCGTAAGGCGTAGTCAGGTAGATTTCGGAAATCCAGTTGCCATAAAGCAAATGTGCGTGGCTTCGCCAATTATTCTTAGGCGGTTGGGACGGGTCGTCATTTGGATAGTAATCGACCGGCAGCTGGATTTCGGCGCCTTCAATCTGATTGCTTTCCAAATCGCGCATGTACTCTTGGTTTAGGGTGTCGCTGTCATATTCAAAATGGTTGAATACATAGATCGCACGGTGCGCAGGGTCTTCGACCAACGCAGGGCCGACCTCATCTGAATCCAGCAATGTGGTTAGACCAGCGGCATCAATCTCGTCGCGCTTCATCTCTGTCCAACGACTAACCGGCATGGCCATTTCATCAGAAAACCCTCTGAGATAGGGGCTTTGTGGCGCGTTGTTCATGTGGCGGTAGCAACCAAACAGTTTGGTTTCGAGCAAGTGTTTCTTCACGCCGTGGAAGTGGTTAATCATCGCCATACCGCCCCAGCAGACGCCGAAGGTTGAATGCACGTTGGTTTGCGTCCAATCCATGATTTCGGAAAGTTCGTCCCAATAGGTCACGTCCTTGAAATCCAAATGTTCAATGGGCGCGCCTGTAATAATCAGGCCGTCAAATTTCTGATCTTTCACCTCTTGGAAGGTGCGATAGAATTCCTGCATGTGGTCCGCTGCGGTATTGCGGGCCTCGTGTTCGGACATACGGATCAGCGTCAATTCGATCTGCAATGGCGTTGCACCAATCAACCTAGCGAATTGATTTTCCGTCTGAATTTTCTTTGGCATCAGGTTTAGAATACCAATGCGCATGGGACGAATGTCTTGGGTATCTGCAACAGAACGTCCCATCACCATCACACCCTCGCGCGAAAGCACGTCGTAAGCGGGGAGAGAGCGGGGAAGGCGAATGGGCATTGGAATGAACCTGTGTGTGTTAGAAGATTAGTTAGGTAATGGCCTTAAGCGCGGGCCTCAAGGCCCTTGGCGATCACAGCGACGAAATCCGCTTCGTCGCGCACGGTTGCCATGTCTGATGCATCAACCGTGATACCCCAGTTTTTCGCCATATCTGAATAGCGCGGCTGGCGGTGCGCAAGAGCACGCGCGTAAGTCCAACGAATGAAAGAATCTGGATCAACGTCGCCTTCTTTCATGTTGTTTTCTCTCAAGTAATCTTGCCATGACGACAAAAGAAATTCGGGTTGATAGGCCATTGGTTTTGGCGCCTTATCAAAGCGCGCAACCAAATCTGCCGTATGCTCCTCGCTCCCTTTGATCCAAACCATGAGGGTACTGTCAGCCAGCATTTTAAGAACCGGATCTTGCGGATCATTCGCATCAACCCATTCACAGATAGATCCGCCGGTGTCGCAGACAAAATGCGGGTAGCCATAGACCGATTGTGCACGGGCCGCGAATTTGGCGGTGTCGCGCAATGCGGCTTCTTCGGCGTCTTTG
>CALBVZ010000165.1 GCA_937969445.1 uncultured Octadecabacter sp. | reverse complement strand
ATTGGACCCAGACTGTACTTAGGGAAGCAACATCGCCCTGCACACGTTCAATCATTTGTCCGGGTGGGTGGGTCTGATGATAAGCTGTGTCTAGCCCAATGATGTGACCCATTAGGTCAGATCGCAGGTTTTCACCGCTTCTTTGAGACACGTATGTCATGATGACGTTTTGGATCAATGCAGCGACCGCGCGCACAACGAAAATCGCTAAAATGATTAAGCCGACTGTCCAGATGCTGCCTGTTTCCCCGCCCACAAAGACGCGGTCAAACATCGGTTGCATCATGAAACTGATGGATCCGAATGTCGCACCCTCAATCGCCATTAAAAGCACTGCAACTGCGAGCCAGCCTTTGAAATGGCTTAGGTAGTTTACCCAAAGCCAGCGCAGCATTTGCCCGCTTGAATGTGACGATGAATTTGATTGTGACTGCATACAAAAAGTCCACTTCAACGCCTCGTTGTTGCGAGGCCTATGTATCATCTAAGGGTAAACGCGTGTTTGCGAAAGGGTGGCATTGACGCTCGGCAAACCTTGGCTAGTGTCGAACCGATCAACCTACATAAGGACGGTTCGGATGTTTGCAAATGGTTTAACCTATCTGGCCATTCCAGGCCCCTCGGTGATGCCTGAACGTGTTTTGCGCGCGATGCATCGCGCAGCGCCCAACATTTATACGGGCGAGCTGCATGACGTGACACGTAGTGTTATTCCCGACCTAAAGACGCTGGCTGGCACACGTCACGACGTCGCCATCTATATCGGCAACGGCCACGCAGTTTGGGAGGCCGCCCTGTCTAACGTGATAAGCGCGGGCGATACGGTATTGGTTTTGGCAACGGGTCGGTTCTGTGAAGGTTGGGGCGAGATGGCCGACGGCCTTGGTGCATCAGTCGAGACAGTTGATTTTGGGAACAGAAACGCAGTTGACCTCGCGCAGGTTGAGGCTGTGTTGAAGGCAGATACTGAGGGACGCATTAAGGCTGTGCTGACGGTGTTGGTGGATACGTCCACCGGCGTTCTGAACGATATCAAAGGTATACGCGCGGCAATGAATGCGGCGGGCCATGATGCACTGTTGATGTGTGATTGCATCGCCTCGCTCGGGTGCGACGAATTTCACATGGATGACTGGGGCGTGGATATCACCGTTGCTGCCAGCCAGAAGGGGCTGATGACACCCCCCGGCATCGGTTTCGTTTGGTTCAACGACAAAGCGAATGCCGTGCGTGAAACGACGCCGAAGGTCTCGCGGTATTGGGATTGGCGCCCGCGGGTCAATGCGGACGAGTATTGGAAGTTCTTTGATGGAACGGCCCCAACGCACCACATCTATGGTCTGCGTGAGGCGCTCGATATGATCAAAGAAGAGGGCCTGCAGAACGTCTGGGTACGCCATGACGGGTTGGCCCGTGCGATATGGGCCGCGATTGATGCGTGGGCTGCGGAAGGGCCGATGGAGATCAATGTCGCGAACCCTGCTGAGCGCTCACGCGCGGTGACGTCATTGTGCCTTGAGGAGGGGCAGGCTGACGCGCTTCGCGACTGGTGCGAACATAATATGGGTGTAACGCTTGGCATTGGATTGGGGCGCACACCCGCAAGCGCGTTTTTCCGTCTTGGGCACATGGGCCATGTCAACGGTCATATGGTGCTGGGGTTCTTGGGAACGATTGATGCAGGCCTAAAGGCGCTGGGAATTCCGCACGGCAAAGGCGCCCTTGAGGCAGCGAGCCAGACTTTGGCGGATCTAGCTGGAACGGGCAGCGCGTCTTGCGGCGAAGCGAAGGCTGGCGTTGATACCTGCTGCGGATAGCAAAACCCAAATGAAACCCATGGTGGCTGCTAGGGTGAACAGTGCCATAAACAAGATTAACCCAGCCATGGCCAAGAACGTATTCGTGTAGTTTTCAACGCGGTTTGGGAAGGTTCGCATAGCGGTCTCCGGCAGAAATTCCGCCTATCGTAACCGCTTTTTGTGAAAATTCACCTAAACCTTTTGTGTGCCGGCTGCGGATTGGGCCTGCGCCAACGCCTTTGGTAATGCTTTCGCCACAAGGGCCATGTCCTTTTTCGTGCCACATGAAATTCGGATGCAACGGTCTTGCGGCGCAACGAACGGCATCCGCACAAACACACCTAATTCGCCAAGCGCCGTAAGAACAGCGCGCGCAAAGGCGCCATCTTTCCCACAGTCAATCGCGACGAAATTTGTGGCGGACGGGATCGCTTCCAACCCGTTCTCTGTGGCAATCGCATAGAGCCGCTGACGCGATTCTTCGACCTGTTCACAGACATCTTCCAACCAAGCTTGGTCTTCCAACGCGGCAAGTGCACCAACCTGTGAAACACGCCCCATACCGAAGTGATTGCGCACGCGATTAAAAGCCGAAATCAATGCCTTATGCCCCACAGCATAGCCAACCCGCGCACCTGCCATACCGTACCCCTTTGAAAAGGTACGCATACGGATCACGCGGCTATCCTTAGTGTTGATCGCGGGGGCCGTCCCCTTTGGGGCCAGTTCGATATAGGCTTCGTCCAACACCAAAAGGCAGCCTTCGGGAAGGCTTTCAATCATACGCTGTATGGTTGCAGCGGTGTGGTACGTGCCCATCGGGTTGTCTGGGTTAGAAAGGTAAATCAGCTTAGCCCCAACTTCGCGCGCCTTGGCGATGAGGTGGTCGGGATCTTCAAAGTCAGCGGTGTAATTCACCGTGTGAATCGTCCCGCCATAGCCCGTGACGTGATAGTTGAAAGTTGGGTAGGCACCGGCACTGGTCACAACCCGCGTACCATCGGTAACAGTCAGGCGCACAAGGCTGTCGAGCAGCCCATCGATACCCGCCCCAACAACGATTTCTTCAGGATTTACAACGTGATGCACAGCGAGGGCCATGCGCAGGTCGTGGCTTTCCGGGTCGCCATACATCCACACATCTTTGGTCGCTTGCCGCATGGCACGGATGGTGCTCGGTGACGGACCAAACACGTTTTCATTCGCCCCAAGTCGCGCCTTGAACGGGGTTCCTTTTGCGCGTTCTTGTGCTTCAGGTCCGACGAATGGCACAGTTGAGGGCAGGGACGCCGCTAATGGCGTCAGGCGTGGGTCGTTTTCTGTATCTTTGGTCATGCGGGGACTTTGGTATGTCTGTTCCCCTTTGAAAAGGGTTAACGCAACGACCATCTATTTAAGAGGAGGACATTTACATGCCCAAACTCACAAGACGCGGATTTTTAGCGACGACAGGTGCAGCCATTGGCGTGCGCGGTGTCGCCCCGCTTGCACGTAGCGGATCTGGCCGACGGATATTAACTTTGGTTTACGACAAATCGCTTGGCATGATGCGGGCGGTAGAACGCGTGGTCCGTTAGACCACGCGCCGTTTTAGATTTCGTTTAGCTGGGCTAAAGCCGCTGTCAGCTGTGCAATTTCCTCTTCCCGTAGGGCGAGGTTGGCTTTGGCTTCTTCCACGACTTCTGCTGTGGCGTTTTGGGCGAATTTGGGGTTGCCCAAGCGTCCGCGCAAACCGCCTGCTTCTTTTTCCACTTTGCCCAAGGACTTGGTAATACGGGCTTTTTCGGCGTCCACGTCAATGATGTCAGCCAGCGGCAAGGCGAAGGTCGCGCCCTTGGTGCCGACCATCATGGACCCCTTTGGGGCCGATCCAACAGCCAGATCATCAACCCGTGCAAGGCGCTTGATCAGGGCTTCGTTGTTTGCCCACGCGGTCTTGGCAGCGTCGTCCGCTTCTGTCTGGATCAGTGGCACATAAAGCCCCGCAGGAACGTTCATCTGAGCGCGGGTTGATCTAATGTTTTCAATGACTTGAATGACCCATGACATCTCGGCGTCAGCCGACGTATCAATCAAATCCGCGCCGTATTCCGGCCAGTCCTGATGTGTTAACAGCGTTTCATTGCCATCCAGCGCCCAAAGCTCTTCGGTGATGAAGGGCATAATCGGGTGCATCAGGATCAGACATTGGGACAGAACCCAGTTCATAACCGCCTGAGTTTCCTGCTTTTCTTCGTCGGATCCGTCCATCAACAGCGGCTTGGACAGTTCAACGTACCAATCGCAAACCTTGCCCCAAACGAACTTGTACAGCGTGTCAGCGGCGTCGTTGAAGCGGTAGCTGTCGAGTGCTGCGTTAAGGTCCGTTAATGCGCGCGTCGTCTCGCCAATGATCCATTTGTTAACGGATTGGGTGGGGCACAATGCGTACACATCCTGTACACAACCTGTATGTACAGCGTCTGTACCAAAAGCACCGTTCATTTCGGCGAAACGGCAAGCATTCCAAAGCTTTGTCCCGAAATTCCGGTATCCGGCGATGCGTTGCGTGTCGAGCTTGAGCGCGCCGCCCAAAGACGCCATCGCCGCGTTGGTAAATCTTAACGCGTCGGCACCGTATTCGTCGATGATGTCGAGCGGGTCGATGACGTTGCCCGTGGATTTCGACATCTTCTTACCTTTGGCATCGCGCACGAGGCCGTGGAGGTAGATGGTGTCGAACGGGATTTCATCGACGACAGCCAGCTGCATCATCATCATCCGCGCGACCCAGAAGAACAGAATATCCTGACCTGTGATCAGATCGGAAGTGGGGAAGTATTTCGCGAGCTCTTCGGTGTCTTCGGGCCAGCCGAGGGTGCCGAACGGCCAAAGGCCGGAGGAGAACCATGTGTCGAGGACGTCGGGGTCGCGGACAAGTTCCAAGCCATCGGTAGTATTGTGTTCGTCCCAGTTCTCGACTTCTACAACTGATTCAAAGTTGATCCCACGTTCGCGGTAGAATTCCAGCGCCTTTTCTTTTGCTTCTTCGTAAGTAGCGGCGCAGAAGGGTTTGTCATGAGGTCCGTCGATCTGATATTCGGTTGGTTCGCCGGAGAGCGGGTAGACCGATGGCCCGTACCACACCGGAATCTGGTGGCCCCACCAAAGTTGGCGTGAGATGCACCATGGCTCGATGTTTTCCAGCCAGTGGTAAAAGACCTTTTCGCCGGATTCCGGCATGATCTTTACCTCGCCGGACTTCACGGCGTCCAAAGCGGGGTCGACGATTTTGGCGGTGTCGACGAACCATTGATCGGTCAGCATCGGCTCGATCACGACTTTGGAGCGGTCGCCGAAGGGTTGCATGATCTTTTTGTTTTCGACGTAAGGCACGGTTTCGGTCACTTCGACCTTTTCGCCATCGTCGTTTTTTTCGGTGCGGGTGACGTCGTGCATCACCGCGTTGCCCTCTGCCGTGATGTCGGCGACGACGCGGGTGCGGGCCTCGAACCGGTCAAGCCCACGATATTCTTCGGGGACCATGTTCATGGCAGAGACCGTATTTTCGTCTGGCTCACCAGTGTCGATGTAGAGTCCTTCAGGCTTTTCTTTGAAACCCTTGCGAAAGAGCCATTGTTCAGAATACCGCTGGGCCTGCTCTGCTTCTTCGGCATATGGTTTGCCGTCGGCGCGCATCGCGCCCTTCGTGTCCATCAGGTTGTACATCGGGATGCCGCCGCGCTTGGCGACTTCGTAGTCGTTGAAGTCATGGGCGCCGGTGATCTTCACCGCGCCAGAGCCGAAGTTCATGTCGGGGTAGGGGTCGGTGATGATCGGGATCAGGCGGCGCTGTTCTTTGGGGCCGACGGGGATTTCGCAGAGCTTGCCGACGATGGGGGCGTAGCGTTCGTCATCCTTGTGGACGGCTACGGCACCGTCGCCGAGCATGGTTTCCGGGCGGGTCGTGGCGATGGAAATGTAATCGCGGGTCTCGCGCAGGGTGACGTTGCCGTCTTCGTCTTTCTCGACGTATTCATAGGTCTCGCCACCCTCGAGCGGGTATTTGAAGTGCCACATGTGGCCGTCGACTTCGATGTTTTCCACTTCGAGGTCAGATATCGCGGTTTCAAAGTGCGGGTCCCAGGTCACGAGGCGTTTGCCGCGGTAGATCAGGCCCTTGTTGTACATGTCCACGAAGACTTTGATCACCGCGTCGTGAAAGTTGCCCTCTTCGCCTGCGGGCGCGTTCGGTGCGCCCGACATGGTGAACGCGTTGCGGTCCCAATCGCAGGATGCGCCGATGCGCTTGAGTTGCTCAATGATCGTGCCACCGGATTCAGCTTTCCAGTCCCAGACCTTTTCCAGAAACGCATCGCGGCCCAGTTCGCGGCGTGAGGGTTGTTGGGTCTCTGCCAGTTTGCGTTCCACCACCATTTGGGTGGCGA
>CALBVZ010000164.1 GCA_937969445.1 uncultured Octadecabacter sp. | reverse complement strand
GGCAACAGAAACCTGCACTTACCTTCCCTTCTTCTCGCTTTTGCGTCAGTCTCTTCCTATGAAGAGTATTTTTGTCGCATTCTGCTTGGCTGCGGCCCCCGCATGGGGGTGCGATACAGCGCTAATGCTGACGATTGATGTATCCAATTCCATTGATCCCGTTGAATATAGGCTTCAAACCGATGGCATGGCCGACGCTGTTCTGGACGCCGAAGTTTCCGACGCGCTCATCCAAGGTCAGGTCGCTGTGGCCGTCATCCAATGGTCCGGCGTGGACCGCCATGAACTGTCGATCCCATGGCGCCAATTACGATCAACCGCTGACGTGCAGGCCTTCGCCGTTGATGCCCGCACCATGCCGCGCGCCTTTGTGCAAAGTGACACAGCCCCCGGAAACGCAATCATGTTCGCACTTGATCAATTCGCCGACGCACCAAATTGCGACCGGCAAGTCATTGATATTTCAGGGGATGGAACCCCAAACGCCGGCAGCGATACACGCCTCGCATCACGTGAAGCCGAACGCCGCGGTGTGACAATCAACGGCATCGCGATTGAAAGCATGGGCGTCGCCATCACCACCTTTTTCACCCGTTCAGTTATCACGCGCGATGGTTTTGTCATAACTGCGCGCCGCCACCGCGACTACCCCCGCGCGATCCGCGAAAAGATCCTGCGCGAGGTCTCTCGCATTTTTGGCTAATGCGGCCCCTACTTACAAAGGCAACGCCACCGTCGATTTGATCTGCTCCATGCTTAGCAAGGCAGTCACGTTGAACACCCGCACCTCAGAAATCAGCGCTTGATAGAAGACATCATAAGCCCGCGCGTTTTGCACCCGTACTTTCAAGATGTAATCGATGTCGCCTGCCAGCCGGTGCGCCTCTTGCACTTCTGGGCGATCCATCAACGCTTTCAGAAACTTAGCCTGCCAATCTGCTTCATGCTCAGACGTGCGGATAAGCACGAAAAAACACGACTCAAACCCCAACGCCTCTGCGTCTAACATCACTGTTTGCTGCCCGATCACCCCTGCTTCACGCATCTTGCGAATCCTGTTCCAAACAGGTGTCTTGGATGACCCCACAACCTTGGCAATTTCGTCCAAAGATTGCCCTGCATCCGCCTGCATAGTGCGTAGGATTTTCCGGTCTAATTCATCTATCCGAACATCCATTCGCTTTTCCTTCCGTTTTGGAAACATTTTGACTTACCTGCAGGATAAAGCGAACAAACGTCCCTTTCAAGCGCTGATATGAAGCAATATGTGGAACATTATTCTATATTGGCCCCAAGCAACGGGATCAAACACATGAACCACTTTCCAATCTTCCTCGCCACACAAGGGCGTCGCATCGTTCTTTCAGGCGGTGGCGAAGCGGCATTGGCCAAGTTGCGCCTGCTTTTGAAGACCGAAGCGAAGCTCACAGTTTTTGCCGAGGTAGCCGCGCCGGAAATCCACGCATGGGCGTCTGAGGGTAAGCTTGCTTTGGTTGAACGGTCCATGGATCACGGGGACGCGTTGTGTGCCGCATTGTTCTATGCCGCCGATGAAGACGCGATTGAAGACGCACGCACCGCAGCCATCGCTCGCGCAGACGGCGCAATGGTCAACATCGTGGACAACCTTCACGACAGCGAATTCATCACGCCTGCCATCGTTGACCGCTCTCCCGTTACGGTTGCGATTGGCACCGAAGGCGCGGCACCTGTTTTGGCCCGTAAAATCAAGGCCGACCTTGAGGAAAACCTCCCCGTCTCCCTTGGCACCCTCGCGCGCATCGGTAAGGGCTTTCGCGCAATGGCAGAAAAGCTGCCGTTTGGTGTGGCGCGTCGTGACTTCTGGTCGGACTTCTACTTTTCCGCTGGTCCCCGCGCGATCACGCAGGGTGAAACCGCGGTAAAGGAAACGCTTAGCTCGCTGCTGGAGGACCACCTGAACACCAGCGCTAAGCCCGGTCATGTTGATCTTGTTGGTGCCGGGCCCGGTGATCCGGACCTGTTGACGCTGAAGGCACGCAAAGCCCTCGATAAGGCTGATGTGGTTATTTACGACCGCTTGGTGACACCTGAGATCCTCGAACTCGCCCGCCGCGAAGCGATTATGGTTGATGCGGGCAAAGAGGGTTTCGGCACAGCAATGGCCCAAGGTGACATCAACGCGCTGATCGTTGAGCACGGATCAAATGGCCACCACGTTGTGCGCCTTAAGGCGGGCGACCCGACGGTGTTTGGTCGTTTGGATGAAGAAATCGACGCGATTGAGGGGGCGAACCTGTCCTATACAGTTGTGCCGGGCATCACTGCGGCCTCTGCTGCGGTGGCTGACATTGGTCAGTCCCTCACCAAGCGCGGTCGCAATTCTTCTGTTCGCTTCATCACAGGCCATGACACCAAGGGCTACGCGGATCACGACTGGAAGACATTGGCAGAAGTTGGCCAGGTCGCTGCGATCTATATGGGTAAAAAGTCCGCACGGTTTATTCAAGGCCGCCTGCTGATGCATGGCGCGAACCCTGACACGCCCGTCACCGTCATCGAAAACGTCTCTCGCGCGGATCAGCGTGTTTTGGCAACCACACTGGCGGAAATGGAACCGACTATTACCGCTGCGGGGCTGACTGGCCCTGCCCTGACATTCCTTGGGCTCGCGCCCCGTGCGGCCATCGCGGCTGCGTCATCTTACGACCTACAACAGGAGGCCCTATAACATGGCCCGCGCATTCACACCTAAAGTGATCACATCCAACCTTTTGATTGAGGGCGATGCGGTTTGGTTCACAGCTGAGGATACATGGTCCGGCGACATAACCGACGCTGAGTTCCTGACAGACGAAGCACACGCCGATCTGCGCCTTCTGGAAGCAAACGCACAAAAGAACGTGATGGTTGGCGCTTATTTGGCCGATGCCAAGCTGGGCGAAAATGGCCCAGAGGCCACCCACTTTCGCGAAGAATTCCGCACACGCGGCCCATCCAACTACGCCCATGGCAAACAAGTCGAGCAGGTTTAATCATGTATAAATACAACGATTTTGATGAGAACTTCGTCCGTGAACGTGTCGCCCAATTCCGCGGCCAAGTTGAACGTCGTATTGATGGGTCTTTGACAGAGGACGAATTCAAACCCCTACGTTTGATGAACGGTCTGTACCTGCAACTGCACGCCTACATGCTGCGCGTTGCAGTGCCTTATGGCACGCTGAACAGCAAACAGATGGATATGCTCGCCCACTTGGCTGAGACATATGACAAAGGTTACGGTCACTTCACCACGCGCCAGAACATTCAATACAACTGGCCGGAACTGCGCGATGTGCCTGACATGCTGTCGGACCTCGCAGATGTTGAAATGCACGCGATCCAGACGTCTGGGAACACCATTCGCAACGTCACCGCTGACCACTTTGCTGGTGCCGCCGCAGATGAAGTCGCAGACCCGCGCCCTGTCGCGGAATTGCTGCGCCAGTGGTCGACTGACCACCCTGAATTCCAGTTCCTGCCACGTAAGTTCAAACTTGCGGTGACGGGTGCTGCGGCCGATCGCGCTGTGATCAAAGCCCATGACATCGGTATCCGCATTCTGGAGCGCGACGGCGTTCGTGGTTACGAAGTGCTTGTTGGTGGTGGCTTAGGGCGCACACCAATGATTGGCAAAGTGCTGCACGACTTCCTACCAGAAGCCGACCTGCTGCCCTTCATCGAGGCGACCGTTTCCGTTTGGAACCGTCTTGGTCGTCGCGACAACAAGTATAAGGCGCGTATCAAGATCACAGTACACGAGCACGGAATTGACGAAATCCGCCGCCTTGTGGACGAACGTTTTGCTGAAATTCGCCCGACATTTAACGGCGTTGATCAAGAAATCCTGCGCAGCATCGAAGCGCAATTCGCAGCGCCAGAGTTCAAGTCAGCCAGCACGGATGGGTTTGAGGCTGCACGCCTTGCAAACCCAGCGTTCCGCAGCTGGACCGACACTAACCTGACAGCGCACCGCGCCGAAGGATATGCAATTGTCAGCATTTCCATCAAGAAGCATGGCGATACACCGGGTGATGCGACTGCGGATCAAATGCGCGTTATGGCGGACCTTGCCCGCAAGTACGGCCACGATGAGCTGCGCATCAGCCACGAACAGAACGTTATCCTGCCGCATGTCCACAAATCTGACCTTATGGATATCTATCAGATATTACGGGTAGCTGGGCTAGCGACGGCCAATATCGGGCTGGTATCAGATATTATCGCCTGCCCCGGTATGGACTACTGCGCACTTGCAACAGCCCGCTCTATTCCAATCGCACAGCAGATCGCGACACGTTTTGACGAACTGAAATTGGAACACGACATCGGTGAACTAAAGATCAAAATTTCGGGATGCATCAATGCCTGTGGCCACCACCATGTGGGTCACATTGGTATTCTTGGCCTCGACCGTGCGGGTGTTGAAAACTACCAAATCACACTGGGTGGCGATCACACGGAAACGGCCGCTATTGGTGAACGCGCAGGCCCAGGGTTCAGCGCGGACGACATCGTGCCTGCAATCGAACGCCTAGTGGTCGGTTACATGGACCTACGCGACAACGACGACGAGACCTTTATCCAAACCTATCGTCGCCTCGGTGCGGCGCCGTTCAAAGACATTCTTTATCCAAAGGAAAAAGCAGATGCCGCTTGATGGTCAACTTTCCACGCTCAACCGCGTCTATAAAGACAAAGATGCGCAGGACGTCCTTGAACACGCGCTGAACAGTCTTGGCGACATGGCTTTGGTCAGCTCGTTTGGGGCGGAAAGCGTTGTTTTGCTGCACATGGCAGCACAAATTAACCCTGACGTGCCGGTCTTGTTTATCGACACTGAAATGCTGTTTGCCGAAACACTTGAGTACCAGCGCGATGTTGCGGCCCAACTTGGCCTGACAGACGTGCGTGTTATCCGTGCCAAGCGCGAAACACTGTTTGAGAAAGACAACGAAAACCTGCTGCACCTTCACGATACAGATGCCTGCTGTGCCCTGCGCAAAACAGAACCGCTTCAACGCGCGTTGCACGGGTTCGACGGTTGGATTTCCGGGCGCAAGCGCGTCCAAGGTGGCGATCGTCAGGCGCTCGAGTACTTTGAAATCGAACGTCCATTGGGTCGCTTGCCGCGTGCCAAGGTTAACCCGTTGGCCCATTGGGACAGGGATGATCTGCAGGGTTATATCAAGACGCACAACCTGCCGCGCCACCCGCTTGTCGCCAAAGGCTACCCATCCGTTGGATGTTCACCTTGCACGACCAAAGTAAAGCGCGGCGAAGACGCACGTGCGGGCCGCTGGCGCGATCAAAGCAAAACGGAATGTGGCATCCACTTCGGAGCCAACGGCGCCGTTCGAGCCTCCTGAATTTGAGTTTATTGGCCAAGATGAAGTTGAGCCGGAAAAGGACAATAAGATGAGTGTGATCGTAACCGACACAGGGTTTAGCAACGATGACTGGCAAACCGGATGGGTCGCCTTTGCAGATATGGCGGCCAATGACTGTGCTGAGCTGGCGGTGGACCTTGCGTCTGACGCCGAGCCTGCTGACGTAGCCGAGTGCCTGCAAAAGATCGACATGATCCGTATCGATTTCCCGTCTTTCGCGGATGGGCGTGGTTTTACGATTGCTGCGCAATTGCGCCGCATGGGATTCACGGGGCGGCTTCGCGCGCGTGGTCATGTGATTGCGGATCAATACGCAATGGCGCGGCGTTCTGGATTTGATGAAGTTGAGATTTCCGATGATCTCGCCGCGCGTCAGCCCGTAGACCAATGGTTGGCCCGTGCGGATTGGAAAGCACACGATTACCAAGCACGTATGCGCGGCTAATCCCGTTGCGGCAAACGCACCCCTTTCACTGACATAGATCAAAGCGTAACAGAGGGGCGTGGGCATATGCCTGCGCCATAGACACATGACAGAAATGAATCCCGTGACAGACACAAGCACAGTAACCAAAGCCGTTCCCGCCCTGCCCGATGCGCAGACCGTGACAGAGGTAAAGCACTACACTGACCGCCTGTTCAGTTTCAAAATGACTCGCCCCGCGTCCATGCGGTTCCGTTCGGGTGAATTTGTGATGATCGGCTTAATGGGTGATCCGAACCCAGACACCGGCAAGGTTAAGCCGCTATTGCGTGCGTATTCTATCGCCTCCCCTAGCTGGGACGAGGAATTGGAATTCTATTCCATCAAAGTGCAAGACGGCCCGCTAACATCCAAATTGCAGCACATCAAAGTTGGTGAGCAAGTCATCTTGCGACCCAAGCCTGTCGGCACACTGGTGCATGACGCATTGATCCCGGGCAAGCGTATCTGGTTCTTTGCGACCGGCACCGGTTTCGCACCTTTCGCGTCCCTGCTGCGTGAGCCACAGACGTATGAAGACTACGACGAAATCATAATCACTCATACCTGCCGCGAAGTTGGCGAGCTGACCTATGGCCGCGACCTGATCGAGGCGCTCAAAGATGATGAGTTGCTGAATGAAGTGATCGGTGAAGGGTTCTGGAAGAAGATCAAGTATTACCCGACCACCACACGTGAAGAGAGCCCGAAGATGGGCCGTATCACGGACCTCATGCGCACTGGTGAAGCATTCGAAGACCTTGGCGTACCTCCGCTGAACCCAGAAAGCGACCGAGCGATGATTTGCGGGAACATGGCGTTCAACCTTGAGCTCAAAGAGATGTTTGAGGATTACGGTTTGGTTGAGGGCGCGAATTCAAACCCGCAGCACTACGTGGTTGAGAAAGCCTTTCTAGACTAACCACTTGCTACAGAATGCAAAAAGGGCCGCTCGATTGAGCGGCCCTCAGATTGCTGACAAAGTTTGGCTCCTAATCACCTGGCAGAATTTGTCGGATGACGGCTGTGAGCGCATACTTGCCCTGCGCAGAGTATTGCCGCGGCCAAGTGTTCGCTATATGTTCTCAAGGTTAAGATTCAGGC
>CALBVZ010000163.1 GCA_937969445.1 uncultured Octadecabacter sp. | reverse complement strand
TCGTGTGCTGAAGCCAGGTGGCCGTTTGATGGTTCTGGAGTTCAACCGAATTCCAAATGACATGCTTCAGAAGATGTATGACGTCTATTCATTCAACGCGATTCCGGTGATGGGAAAAGTCATCACGGGTGACCGCGATAGTTATCAGTATTTGGTCGAGTCGATCCGCAAGTTCCCAGATCAGGATACGTTCCTTGAGATGGTGAAAGATGCGGGGTTCGACAATGCAAAGTACCGCAATCTGAGCCTCGGGATTGCGTGTCTGCATTCCGGTTGGAAGTTGTAAAATGCGCGGCCCTCATAATATCTGGCGGCTAATTCGAACCGGCGCGACGCTGGAGCGAACCGGCGCGATGAAAATCATTCTGGATGCTGCGGAAGCGCCAAGAATGATGCGCGTCGTGGTGCGTGGGTTGGCATGGCCGTTTCAATGGCTAGGTCTGAAGGGCGACGTTGAACAACCGCCCGTCACGCGCGCGTTGCAGGCGCTGGGCCCAGCCTACATTAAATTCGGGCAGGTTTTATCGACGAGACCCGATGTTGTTGGGTCGGAATTGGCCGTGCAGTTACGTGTCCTACAGGACAAGCTGCCACCTTTCCCCGTTGAGGTTGCCAAAGCGGAAGTTGAAAAGGAACTCGGCTTGGCCGTTGATTCAGTCTTCAGCGAGTTTTCCGAACCTGTTGCCGCAGCATCCATCGCACAAGTGCACAAAGCGCGGCTGGTATCAGACGGTGAATATGTTGCCGTAAAGGTCTTGCGTCCGGGCATTGAAAAGGCGTTCCAGAAAGATTTGGACGCGTTCTATTTGGCGGCCTCTGTGTTCAATACCTTGTCGTCCTCGGCCCGTCGATTGAAGCCATTGGATGTGATCGAACATTTCGAAGGCGTTGTCGTCAGTGAATTGGACCTGCGAATGGAAAGCGCATCCGCGTCCGAATTTGCAGACAACACCGAGAACGACGAAGGCTTTGCGCTGCCGCGTGTCCGATGGAATTTATCGGCACGTCGCGTCATGACGCTGGATTGGGCTGAAGGCATTAATGCAGCGGACGTTGATGCGATTGCGGCCGCCGGGCATGATCTGACTGAACTGTCGCAACGTGTTTTACAACTATTCTTGAACCATGCATTGCGGGACGGATTTTTCCACGCGGACATGCACCACGGCAACCTAAAGATCGCGCCAAACGGGGATATCATCGCCTATGATTTCGGGATCATGGGGCATTTGGATGAGTACACGCGTCGTGTTTACGCCGAGATTTTGTTTGGCTTTATCCGGCGCGATTATAACCGTGTTGCCGAAGTTCATTTTGAGGCCGGCTATGTGCCTGCCGATCGGGACGTAAACGAATTTGCACGCGCGCTAAGGGCTGTAGGGGAACCTATTTTCGGGATGAATGCCGAGCAGATTTCGATGGCGAAGTTGCTGTCGTATTTGTTTGAGGTGACCGAGCGTTTCGGAATGGAAACCCGCACAGAGCTGATCTTGCTACAACGGACGATGGTTGTTGTCGAAGGTGTCGCGCGCACGTTCGATCACCGGATGAACATTTGGGATGCCGCAAAACCTGTCGTTGAAAACTACATCAAGGACAGCATCGGCCCACGAGCAATGACGAAAGACTTGGTCAAAACCGCACGGGTTCTGGCGCGGTTTGGCCCACGGTTGCCCGCCCTCGCCGAAGCCGCGTTGATAAGAATGGGTGAAGAGCCGCCCGCCCCGCCTCGGCGCAGCAATTGGGCGGCGCTCGCTTGGGCACTGTTGGGCGCGGGGGTCGCGATAGCGGCTGTATTCGCGATTTCGGCCTTTAGCTGAATTAGCTTTCGCGCAGTGCGCTGACGTCTGAAGCCAGCACTGAAACCCCGCCTTCGAGCACAAGGACCGAACTGCCATTTTCGCTTTGAACTTCTTGGACGCGGGCGTAGATATCCGCCGTCTCTGACAAGACGACTTCGCCGTTTGAAGAACTGACAACTTTGAACTGGTAAAGTCCGGACGGGAATGGCGTTCCGTCTGTATCGGTTCCTGCCCATTCAATCGGATCAGTCGATTTTGGTATTTCGCTGCGCTGAACTTCATTTCCGTCGGCGTCAAACACCACAAGTTCCACCAGATCCGCGATAGCCGCTGGGTTTGGCGCGATTGTAATTGGGCTGCCATCAAACTGGCCCGGAACGGCAGCGCGGGCTTCTTTACCAACCCAATCCGCCATTTGAGCCATGCCCGTTGACGTCATTTGAACCATTAGAGATGAGAGCAAATCGTTAGTAAGGACCGCTTGTTCCACCCCTGAGAACGTGGCGAGTTGCTGGGCGTATTCAGACGAATCTGTCGGATTGAGAGGGTCCTGATTTTCCATCTGAACGGTAAGCATCTTTAGAAAGGTTTCAAAGTCAGAACTGAGAACAGCCTCAGATGTTTCTGCCTGGGGTGTAATCGTTGACGCAGTCGTGGTGGTCTGGGTGATTTCCATTGGTGTATCTTTCGTTACAATTTGAGGTCGAGGCCGCCGGTTAGCGTAACGCGCATGCTGGGAGCGGGCGGTTCTGGTAATTGAATTGAGCTTTCGGAGGGTGATTCTTGGTCATCATCGTCCCATGTGTCGTTTGATTTCGATGACTGTTCGCCGAATGTGAAGCTGGGGTTTTCGTAACCCAAATCGCGTAGTTCCCGCGCGAGGAGTTCGATATTACGACGCATTAAATCAGTGGTTTCCAACCGCTCCGAGAGAATGTTCACGGTCATTCCAGCCTCGCCGTTCGTGAGGGAAATGCGGACGCGTCCAAGCTCTTCGGGGTTGAGGAGAATCTCAGTGGTAGAATTGGAGGACTGGAAAATTGCCGCTGCAACTTGCGAGGTGACCTGCGGGGCAATCGTGTGCGAAGCAGAGGCTGCGGCTGTCGAGACTTTTGCCGAGTTAACTTGCAGGGTTTGTGGCGAAGTAAACTCAGTTTCCGAAGCGCCCGTCGAGACAGGAAACAATGGCTCTGCATTGAGTAAATTTGGTGTTTCCTTTGAGGGTATCGACAGATTGGGCTTTGCAACGGATTGTGGCGCAAGGGGCCATTCCTGCGAGGAACGAGGGGCGGGAGTTGGTATATTTGGCGTCTGCCCGACGGTGTGAAGCGGAGCCTGTTTCGAGTCTGTCGCTAGCACGCGGTCAGTTGTTGTATCCGTTGACGCCGTCACTTGGCCTCTTGGTCTTGCGGATATTTCAGTACTTTGCACCGCTCGTTTGATCGCACCGTCAATTGGGGTTCGTGCATTGTTGTTTTGGTCATGCACAATCGTCTGAAATAATGCCTGATCGGTGCCCAACTTTTGGTGCAACTGTTCAGTTTTTGCGCCGTCACCTGGGACAAGTGGTATACCCGCAGAAGCGGTTTTTGATGGAACTGGCGTGGTGTTTAACTGTAGGGCGGAATTTGATTTCACCGCCGTGTTTCCGGCATGAGGAGGCGGCGTGGTCGGATAGATCGGGTTCGCTGTTGACGTTGCCGTTTCCGTTCGTACGTGCGGCGCGACAAATTGCGTTCCGGCGTCGGGACTTTCAGGGGCATCAAGTCCAGCCTGTTGCGATGCTACACCTCCAGCTGGTTTTTGCGGTGTTTTGAACAGCTGTGGCGTGCTCGGGTCAATTTGCGTCTTTGCTTGTAACCTATGCGATCCATCGTCAGGGAGTTGAGTTTTGTGGGTTCTCTCCGCATCGGACAATCTAGCTTCAACATGATGCGGTATATTCAGAACCTCAGCATCCTCAACTTCGAGATCGGAAGATTCCTCAGAGGCAACCGTATCGCTTTGCTTTGCGATTGCAACTTGGGCGTCTACCTGCACGACGGTCCCCGAAGAGTCAGGCTCAGAAAACTCCGACCATATTTGAGAAAACTCGGTCGAATCGTCGCTGTTTAGATCTGCACGATTGTTCCGCAAGTCTTGCGGCACAACCTGACCTAACTCAGGTGAAATGGTATCAATTTGAATCATCGGTTTCTCCGAAGGCGCGCGGTTTAAACCGTTTTAGTCCGCAGAAACTTACTCAATCTTTACCGCTGACTCATAATGATACGAAAAATTTTCAGCATCGGAGTTTCAGAATGGAAATACAGCAAACAAACGCGCCCTCTCCGTCACATTCATCGTCGCCAGTGACAAAGGAAGCCCAACTGATGGCGGTTGCGCAGTCCTTGGAGGCTGCGTTTCTTTCGGAAATGTTGAAGTCTGCGGGCATTGGAGAGACACCATCCGAGTTTGGAGGTGGCACCGGTGAAGATCAGTTCGCTTCGTTCATGCGAGAGGAACAGGCAAAACAGATGACCGCAGCCGGGGGACTCGGGCTGGCACAGTCGATGTTTGACGCGATGATGGCGCGATCCCGATGACAAAAGCCGTGGATCAACTAGCACGCTTATTGGAAATTGAGCACCAAGCCCTATTGAAGGGTGACTTTGACACAGTTGGCGAATTGGTCGCCGAAAAGGAATCACTGTCGAGACAGTTTGATGAGGCGAACGCCGCGGAGCTGAAATTTTTGTCCTTAGCTTTAGCCCGTAATAGCACCCTCTTCGCGGCGGCACATGAAGGCGTGACCAGCGTCGTTACTGCATTGCGCCAACAACGTGCGGCACGCACAACGCTCTCTAGTTATGACTCCTCAGGCAAAGCGACGCAGATTTCGCAACCTGAACGTGGCACGGAACGACGTTACTAAAATTGTCGTCAAAGGCCGTGAATATGGCCCTCACGCGTTAAGGCCTCGTTAGTTGGTTATGCGCATGTTGGCCGTGCACCCCACATGGGTGGCACTGGTCCCTACAGGATCAGGTATCCGTCAGAATGGCGTCCCTTCCAACTTTCAGAAGTTGGTTCATGAAAACTTGGCGCAAAACGCGCCCAAAATTGTAGGACCCAAAATATGTCCAGTATTCTGACAAACAACAGCGCAATGGTTGCGCTTCAAACTCTCAAATCCATCAACAACGACCTTTCCGATACTCAGTCGATGATCTCGACTGGTAAAGAAGTGTCGTCTGCAAAAGACAATGCCGCCGTTTGGTCTATCTCTAAAACGATGGAAAGCGATGTTAAGGGGTTCAAAGCCATCTCTGATAGCCTGAGCCTTGGTGAGTCGACTGTTGCGGTTGCTCGGAACGCGTCCGAAACGGTGACTGATCTTTTGACGGACATCAAAGGTAAGATTGTTGCTGCACAAGAAGAAAACGTTGATCGTACAGTTATTCAAGATGACATCGACGCTCTGACAGACCAAATTAAATCCGTCATTGGCGCAGCGCAATTCAACGGGCAAAACCTTGTTGATGGTTCGAACACGGGAACCAACTCAAACGGGAACACTGGGATTAACGTTCTTTCCTCTCTTGACCGTGATAGCTCGGGTTCAGTAACTGCGAGCACCATTGGCGTTGACACGCAAAACCTTTCCACTTCTGCAGGCTTGGATATCACGGCTGGCACTGGGACAGGTAGCGCAAGTGTTGCAACGCTTGCCGAAAACGGTGGTGCCGATGAAGTCGATATCACTGGCTTTACGTTCTTGGACACGTCCGGGGCTGCCGCTGGATCCAGCGCTCTCAAGACCTCCACAGCTGGTGTTGACGATACCGTTGTAAACGGTCTTGCTGTCGGCGATGTTGTTGAACTGAAGATCGGTGACATTCAGGGTAGCTACCGCGTTAGCGAGGGTGATACCGATGCTTCTGTCGCAAGCGGTCTTAAGGACTCCCTTCAGAATGCAGGCCTGTCAACTGACGACTTCGCCTTCGATCTGACAACAGCGGGTACTTTGACGGTTGAAAACCTGACAAGTGATGCGGGCATCGCAATCGAGTATGGTGTTTCACGCGGATCTGGCGCGCTCTCTGGCTTGGAAAGCATTGATGTTGTCAACGATGCCGCGGGGGCCCTCTCTGAGATTGAAGCCATGCTCGACGGTGCAATTGATGCAGCAGCTTCATTCGGTTCTGTTGAAGGGCGTCTAGAAACGCAAGCTGCGTTCATTAGCAGCCTCTCTGATAGCCTGACTTCTGGTATTGGCTCGATGGTAGATGCTGACATGGAAGAAACATCGGCTCGTTTGCAAGCGCTTCAGGTACAGCAACAACTTGGTGTGCAGTCGCTGTCCATTGCCAACTCTTCCCCACAGTCCATCCTATCACTGTTCGGATAAGTTGAGACGTCAGAGGCGCTTCAACAGAGCGCCTCTGACCTTTTTTCACCACGCAGCAAAGCTGTGTGATCTTGACTTTCGTCCCGAAAGGACCAGCCGTGAACATCGCAGAACAAGCCCAGCACGCCTACGCACCCAAAACGTCCGCCCTAAGGACAGGTCGCTCCGCCGAACATCATTTGTTCAGCGAAGTTACAAGCCGCCTAAGAAACGCGGCCAAACAACAAACCTCAAACTTTTCAGCCTTCGCGGAAGCTGTCCATGCCAATCGAGCCGTCTGGACCCACCTCGCGTCGCAGGTTGCTGATGATGAAAATGCGCTTTCTGAAGACCTACGCGCCCGGATTTTTTACCTCGCAGAATTCACATCTTTTCATTCCCGCAAGGTTCTAAAGGGTGAAGCTGATGTTGCGCCACTCGTTGAAATCAATACTGCGATGATGCGTGGTTTGGCCGCCAAAGGGGGCCACTAATGTCCGGTCTTGTCCTTAAACTCGGCCCGAAAGAACGCGTGCTCGTAAATGGTGCCGTCATCGAAAACGGAGACCGGCGTTCTCGGCTCTCCATACTTACACCCAACGCAAATATTTTGCGGTTACGTGATGCTATTCGACCAGATGAGGTTACCACTCCTGTCCGTCGAGTTTGTTATATCGCGCAGCTTATTCTATCCGGGGATGCTGACGTTGAAGAAGGCAGAATTCAATTGATGCGTGGAGTCGAACAATTAAGTCAGGCGCTTTCTGACGACGACAGCCGCCAACAACTGGCCGATGCTACCGAAGCCTTTTTGGAGGGTGAATTTTACCGCGGATTAAAGAGATTACGTAGTCTTTTGCCAAGGGAAGAACGCCTGCTTGCAACCTTCCCGAGACCGTCATGACATTCCAACCTGTCGTTCCTTTGTCCGGCTATGCTGGTTGGTTGTTTCTAGAGCGGACAGCGGACCAACAGCGTGCGACTTTTAAAGAAAGCCCTTCGATCACGCGCCTCACAGATACTTTCCGTGAACGTATTGGAGACGTCAGGACGGCTGAAGATCTTGTTCAAGACCGTGAACTTCTTGAAGTCGCCCTCGGCGCGTTTGGCTTGGACGATGACATCAACAATACGTTTTTTATCAAGAAAATTCTTGATGACGGGTCCATTGAATCTGACGCTCTCGCGAACAAGTTGTCTGATAGCCGGTACGCGGATTTTAGCGAAGCGTTTGGGTTCGGAGATTTTGATATCCCGCGTACTGCACTTTCGTTTTTCGCTGACGAAATTATTGACCGTTATGAAGCGAAACAGTTTGAACAGGCTGTTGGTGAACAAGACAATGATATGCGCCTTGCGCTGAACTTTGGGCCGGCGTTGAGTGATGTTCTGGACGGGACGAGTTCAAACAACGGACATTGGTTTAGCATGATGGGTAACGAACCCTTGCGCAGCATGTTTGAGACAGCGCTTGGGTTTCCATCAACATTTGCAGCAATTGATATTGATCAGCAACTTACGCAGTTTCAAGCACGTTCGAAGGCAACGTTTGGCACCGATCAATTGAGTGATTTGGCCAGTCCTGAAAATCAGGAAAAAATGATCAGACTTTTCATGTTGCGGTCTGAGATATCAGATTCCTCTGCGACCTCTGGCGCGTCAATTGCGCTTAGCTTGCTTCAACAGATCTAGTATCACCCTTGCGATGCGGGCAATTGAACCGCGCGTTGAAGCAACAGGAATGCGCCCGCGGAACCATGCTTTCCTTCGGTTGATATGAAGGTTTCTAATGCGTCACGCGTCGCAATTGCAGCGTCGATTTTGGCGTCTGTCCCTGAAGTATAGAGACCCGCCTGAATCATAAGCTCAGCCTGAGCAAATGCACCCATGTGCTGACGCGCTGTCTGGATTAACTTATTCTCAGCAGCATTCGCGGCGTCCGGCAAGGAACGTGAAACAGAACGCGTTACATCGATCGCCGGGAAACGGCCGCGCTCGGCGATTGCACGATCAAGAACTACGTGTCCGTCCAAGACACCGCGCAACATATCGGCAACCGGTTCCTCCATATCGGAACCTGCAACAAGGACAGTATAGATCGCCGTGATGTCGCCAGCATGCCCAAAACCCGGGCCGGCACGTTCGCACAACCCTGCAATTGCATTGGGTGTTGATGCGGGATGACCGCGCAAGTTCGCTGGCTCCCCCGCTGCAACGGCGACTTCGCGGTGCGCTTCAGCAAAACGCGTTACGCTGTCCACGAGCAATAGAACTTGCAAGCCTTGGTCGCGGAAAAACTCGGCCACTGCTGTCGCCGCGAGGGGGCATCGCCGTCGAACTTGCGCGGCACGATCCGAGGTAGCGGCGACGATGACGCTTCGTTTCATTCCTTCCGGCCCGAGTGACTTTTCGACAAATTCCCGCAATTCGCGGCCACGTTCGCCCACCAGTCCAATTACGATAACATCCGCCTCAACCGCCTTTGCCAATGAAGAAAGTAACGTTGATTTTCCGACGCCTGATCCTGCAAAAAGCCCGACGCGTTGACCGCGAACTATTGGGAGAATCGTATCAAAGACTGCAAAGCCCGTCGAAAGACGTGGGCCCAATTCGCGCCGCGTGCTAGCCGGAGGCGGTGGTGCTGACACAGGTTGTACCGAAAGGCCTGGAAGTAGGGGAAGGCCGTCGAGCGGCATTCCGTCGGGATCGACAACACGGCCGATCCAACCCGCGTGCGGCGCGAAGTCCGGCCGCGGTAGCAAAACGACCTTAGCGCCGAGGCCCAGCCCTTCTGTCGAGCCGTCCATAATCACATCAAGGCCTTCTTGTGCGGTACGTACGACCTCACCAAGAATATCGTCGCCGAGCACTTTGATGCGGTCACCGACGCGGGCGAACTGGGAAATTCCCCCGATCTGCAACCGATTTCCAGCGATTTGCAACACGACACCTAGAGGGCGCGTCCGTTTCGTTTTTTTAATGGCGGCACCCATATGGGCGAAAATATCTTCTGTCATTTGGCCTCTCGCATTCTTGCGACAACCAATTCTTAGGGAATCATCCTTAAGGCTTAGTTGAAGTCACTCGAGGGAGAAGCCCCGATGTTTAAAAATCTGGAGATGTTCCAGGCATCATATGCAATGGCGCGCCATTCTGGTGCGCGGCAGGCCGTTACAGCGGCGAATATGGCGAACGCCGATACACCAGGATATCGCGCACGCACACTAGGCTCGTTCGCTGAAAGCTATTCAGCGAATATGGAGTCCGGCTTGCGAACAACACGTGCACAACACCTAACGTCCAGTGCGCTAACAGGAACTTCGTCGGTTCAGATTTCAGACGCCGAAGCAGCGCCTAACGGAAACTCGGTTTCCCTTGAACAAGAGATGGTTAACTCCGTTGAGATCCAGCGCGAACACAATCGCGCATTGGCGATCTACAAGCACTCGCTAGATGTTTTGCGCCTTTCAATCGGGAGGAAATGAGCATGGCTGACTTTTCAGATGCTATGAGAATCACGTCGAGCGGAATGCGGGCGCAAGCCGCGCGCTTGCGTCATGTTTCCGAAAACATCGCGAACGCCGACACGCCTGGATACCACCGCAAGACGATCAGCTTTGCCGCTGAAATGGAAGCTGGCCAAGCCACTGGCGCTGTTCAAGCGGGACGGATGCGTCTGGACCGCTCAGAACTAGACCAAATCTATGATCCGTCGCACCCGATGGCAGACGCCGACGGGAATTACGATGGATCAAACGTCAATCTCCTCATTGAAATTGCTGACGCTCGTGAAGCGCAGCGCAGTTATGAGGCCAACCTAAAACTGTTCGATCAGGTTCGGCAAATGTCGACGTCCCTGATGGACTTACTACGTAGATAGAAAGGCAATCACTATGGAAATTAGATCAAATCCAGTCGCACAGGCCTATGCTGCAAATAAGCCAGCTACAGCGCCAGACCCGACCTCGAATGCCGGAAACGCTTTCGGACAAGCCGCCTCAGATTTTATTGAGACGCTCAAGCAAAGCGAACAGACGGCGATGTCGGCAATGTCAGGCGGGGCTGATCCGCATGCGTTGGTTCAAGCGCTTGCCCAAACAGAGCTTGCGGTCGAAACCGCGGTGACCGTGCGTGATAAAGTCGTTGAGGCGTATCAGGAAATTCTCCGGATGCCGGTCTAAATGGATGATGCGCTGTTTTATGACACGCTGCGTCAGGGGTTGTGGATTGCAACGCTTGTTTCACTACCAATCCTTACGGTCGCGTTGATTGTAGGCCTTGTAGTCGGCCTGTTTCAGGCGCTGACATCCGTTCAAGAGATGACGTTAACCTTCGTGCCAAAACTCGCCGCGATCGTGAGTGTTTTTTGGGTCACGATGGGTTTCATGACCGAGACGTTGGTGTCGTATTTCAAAACCACACTCGTACCGATAATTGCCGGGGGCTGATCAATGGAAAATGCAACCTATACTGCCCTTACGCGGCAATCTGGATTGATGAATGAAATGCGCGTTGTTGCAAACAACATCGCGAATTTGTCGACAACCGGTTTTCGCTCCGAAGGGGTGATATTTGCTGAGCATGTTAAAGCACTGGGTCCGAATGATCCGTCATTGTCGATGGCCACCGCGTCGGCCCGTGAAACGCTGTTGTCACAAGGCACATTGACCCAAACTGGCGGTTCATTTGACCTCGCGATCGAGGGGGATGGTTTCTTCTTGGTCGCAACCCCGCAGGGCGAGCGGCTGACGCGCGCAGGCGCATTTACACCGAATGAAAACGGCGACCTCGTCACGCCTGAAGGCTACAACGTTTTGGATGCAGGCGGCGCGCCTGTCTTTATTCCGCAAGGCGCTGGTCCTATCGGTATTGCGCCGGATGGTACCGTGAGTGCGGGTGGTCAGCCGGTTGCGCAAGTCGGGCTGGTGAACCCGATTAACCTGTCTGGAATGGTGCGTGAAGATGGGGTGAGGTTTCGTGCCGATGACGGTTACGAGCCAGCACTCGAAGGGCGCATGCTGCAGGGCTTTATTGAGGAATCAAACGTTGATCCGGTGCTCGAAATATCGCGGATGATTGAAGTTCAACGCGCCTATGAACTCGGCCAAAGCTTTCTCGACAAAGAAGACGAACGCATTCGTAGCGCGATCCGTGCGCTCGGCCAGTAACCCTATTTAGGAGTCAAAAAGATGCGAGCCCTTAGAA
The DNA here is from genome assembly GCA_937969445.1 of uncultured Octadecabacter sp. Classification (GTDB taxonomy): domain Bacteria; phylum Pseudomonadota; class Alphaproteobacteria; order Rhodobacterales; family Rhodobacteraceae; genus Octadecabacter. Next base: position 26,994 of record CALBVZ010000163.1, on the reverse strand, counting down.
TTGCTGCCGCTGGCATGGCGGCCCAACAAACACGCGTTGAGGTGATTTCAAACAACCTCGCGAATATGAGCACGACAGGTTACAACACACGCCGCGCCGAATTCGCCGACCTGCACTATCAACAGATGCAGCGCCCCGGAACAATAAATGCCTCCGATGGCACGGTTCTCCCGACCGGTGTTCAATTGGGGCTTGGCGTTCGACCAACGTCTGTTTCCGTGATGCTTTCGCAAGGATCACTTGCGGCCACGGGGGGCGACCTTGACCTCGGAATTGAAGGCAACGGGTATTTTGAGGTTACGCTACCAGACGGTCGCGCTGCGTTCACGCGGGACGGTGGTTTGAAGCGCACCGGTGATGGGCTGATTGTGACATCGGATGGTTACCCAGTCGTTCCAGACATTACGATTCCAAGCGATGCGCGTTCGATCTCGATCAACTCGGAGGGCGAGGTCTATGCCTATTTCGCCGACCAAGTTGAACCTCAACTTCTTGGCCAGTTCACGTTGTCGGGCTTCACCAACCCGAAAGGGTTGGAGGCCATCGGGTCAAATCTGTTCTTGGAAACTCCGGCATCGGGGCCATCAACCACGACCACTCCCGGTCAAGACGGGCTCGGTGTGTTGCGTCAGGGGTATCTTGAAGACAGTTCCGTCGATCCTGTCCGTGAGATCACGGACCTCATCAAGGCCCAACGCGGCTATGAACTGAACTCCAAAGTCATATCTGCGGCCGACCAAATGCTGGGCGCTATGGTGCAAATCCGATGATCCGGTTTATCGCTTTCTTTGTCGTGTTGGCGGCTCCGGTTGCGGCTGACACAATTGTTGCCACACGAACGATACCAGCCCGCAGCATCATCGGCGTGGATGACGTTCTGCTGCGCGACGTCGATGTATCCGGTGCGCTGTCCGCACCTGATCTTGCGATCGGGCAGGAGGCACGTGTTGCGCTATATGCTGGCCGTCCGATCCGCGCTGGCGATATCGGTCCGCCCGCTGTCATTGAACGAAATCAGATCATAACACTCGTTTATCAGCGCAGCGGCGTTGTGATTTCAACCGAAGGCCGGGCGCTAGACCGTGCTGGCCCCGGCGACGTCATTCGCGTCATGAACCTAACATCCCGAACAACGGTGAGCGCGCAAATTGATGCGACGGGCACCGCATTTGTTAACCGATAGGAGCGCAGAATGCGTACCACAACTTTAGTCGTCTTGGCGTCACTACTTTTGGCAACCTCTTGCGGGCGTTTGCGCGATGTCGGCAGCCCACCCGAGTTCACACCTCCGCAGGCCTCGCCCGAGGCGGCGGCGATGCTGACCTATGGCTTAACAAGTGACCTTGCAATTTCGGAGCCGCGCGATGGCACCCCGTCGCTTTGGACCGGTGATCGTGGATCGCTTCTGGGTGATAGACGCGCTGTCCAGCGAGGAGACATTCTTACTGTGGTGATCGAAATTGACGACAGTGCCTCTATTTCAAATTCAACAGATCGTTCGCGTAGTGGATCCGAAAGCCTGTCCATTCCAAACTTGTTTGGCGTTCCGCAACGCGTCGATGAGTCCCTGCCCGACGGCGCGAGCTTGAGCGCCGCTGTCGATTTGAACTCAAGTTCATCTTTCGGTGGAGATGGATCTGTTCGGCGCAATGAACAGCTTGAATTGCGTATCGCGGCAACGGTTGTCGATGTGATGCCAAATGGTGTCCTGGTCATTCAGGGTACTCAAGAAGTACGGGTCAATTTCGAAATGCGTGAACTACTGGTTTCGGGTTTCGTCCGCCCTGCAGACATTAGCCGACAAAATGAGATCACGTACGACAAACTTGCTTCAGCGCGGATTTCATACGGCGGTAGTGGTCAAATTTCTGACGTTCAACAACCACGAATTGGCCAGCAGGTCGCCGACATTATCTTGCCATTCTAGGAGCGCGCTATGAAGAAACTAATCCTCCCAATTATCCTGATGCTGGTTGGCGTTGGTGGCGGCGTCGGAGCGGGTCTGGCCCTTATGCCCGAGCCCGAAGAAGAGATGGTCGCCAATGCATGCGTGGACGGCGATGAAAGTGAAATCATGCTGGAACACAGTGAACCGATTCCAGAACCTGTCTCGTTGGAAACGCGTGAATATGCGCGGATGAACAACCAGTTTGTCGTTCCGGTCGTTGTGAATGACCGTGTGACCGCTTTGATGGTCATGTCGTTGAGTATTGAGGTCGAAGCAGGCGGTCAGGAGGCTGTGTTTTCTCATGAGCCCAGATTGCGTGACGCATTCTTGCAGGTGATGTTTGATCACGCAAATATCGGTGGCTTCAATGGTGCGTTTACGGCTTCGTCCAACATGCGAATACTTCGTGAAGCTTTACAAGCCTCTGCTGATGAAGTGATGCGCGGGCATATTACGGATGTTCTGATCGTGGATATCGTGCGCCAAGACGTCACCAACTAGCGCGCCGGATTGCCGTTTGGCGCGCTTGAGAAACTGCACTCGCTTGCATCTTTTTGGCGGCTTCGAGTTTGGAAAGCGCCGCGATCATTTGATCCCGGGCTTGCTCACGATCTCGGAGAGCCAACGCCAACTCTTGGTTAATTACTTTCTTGCGCTCTTGTGCCCATGCGTCCCAGCGCAAGTCTGCCCCTGCACGGTTTGCGGCGCTAAGTGGTTCAGAACGCATGGGGCGATCAATTTCTTTTAGTTTACCTTTCAGTACCGATATACGCTGAACGATCTTTGCCATTTTCATCTGTTCAGCTTGAAAAGCCATCTCTAGCAGCGGCAGCAATCGCGTTGTGGCGTTCAACGAGTGAGACATCAGCGGGCCGCCTTTCTGACCCGATCAGCAAACCTAATGGCCGCCGCCACTGGCTTAAATTGATCGTTCGGAATTTGCTCACCGATCTCGACCGTCGCAAAGAGGGCGCGCGCAGTTGGTGGGTCAGAATGAATCGGAACGCCGTGTTCTTGGGCGATCTCGCGGATTTGCGCTGCAACAAGATCGACGCCCTTCGCCACGCATTCTGGCGCACCCCCACCCATTCTGTTCCATTTTAAGGCAACGGCGTAGTGGGTCGGGTTGACGATAATAACGTCTGCTTCTGGGACGTCATTCATCATTTGATTCATCGCAATCGCGACACCTTTTTGCCGGCGTTGTTGCTTCATTGCCGGATCGCCCTCCGAGTTCTTTGTTTCGTCTGTCATCTCTTTGCGGGACATTCGGTTTTTGCGGAGGTGCTCAGCACGTTGCCACGTAAAGTCAACAATCCCGAGCGCGAGTGCGATGATCAAAACAATCGACATCAAAGAAAGGCAAAGTTCCAGTAGCGTTGCGATCACTTGCCGTGGTGACAATGCCATTGCCCCCATTATTTCCGGTAATCGGCCGATTAGAAAAATGAATAGGACAGTCGAGTACAAGATTAATTTTGAAAAGCTTTTGCCAAATTCGAACAACCCACTCCGGCCAAATTTGTTCTTCGCCTGTGAGATCGGCGATATACGTGACGCTTTAAATGCTAGCTTTGAAGGCGCGATGACAAAGCCGCGTTGTATGATGATGGCAAGGATCACTAGGACCGCTGGAATGCCAAACCAAGGGCTGATCGCTGCACCTAGGCCAAACATCAGACCGCCCATCATCGGAGCACCGTTTGATGCGAATACTGCAGTCGAAATGGTGTCGGGGTGCCCCAGCAAACCTGACAGCGTTGCCCCCAATTCGATGAGAGAGAACGCACCAACAGAAACGCCTGCAAGGAGAATTCCGGCATAGGCGGCAGCTGTGTTTAGATCTGCAGACCTTGCGAAGTCTCCTTTCTTGCGCGCTTCGTCCAGCTTGTGTTGGGACGCCTCATATTGCTTATCGTCGTCACCGTTATCACCACTCATCGCGGACCTCGAAACGGATCGAGTAGGAATGCGCCCATCGCCTCAACCCAGATCGAAAGCATGAGTGGTGCCGCAAGCATGAGCAGAACCAGACCGCCAGCGGTGATTGCTGGCGCCCCGACGAAAGCCACCATGAGTTGCGGCATCGCTTTATTTATGACGCCCAGAGTTACATTGTAGATCAACGATGAGATGACGAAGGGTGCTGCCAGCGTGAAGCCCAACCCAAACGCCCGTGATATTTCCGCGACGCCAGCGCGAGACAAAACATCTGAGGGGATTACGTTCCCCATTGGCACAAGATCGTAGCTGTTGATCATGAATTCGGCGATCTGAACATGCAGGCCCATTATGGTGGCCAGCGCGAGGCCGCCAATTACCAACACGTGCCCCATCGCTGGAAGTGGGTCGCCGCCAGCGCCACCAAACAGCTGGGAAAGCGATGTCGATTGTGCGGCGATAGACCCGGCGACCTGAAGTGCGAGAACGAATAGTCGCAACATTAGCCCTAAGAACAATCCGGTGAGTGTTTCTGCAGCGATCAGACCGAAGGTTTGCGATGTCTCGGTTACGATCTCAGGATTCATAACCGCTGGCGAAACGATTGCGGTAAAGGCCAGTGCCAGCCCTAGTTTCACGCGCGCCGGAACGGATTGTTCACCGAAAGCTGGGAGCAGAGCCATCATCGCGCCAACCCGCATGAAGACAAGATAAGCCTTCCAAATCACGTCTTGGCTAATCGACGAAAGCTCTGCCAGGCCTTCAATCATACTGGAACAAGTCCGACGAGAGACGGTTTGGCGTCAACGCCGATTTCCTCAAAGCTCAGGACCGGGTTAGGGATGCCTTTCGCTGTTAGAACCGTTCGCAAGAAACGTCGACGTTTCATCGACGTTACGATTGCGGGGTAGGCCCCAGCCTCACCCGCAGATGCGACCTTCTCAGAGATCGCCGTTGCAAGGCGATTGAATTCATCCGGTGGTAACGCGACATCGCCGAGCCCGCGTTCGGACGTTATTTGATAAGTTGCAAACGTGTCTTCCCATTCGGGCGCTAACTGGACAAGTGGGATGGTTCCATCTGGACGCCGCATCTCAGCAACCAATTGAAAGCCCAATCGCTGACGTACGTGTTCGGCAACGCCTTCAACGCTCGGGTAGAGCTGCCGACCTTCTGCAGTCGCCTCAACTATGAGAGATAGATTTCGAATCGAAACGCGTTCTTCCAAAAGCAGTCGAAGGACGGAAAGCAGCATATCGACGGGCACTTTGTCTGGCACAAGTTCGTCCAACATTTTGCGGTTCGCGTCAGCTCTTGGAGTATCACTTAGGTTGCACATTTCCTCCATCAACCGGCGCAACGCCTTGAGCGTCATCAGCCGCGAGAAGTTCTTTTTGATAACTTCAAGGAGATGGGTGGCCAGTACCTCAGTTGGGTGAACTGTCGTTAATCCATTCAACGAGGCGGCATCTTGGTCATCAGGACTGATCCAACGCGCAGGTGCACCGTAGACTGGTTCTTTTACATCCTGTCCGTTCGGCACAGGAATTTCAGGGCCTGACAGCAAAGTCAGCACGCGACCGGGTTGAAGCGTGTCGCGTACTTGCTCAACTCCTTGAACGAGAATTCGATAAGTCCCACTAACGAGCGATACATTGTCCGTCAGCCGAATTTCAGGGAGAAGCACACCGAATTCGGTGGCAACATGATTGCGCATATTTCCAATGCGAACATCGAGCCCGACGCCCGGGTCGAGAACCATATCAACGAGGTCGGGTGCGAACTCGACGTGGATATCGTCCAGATCGAGTAGATCACCAAGGCTTTCACGCGCGGGTGGTGCTTCTGGCATCGCCGCCGCTTGCTCGGCCTCTTTGTCGCGCCGTTCTGCGGCTTTCATTCCATACCATGCCGCAACACCCAGCGTTGCTGCGCCTGCGACAAACGGCAAGAAAGGCAACCCAGGCACCAATGCAAAAAGAAACATTAAGACGCCAACAGTCGCGAGTGCCGCTGGGTAACCGCCGAGTTGTGCCGCGATGGTGAGGTCGGTGGCCCCCTTCGCACCACCACGAGCAAGTAGTAGCGCCGCTGCAATAGAGATGATGACAGACGGAATTTGGTTCACAAGGCCATCGCCAACCGTGAGAATCGCGTAGGTTTCAAACGCGACCCCAATCGGCATTCCATGAACGGCCGCCCCCATTATTAAACCCATCACGAGATTCAGCGCAGTAATCAATAACCCGGCAACTGCGTCCCCCTTAACAAATTTTGACGCCCCATCCAGAGAACCAAAAAACGTCGTTTCAGCCTGTTCGGTTTCACGTCTGCGTTTTGCTTCGGTGTGATCGATCGCGCCCGCGCTCATGTCGCTGTCGATCGCGAGTTGTTTGCCCGGCATGCCGTCAAGCGCGAAGCGCGCTCCTACTTCCGCCATGCGGGTCGCACCTTTGTTAATCACAACGAAGTTTACAATCAGCAGAACACCAAACACGACGAGGCCTAGAAAAACGCTGCCGCCCATAACGAAATCGGCGAACCCCTCAATAACATTCCCTGCTGCATTGGTTCCTGTATGACCTTGCCCGATGATCAACTTGGTTGAAGACACATTCAGCGAGAGGCGCAACATCAACGACGCAAGCAAGATTGTCGGGAAGGCCGAGAAATCTAAAGGGCGTTCGATGAATAAGGTGATCGTGAAGATTAAGATAGCTAGCGCAAAAGAAGCCGCCAAGCCGACATCCAATACCCATGACGGCATTGGTAAAATCATCATCACAATGATCGCCATTAACGCCAACGCGAGCAAAATGGTCGGTTGGAAGATGGTGCGAAGTGTCAACTCAGGCATTGTTTACCTGCGTCACGATTTGCGATTCCGATAGGAACGAATGGTGTTTGCCTTCTGGCATATCTATAAACCCTGCACTTTCTGTAGCTGGTGAAGCATGGGTAAGGTGTGATCCTTTCGAATTGGTAACGATTGCCCGCTAGTTGCCACCAGTTTCGGCACTAAACCGCAGTAGAAGGCTTTCAACCGATTGGCGGCTTTCTTGTGATTGGGTCAGGATATCGCGTCGATCCATAAGAGTTGCCGCTGGCGTTTCACCTGGTGGCATCAAAACGGCTTGAGCGAATGTTGACAGCACTTCGTCTTCCTCAACAGTCAATCGTTCCCAAGCGCCAGCTCGAAACTGCAATGTGGGAGAAGATGCAGATTGATCTACGGTTAGGGCGGATAACGCCGCGCGATGTTGGCCCATTCCTTCATATGCGCGAGCTCGCAACGCGCGAGCGCGTTCGTCAGCCATCCCAAGGAGTGCTTCCAGTGCTAGTGAAAACTCACCCGAGCCAAGAGCGGATTCCGCACGCAGATAACGCCGCTCGGCTGCCGCTTCTCGTGCAGCTTCCCCAACGAGAAACGAAGTTGCACGCTCATAAAACCCGAGATCGACCAAGCGTTTCGCAATCGCGTTTTCAGTTTCAGATGTTAAGCCTTTTGGCGTTTCGTCAAAAACAAATTCTAAGAACGTTCCGGCATCTGCGTGGGTAGCGATGCTTTCAAACGCTAGATCTACTATTTCGTGCGCTTGGGCGTCTTCTCGATCCTGCATCAAATCAAGAGCAACTTGATACTGCTCAATTGCTATTCGTCCTGCCGCTTCAATATTCGCAAGGTCTTGTGCAATTGGCGTGTCGCGGTGTTCCTGCCGCAGCGCCCCGACCAAAAGAAGGTTTGCCTCAGATGGTCGTATTCCTTGTTCAAGCTCTAGCTCGATAAGCCGGATAAGAGATTGTGGTGTCGTTCGTGCATTGTCATCTACCTCATTTGCAAGGACGGTAACTGCGGCCCCAGCATCATCAAAACCTTCTGCGATCAAAGCGCGGGTGGATTGTACTTCGTGCGTACTATCGGCGTCCTGATTGTTTACGGCGTACAACAGTTGGCTCGCCGCATCTGGATCGCCAATATCCAGAAACCCCCGCGCGAGACGAGGTGAAATTTGACTTCTGAGTGGCTGGGGAAGTGCGTAAAAATATTGAATAAGTTGGTTTCTATCGCTCGGTTGCTGAACGGACGGACGAAGTAAAAATGCCCACAAAGCACCCGGAGTATTACAAGATTCTTGAGCTAAGATTGCAGTATATTCTCCATCGTAGTTGTCGACGATCCCAGCGAGTTCAGTCAAAATAATCCGTGACTGGCTTGACGAAGGGTTAGCTGCAAGAACAAGTTTCGCCTCAGCGCCAAACCCGAAATGAATATAAAGCCGCGCTAAGTTTTCTTGCGCTTCGCGAGGTTCCTCACCGAACTCCCCAGCTAAGGCCTCCGCCAATGCAGAAACTTGCTCATGGAAACCGCGCTGGTCTCCCCATTCTGAAACTTGGAATAGATCCGCTGAAAGGCACTGTTGCTCGAGTGATCTTCCTAACTCAACACCAAGCTGCGCAAGATCTCTATCCATTGCCGTTGATATCCCAACACCTGGACGGTTCGGGACGTTTGGAACTTCTGGGTCTTGTTCAACCAATTGTTCCGATACCAAAACAGAATCGTTTTCCGCCGGGGCCGGCTGCTCAGTTTCGACGACTGATGGTTCAAGAAACCCTTGTGAAGCAGCACGTGCTATACTGATCGCAAGAGCTTCTTCGGTTGCCGACAGGTCAATTGTTACTTGCGCTTCTTCGGTGCGAGCTTGTTCGATTGCCGGGGCGGGAATATTAAATTCATTTGGAAGCTCTAGCGACGGTTCGATCGGTCTCATAGCTGGTCGTTCTGTGGTGACATTTATAGAATTTGAACCAACATCTGTCGTTCCTAGAACGGGTTCAGAATTTTCTATAATATCAATGACCAAGTTACCCGGTTGCCACAAAAATGCATCTAGCTCACAATTGCACTCAACTAATAAGTTCAACGAGTTGGGGGAGACTTGGCGAACGTCTTTTAGTCGCTCACGCTGAATGCGCTCGAACACTTGGGATGTATCAAAGCCGTCTGACCTTCCTTCTAGCTGAAGAACGTACCCGTCGTCGCTTGGGTCAATTGACCAATCAGTGTTGACACCAATCGACACTACCAGCCTCGAGAAACTCTCGTGCTCACCACTTCGAATTGTCACGGGTTCAGCGAAGGCCATAATCGGTAGAAAGGCGAAAAAGGTGGCAATTCGAATCATGCCGCATCCTGCTTGGATGCTTTCAATGCCTCTTCAAGATCTGAGAAGCTTGGGCGGCATTGGCCCGGTGTATTTTGCCTGCCGACCTCGATGCAGATATTTGGCGCATGTTGATGTAGATTGGCGACCAAAACTTCGCGGATGAGCTGGTAGAAGTGCGCGTCCTCTTCAACGACTGTTTTAACCCGCCCTGCAAATGGCCCAACCAAACCATAGGCTAGGAATACACCCAAGAACGTCCCAACAAGGGCGCCACCAATCATCTTGCCGAGGACCTCGGGTGGTTGATCGATCGAGCCCATCGTTTTGATAACGCCAAGCACCGCTGCCACAATTCCAAGCGCTGGTAGTCCGTCAGCGATTGTCTGTAGCGCGTGCGTACCATGCATACTGTGATGCATGTTCGCCTCAATGCGTTTTTCCAACACCTCTTCAACTTGGTGCGGATCATCATAGTTCATCGACGCCGAACGCAGAGTATCACAAATGAGCGCGACAGCTTCTTTATCAGAAAGTACCCTCGGGTATTTTCCAAAAATGCTACTGTCTTGTGGTTCTTCGATGTGAGCCTCAAGGCCGACAGGGTTAGCACGTGCGAGTCTGATCAGTTCAAACAAAAGACAAAGGAGATCGCGGTAATCGTCTGGTTTCCACTTCGTTCCTTTGAACACCTTCCCCATATCTTTAAGTGTATGCTTGATTCCCGACATGTCGTTCGAAATCACAAAAGCGCCCACTGCGGCGCCGCCGATCATGATCATCTCAAAAGGCAGCGCCTTTAGGATCATACCCATTTTGCCGCCGGCAAGCGTGTAGCCCCCGAAGACCATTACAAAGATGATGACGATACCGATCAGACCGATCATGATTCTTGCCCCGTTTGTTGTTTAACTGGTCATCGCACGGAACTGGTTAAGGATTAGTCTTCATGACTACTCAGTCGGTGCATTTGCATTGCGGCCCGCAATAATCACGCTGATGGAATAGGCTGTTTGTGGCTCTAATCCAGCCAAAATTGCCGCAGCAGCCTCCGGACGCATTCTGACGAGAAAGCCTGATGCGAAATCGGGGGCCATCTCTTCAAAGAGGTTGGCGGCGTCCGCCGGTTTCATATTTTCATAAACGGCAGTTAGGCGTGTAATGTCGCCATCATTCGCTGTCTCCGAGACGGCTATCGCCTCTGTAAGAGATTGCTCTGCCGCTTCTAGTTCTTCTAGCCGTTTTGCTATCTCTTCTTCCGCGACTCTCAGCGCGAAAATTCTATTTTCTAGCGCTACTTCTCTTTCGGAAACACGGCCTTCCCGTACCTGCAACGCTGCAAGCAATGGCTCAATTTCCGGTGTTTGTGGGGACTCTTCAGGATGGTTTACTTCACCGGTTTCCATGTGTTCCTCAGCAAACGCGATAGCTGGCCCCATACCTGTCCCGATTCGAACACCACCTGAGGCAAGTAACAAAGCCGCAGCAAAGGCGAGGACATTTTTAGGCTTTCTAGACGTCGGCATCGATTTCAAGCGCCCCCTGATACGAGCGGTTGGCGAACGAAGAATGGATCGGTCGGTCGGTCGGCTTTCGCAGGTTCAGGTAGGTCATGCAGCGACGCTATCAACAGCTCCAACCGTTTGGCGGCATCTTGTGCGGATTGTGATTGCGTCGCGAGCGACGTTGCCGATGTAGCTGATGCAGCCTCTGCTTTGATGAGTGCCTTTGAAAGCTCATCTACCTGTACTGACAACACCGCAATCGCTCCACCAACTCCTTTTTCAAGGTCGGTAAATCGCTTCAAACGGCGCGACAAAACAAAACAATAGAACCCAACGGCTAATGCCCCTGCGGCAAGAAGAATATCTGCAATAAATGCCATAACTGACCCTTTCTAGTTCAGTACAAATTCCATGATTAGGATATCTTTGACGCGCCCGTCCCCAACGACGACCTGAACCCGCCGGAGCATCTGCGCACGCAACCGAATCAATGCGGTCGGGTCTTCCAGTTCGGCGACCCGGACAGCACGTAAGTAGCCATTTAGAACATCAACAATACGCGGCATCAGGTCTGTCACCTCTTGTGAGAATGCAGGCTCGACCTCTAGCTGAGCGGTGAAAAGCAAATGCTTTGCCTGAGCATGTTCAGGTAGGTTAATGACAAGCGTTTCCATTGGAACAAACGCCAATTCTGGAAGGTCTTCGGCGACAGGTTCAACTTCTTCGTGCGCTTCTTCCGTTGATCCGCCAATTAGGCCGCTCTGAACAGCAAAGAACCCACCGCCGCCACCAAGAAGCGCCAACACGAAACCAAGAATTAGGGGCATCTTCGACGCCTTCTTTGGTGCGTCTTCACTTGTTTCTTCGGTTGCTTGATCGGCTTCTGCCATGAGTTCGGTCCTTATGTGTTCTCCCTTCAATACTGTGAAAGGCACTAACCGATTGTTAATCCTGTGCAGTCTATTGATGGGCATCGGCAGAAAGCCATTGGTAGGGAGAAACCCGCTTGGGAAGCGCTAATACAATATGGACGAACTTGGACGCTCGTCGTCGAATCACCGTGATCGGGGCATCGCTTGCGGTGTTTGCTGCGGTCTTACTTATGGCCCGCGCCACAACATCGTCCGACCTCGTGTTGTTATATGCGGGTTTGGACAATGGAACCGCGGGTGAGATCATCACGGCATTGGATCAACGTGATGTCGAATATGACGTACAGGGTGGTTCGATTTTTGTACCTCGGGCGGAACGTGATCGCCTAAGAATGACATTGGCTAGCGAGGGCCTGCCTGCGAACAGTTCTCAGGGGTACGAACTGTTAGATAACCTTTCCGGTTTCGGCACGACATCCCAGATGTTTGATGCCGCCTATTGGCGTGCCAAAGAAGGTGAGCTGGCTCGCACAATGCTTGCAAGCCCACATATTCGAGCTGCACGCGTCCATATTTCAGCAACCTCAGCGCAACCGTTTAGACGTGAACAAGCGCCAACGGCAGCGGTAAATGTAACGACGATGAGCGGGTCTTTAGACACAGGCCAAGCCGACGCGTTACGATTTCTTGTGGCTTCTGCGGTACCAGGCCTCGCGCCAACGGACGTCGCGGTAATCGATGGTGTTGGTGGATTGATCTCCGGTGCGGATAACAATTCTACCGCTGCCGACACGCACGAAAAGGTGTCTGAACTCCGTAGCCGTGTTGAGCGTATTTTGGCTGCACGTGTTGGGCCCGGAAATGCGGTTGTCGAAGTTAGTGTCGATACCGTGACGGAGACCGAGTCCATTATCGAGCGAAGCTTTGATCCTGAAACGCGCGTTGCGATCAGCACCGAAGTTCAGGAAAGCAGCGCATCGTCACAAGATACAATGTCTGGCGACGTGACTGTTGCGTCCAATTTACCGGACGGTGACGCGGCAGGAAATTCAGGTGCTGCATCCAATGAAAACACTGAAAGCCGGTCGGTCACAAATTACGAAGTCTCGGAAACGCAACGCGAAGTGCTGCGCGGCCCAGGAGCAGTAAAACGAATTAGCGTTGCCGTCTTGGTTAACAGTGTGACGACTGTCGACGACGCGGGCGAAACAATCGTTACGGCCCGCCCTCCCGAAGAACTTGATGACCTACGCCTGTTAGTGGCATCTGCGGTTGGCCTTGATGAGACCCGTGGTGACGAGATTACAATTCGATCCATGGCCTTTGAATCCTTTCCTGCTGTTGGAACAGAGTCTGGTGTCGGCGAAATTCCATCCGCACCGCTCAATATTATGCAACTGGTCCAAACCGGCGTGCTGGCATTGGTTGCTTTGATTCTTGGGTTGTTCGTGGTGCGGCCAATTCTAACGTCTAATCGGACTCCTCCTGTGCTGCTCGACAACAGCGGTGCTGGGGTCTCTAGCGCCGCGTTGGGGTCCGAATCAAACGTCATCGACGGTACGGTGTCTCCTGTGCAGTCACTTGCTCCATCACCAACAGATGCCAATAGCGCTCAGCCGACCGACGATCCTGTCGATCGACTTCGCGATCTCATTGAAGATCGCCGCGATGAAGCAATTCAAGTTTTGCAAAGCTGGATTGACGAACCAGATTCGGAGCCTGCGAAATGAATACTTCAAGAATTACGTTAGAACGGTTTGGGAGTGACTGCGCGAACGCGTCAATTGAAAGTCCAGACTATCAACGTGGCAAGGCGGACGGAATCATTCATGCAGAAACTTTAAACACCGCAAAGATTGCGCAATCCATCAACGAAGTGTCCGCCACCTTGAGCGATATGACATTTGGATATGAGGAAGCGCGCCAACATATCCTTCAGCAAATGCAGTCGCTGATTAGGCAGATTTCAGACAAGATAGTTCCCGAAATCGCCAAAGCGACGTTTGGTGCGCACCTCTCAGAAGTTATCGATGTCGAGTTTACTAGATCTGCGAACTTGCCAATTCAGATTGGGATAGCGCCGGAACTTTTGCCTGCATTTGATGCCCTCGAAAACAGCCAGCATTGCGTTTTCGTGCCTGATTCAAATTTGAAAGATGGGCAGGCAATTATCCTGCAACACGATGTTGAGATCTTTCTGGATCTGCCCTCACTCGTTCTTGCACTTCAATCCACATTAAACGGGCTTGAAAGCCCTCAAAGGAGCAGCCGAAATGGACAATGAGATACAAGCAACTCCCTCCAGTCCGCTTCAAAACGTTCCTATTGAAGTTACAATCTCAGTAGGTCGCGCAAGACCGCTTGTTCGAGACCTTTTGGATCTAGGTGAAAACGCTGTCTTACCGCTCGATAAACGCATTGATGACCCTGTTGATTTGTTTGTCGGCGGTCGTTTAATTGCGCGAGGGCAACTTGAACAGGTCGAAGGAAGCGAAACTGGGCAACTCGCGGTGCGCCTCACAGAAGTAGTCGCAACAGGCCAGCATGAATCCTAAAGGCTACATCCTCGCGATTACTACGATCGGCTCGCTGTTCCTCGTGAACCCAGCTTTAGCGCAAGACGTATCTATAACGTTGGACAACGACGGTTCACTAGCAACAAGGTCAATTCAACTATTTGTCTTGATGACGATCCTTAGTATCGTTCCTGGCATCGCAATCATGATCACCTGTTTCCCATTTATGGTGACCGTTTTGTCGATTCTGCGACAAGGCATTGGACTACAGCAATCACCCCCTAACATGCTCATCATTAGCCTTGCGCTATTTCTTACGTACTTCGTGATGGAGCCGGTATTCATAGCGGCATGGACATCAGGAATAGATCCACTCCTCAACGAAGGGATGCCACTTGAAGACGCATTCCTTCGCGTGATGGAGCCTTTTAGATCCTTTATGGCTAATCGGATTTCTCCAGAGACATTCGAGGAGCTCGCAAGCTTGCGACCAAATTCAGCTGTCGATCAACCGATAGAAACGTCTTCTTTGTCAGTGCTCATTCCATCATTCCTACTGAGTGAGATTGAGCGCGCATTTCAAATCGGGTTCATTGTATTTCTGCCTTTTTTAATCATCGATCTTGTCGTCGCTGCTGTCTTGATGTCGATGGGGATGATGATGGTCCCCCCCGCCATTGTTTCACTTCCATTCAAGCTAGCCTTTTTTGTTGTCGCTGATGGATGGAGTTTGATCGCGGCCAGCCTTGTCCGGAGTTACCTCTGAACGTTACCTATCGGACTATGAATTCTGCGTGCAAAGCACCCGCAGCCTTAATACTCTTTAGGATATCGATCATGTCACGCGGCGAAACACCAAGTGCATTTAAGCCCGCGACGACCTCTGACAAAGATGTCCCTTCTTGAATCTCCGCCAACCCTATTCCAGGTTCTTCGTTGATCTGCGCATTGGTGTTTGGCACCACCACAGTTTGGCCCGAGGCGAATGGGTTCGGTTGAACAACCAAAGGTGCCTCCTCAATGCGCAAAGTTAGGTTCCCTTGGCTAACAGCAACCCGCGAAATCCGTACATCATCACCCATCACAATTGTTCCTGAACGTTGATCAACAACGACGCGTGCTCTGCGTTCAGGCTCCACAAGAATGTTCTCGACACGTACCAGCGCGTGCGCCGGCGATGCTGCTCTGGTCGCAGCGATATCCACACGCACAGTTCCTGAATCCAACATGAGCGCAACACTTCGCCCGTAAGCCTGGTTGATTGCCGCTTCAATTCGGGCAGCCGTCGTAAAATCCGGAGACCGTAAGGCTAAGCGGATCACCTCAAGGTTTGAGAATTCAAAAGCAACTTCCCGTTCAACTGTTGCGCCCGATGGAATAACGCCAGATGTCGGAACCCCTTGCACAACGCCACCTCCATCACCTTCTGCGGAGACACCGCCTGCGATAATGGTTCCTTGCGCCACGGCGTAGATCTCGCCATCCGCAGCATTCAACGGCGTCATTATCAGCGTACCCCCAAGCAAACTATCGGCGTCACCAATTGCCGAAATTGTCACGTCGAGCGGGCTACCGGTTCGCGCAAATGGAGGCAAACTCGCAGTAACCAATACTGCTGCAACATTGTTCGGTCGGAACTGTTCGCCTGTGACATTCACACCGAGGCGTTCCAAAATGTTACTCATTATCTCTTCGGTAAACGGAGAATTTCGCAATCCGTCGCCCGTGCCATTCAAACCAACAACCAGCCCATAACCGACCAGATCGTTTGATCGAACACCGTCAAATTCAACCAAATCTTTAATCCGAATTGGAGATGCAAATGCTGTTGAATGAATAAATACGAGAACAAGAGCGACGATCAATTTTTTCAACGTAAGTACTCCGTTAAGGATAGGCTCGAGAGACGCGCAGTAAGCGTATAATGGGTCTCGAGCTGAAGCTGGACTGATTGCAGACGAGATGCTGTTTCGAATGGATCCGCCGAAACAAGTTCGTTTCGCGCAATCCTGTACGACGATGTTTGCGTTGAAATCTGAACCGTTGCCTGTTCGATCTGTTGCTCTGCATAGCCGATACGAGCTTGAAGGCCAGTAATCTCAGAAGCTTGGGTAAGCAAATCAACACCAGCTTGTTCTTGTAAATTTTTCCGGGCTTCGGCTCCAAGGTTTAGAATTGGATCTCCAGAAAGTGCTCCCTTCGCGAGCGCTTTGAGGGTATCTCGGATCGGTTGGTCATCCGCGCGAACGCCAATTTCGACAGTCTGCCCTACGCCTGACAACCGGGAGAGGTATCCAGTCGAGTCACCAATGTAGCCGACTGTTTCGAACCCCCCGCCAGGGGAATCGAACCAAGCATCGATTGCCGTATCAACATCGGTCTCTGATGTTAAGCCAGCCACAGCATTTTGGAGCGCTGTCATCATGATTTCAGGATCCGCCAATGGGTTTGACTCCAAATCATTTCCACCAAACATTGCCCGATCTCCTGAGCGTAGATTCAAGGTCTGAACGGTCGCTTTAAAGCTACTGCGGGCAACGTCAGCAACATTCTCAATTTGTGACATCGAACTCGAGTGGTTTATCGTCAACAAAGCCGTGCTTGCCGTTTCACGTTGATTATGGATCCCTGACAGTGCCGATTGCATCATTGAAAGAAACTGCCCAGTTTCGGCATTCGATTGTTCGAACTTCCCGAGAATCTGAAGCTGGCGGTCAAGACCAGCGAGATTGGTCTGATCACCACCAAGATGTGATGTAAGATCAGTTTTCGTACCAGACGTTAGTTCCTGAACAAGCGTGTTAAGCTCATTTTTCAGAAAAGTATTGTGACGCGTCGATAAGAGGTGTTGGCGCATGTCGCCAACCATTGAGATGGCCATGGATCAAATCTCCAATAATCTTTGCATAAGAGTTTCAACAGTTTGAATGACACGAGCGTTTGCCGCATAGGCCTGTTCGACGCGTAGCAACATTTGCATTTCGTAATCCGTGTTCACCCCATCTGCAGTTTCAGCCTCTCTCAAACTGGACCACCGCGCATTTGCGAAGCTAACTTCGGAATCAAACTCAACGCGCTTTCTCCCCATTTCACTTTCAAAATTCGATGCCCGTCCGGCCACGCTTTGTTGCGTAGAATCAGTTGACGTTGATCTTGGTTCTGCAAGTGCTCCGGAAATTGCTTGAAGCAAACTGGCATCTCCACTTGGCCCAGGGGAGGTCGCGTTCAGCCCATCTCGAAGCCTTGTCGTTGCGCCACCAACAGTTGGATCGATCAAGGCGTTGAGTGAAATTCGAGATGAAAGCCCAGTTATGTTCGTAACGTTAAAGGCTGCCCCTGCATCTGTTAGAATTCCAGCTTGCCCAACCGCGAGAGTCGGATCAACATTCGGGTCCTGAAAACGGCTAATTAGGTCGGCTGCAATTGCATCCAAACCTTCCTGAGCGGTAACAAGTTCTGAATCGCGGACTTGAAAGGTTGCTCCAAGCGTTCCCCCGGCGAGCTTGCCAATTCCGTCGGTCGCGATCGGTTGTCCGTCGAGAGTAATCCCCGATAACCCTCCACTTTGGATGGTCATGTCAGAGACAATTACTGGGTTCTCAACGAACCCAAAAACTTTGGCTTCACCATCAAGCAAGGTTTCACCGCTAGGTGTCATCAACGCTATTTGACCACCAGTGCGATTTATCTCCCGCACTGGTACGATCTCTGAAATTTCGTCGATGACGAGTTGCCTTTGGTCCAACAGACCTGACGGATCGTAGCCTGAATTGTTCGCATTCGTGATGTCTTTGTTTAGCTGTTGGACCTGCAACAAAGCTGTATTCAATCGATCGACTTGATCAGAAATTGAAGAATCCGCTCTTTCCCTCTCAGTTTGAATGTCGTGAGATGCGGTATTCAAACGCGTCGCAACATCGTTAAGTTTTTCGGCCAAAGCTGACAGGTTAATGCTGGATGAAGGGTCTGATGCAGCGTCAATTAAGGCTGACTCCAGTGCGACAATCCGACTTGAAATTGAGTCGGTGCCGCCAGTTTCGCCAATAACGTCTTGAATACGATTCATGGTCGAAACCAACGTATCATATCCACCTAAACTTGCACCTGCCAACCGTCGATCAGCTAGTATCCCACTATCAACGTGCCGAGTCACTGACCCGATTTCGACGCCAGCACCAACGCCCCCGATCACTGCTGAGGACAAGTTCAAGGACCTTCGCCCATATCCGTCCGTCAGTGAATTTGAGACGTTTGAGGACACAACTTCGGCCATGCGTGACGCGGCAGTCATCCCTGATAGGGCATTAGAAAGCGAGCTGGAAATACTCATGGCCGTT
Source organism: uncultured Octadecabacter sp. (assembly GCA_937969445.1). Lineage (GTDB taxonomy): Bacteria > Pseudomonadota > Alphaproteobacteria > Rhodobacterales > Rhodobacteraceae > Octadecabacter. Next base: position 8,710 of record CALBVZ010000163.1, on the reverse strand, counting down.
TACCTCAATTCTATCGTTTGATGTTGGTTGTTTCCTGCAGCATTTCATCCACGGTCTGAATGACCTTTGCGTTGGATGAGTAAGCGCGTTGTGTTTGTATGAGCTGGGTTAGTTCGCCTGCCACATCAGTGGCGGATTCTTCACGGGCGTAACTTACGATATCTCCGGTCGGGCCATCACCAGCGTCCCAAAGGTAGAATGGCCCGCTTTCCGGCGTAACCGTGTAGCTTTGGTGGTCTTGTGTTACCAAGCCGTTTTCATTGGGGACGTCGACGATTGGAACTTGATAGATTGTCCGCGAGACGCCTGTGTCAAAGAATGCGTGTACAAAACCATTCGCATCGACCTCAACAGAGGTCATGTTGCCGACTGGCGAGCCATCTTTCGTGACCGATACAGGAGCGAAAGCATCTGACAATTGTGACAGCCCCCCTGCTTCGCCAAGCACACCAATGCCGATGGATAAATCACCACCGTCAACTGCGACAGTTATGGTCCCATCAGCCGCGTCATAAGGGTCCCCGACCGCGTCCGTTACGGATAACAAGCGACCACCCAAACCAGGGGTATCGTCAAACTGAAGCGTATAGTTCCCAACAACCGCCCCACCGCTGGCACTGTCTTCGATCAGCATAGTCCAGGTATTGGACGACCCTGTAGCGGGAACAGTTGGGACGAAACTGACGGAAAGGTTTTCAGCAATCCCAAGGTTGTCAAAGTATTCGACCGACAGTGATTCAGTATCGCCCGTTGCTCCGGCAGTCGTTTCTGTCGCAGGAAGGTTAACCGAAAGCTGAATCGCAGTCGTAGGGTCACTAACGAATTGGTTTGTGTCTACGCGAACAGGTTCCAAACCACCGGAACTGTCACGCGGTAACGTCGGGATTGAACCGTCTGGGTTGGCGGGCCATCCCAGTAGAACTAGCCCTGACTCCGTTGTGAGGAATCCATCTGCATCTGCGCGAAAGGAACCTGTCGTTGATAATCGCATTGGAAAGTCTGTCGTATTGCCAATTCCAACTGCCGAACCTTCCGTAACTGGCAACATACCGCTCCCTCGAACGGCGAGGTCAGTTGGGTTTGATGTCGAGACAAGCGGCCCACGTTCATCAATCAAGCGCTGGGTTGTTACGCGGACGCCACCCGCGGCGTAGGTTCCTTTGCCGCTATCGATGACCATTGAATGGAAGTCAGCTTCTGCACGCTTGTACCCGTAGGTTGATGAGTTCGCGATATTGTCTGAGATCGTCGCAAGGCGGCTCGCATTGGATGCAAGCCCCGCTACGCTAGCATTTAGGGAAGATGAAATCGTCATGTGCTTGGCCTTTCTGTCACAAGGTTGGACGTACTTAGGTCAGACTTACCGCCAAGCTACTTAACGTCGGCCTAATAGATAAAATGCAGCGGAAATTTTTGGTCACCTCATTCGACAACCCGCAGCAACGTGATCTCAATCCGGTTGTTGCGCACCGACACAGAACTTTCGCGAGCAAGGTCGCGATCGGCGTGCCCTGTCATGCGTGCAATTCGCAATGGATCGAGATCGCCTGCTTCTAGGAGGCGACGCACAGTTTCAGCGCGCCCAGAGGAAATGTCCCAAACCGGGCGATCAGCAACGACAAGCGGTAGCGTACGTGTATGACCCTCAACAGCGACAGGGTTCGTGACCATATCAAACACGCGTGCAAACATCGTCGTAAGCTCTATTAAAACGAGCGTTGGTTCCGTGCCTTCGTCAACGAACAGCGGGGCGTTCTCACGGGCAAATATCTCGATGATCAGGCCTTCATCGGTGAGCCGCGTAATGACGTGGCGCAAGGCTTCTTGTTGAATGAGACTTTCACCACCGATACCCAGAAGCATTGATTCAACTTCTTGCAGAGCCGCAATTTCTGCTGCCCGTTCCAGTGCGCCCGCATCCTCGCCGATTGTCGGAACACCGCCCGATTGTCCGGTACCGTCTTGAACCAACGTGTCATCGGTGAAGATGTTGGTACCGCCGAACATTCCTTCGCCACCACCTGAAATCCGGTTCACGGGAATCGTTGGAGAGAAGTAGTCGGCAATGCCTTTGCGCTGTTGTTCAGTCGTTGCGTTCAACAGCCACATCAACAGGAAGAAGGCCATCATCGCAGTCACGAAATCCGCGTAGGCAACTTTCCACGCGCCGCCGTGGTGTCCGCCACCAGCGATTACTTTTTTACGTTTGATTATTATCGGTGCATTCGATCGATCTGACATGGCCCACTCCAGTTCTATGTTGGAGCAGGACCTATCAGTTGCTCATAGCGTGAAGCGTGATCGAAATGTGTTGGCCTTATGACGAACGTCTAAAATAAATCTCATCTGGTCCGCAAAATTCGACTAAATTATAACCATTCTCGTCCATGAGTTGTTTGATCTCCGACGTACCGGTGTTGTTTTCAATCGCCCATGCTTTGACGTTATGATCTTTGAATGGAAACGCTTTGAGGCAAGCGATCTCGCCGCCTTCGATATCCAACGAGATGAAGTCTGGATCGGGAATTTTCGCGTATTCCAAAATGCTGGATAGGGTTTTCGTTTTGACCTTCGTGACGTTCTCGCGGTGCCGTTTGTCATTGCGAACCGTCTGTAGGAGTTTCTTGTCGTAAGAGTCGGCCAAGCCGCTCATCTGGGTGAAACCCTCGCTGATTTCGATGAAATCGGCCTCGCCTTCAGTTGGGGCAATCGCGGCTTCGATGCAGGGACATGTCCGCAAGGCGGCGGCCTTAACGAGCTGTGCTTTCACGGGTTCGACAAGCGCACCAGTCCAGCCGCGGTTTGTCTCAAGGAAGAAGGTATTAGACCCGGTTACACCGTCATATCCACCAACATCGATGAATGTACCCTCTCGTTTGTGCTTCATGAGTTGGTCGACCACGAAATCCTGCCCAGCCTGCGATGTGTAAGAATACAGTGGTGACAGCATCTGTCGCACTTCGTGAAATCGGCGGACCAATGGGCCGCGTTCGCGCGTGCGGTTTTTGTCGAGGGCCTTCTGAAGCTTTGTCGCTTCTTTGCGCAATAGGCGACGTGCTTCGGCTACGTTTTCAGTCATGTTTCAACTCCGTGATCGCTATAGGACTTCTCTTCGATAAGAGCCGAACCTAGCAGCAAGTTGATTTTCTTTTTCACATTCGCACGCTTGTCGTTGGTGATGTAAACGGCGCGTGCCAGACGAATAAATTCTTCACCAAAGTCTTTGGCTTTTTCACAATCGCGAATGTCATCTTCGATCACCCAAAGGTCCGCGTTGATCGTATAGAGGTCCTCCCAAAGGGACGTAAGTGCGGCGCTGGGGGGAACCTGTGAATTTGCTGTTTCCATAAGAGCCGCTTTTTCCACGCGTACGTTTTCAACCTTTGCCGGGTCCGAAATACGTTCTTCCTTCAATCGAAGAATTGTCAATTTGTCGATCAACTCACCGGGGGCTGTGGGAACAAGAATATGATCAGCCATGTTTAGAAACCTCTTTTAACAACGCTTTGTTTGCCGCATCAAATGCTGATGCCCAGTCTTGTGGTTTTGCTTGCCGGAACAGCCGCATTGAGGGATACCACGGCGTCGTTTCACCCGCATGTCGATACACCCAGAATGCATCCCAATGCAGCATGACCCAAACAGGGACGCCCAGTGATCCGGCAATGTGCGCGGTGGCTGTGTCTGACGTGATGATCAGCTCCATTTCCTTCATCGTCGCAGCGCAATCCGCGAAGTCACGATCTGTACTTGCGGTATCGATAATCAGCCCAGCGCTTCCGTCTTTTTGGAAGGCCTCAAGGAATGGCCCCTTATAGAGGGAAAACAGCTGGACGTTTGGCGTGTTCGCCATTGGCAAAAACTCGCGGTGCGTAAACGAGCGGAATGTGTTGCCTTTATAGGTTGCAGACCCAGACCAAACCACGCCAGCTTTGAACATGTCGCTATGTCTGGACGTGAGGCGTTTTGCACGTTCAACTGAATCTACAGGGATTGTTAGTTTTGTGGGCGGCGGGACTACGCCTTCGTCATCAGCGTTGTAGACCAATTTGGGCATGTCCATCAGGCTCAGCCACATATCAACGGGATCATCTTTGGAGGCGGCTGGACCGACCCAATCAACGCTGTCCATGCCTTCAAACAACCGTAGCAACGGTTTTTTCACGACGAGGCGCACCTTAGCGCCCATGTCTGCGATAAGGGGAATGAAGCGCGTCAGCAGGACCATATCCCCAAACCCCTGTTCGGGTAGGATCAATAGCGTTTTGCCTTTTATCGATACACCCTCTTTCCACTTTGGAAACGGGAGTTGGGGCTGGTCTAATTCGTCACTATTCCAGCGTGCATCATATGTTCTGAATGCAGCGCCGTATTGCCTAGCGCCCAGCTGCGCAAACGCGAGCTGGAGTTTGATTTCGTTCTCTTCAGGATACGCTTTGACCATCGGAGTTAGATAATCGATCGCGTCTTGGTACTGACCTAAGCCGCGCAAACATCGACCAATCATCGCGTGATGCATCACGTGGCTTGGATCAAGCGTTAGAGACTTTTTGCGTAACTCGATTGAATGCTCGTAGTCGCCTAGGTCAGACAAAATGTTGGAATAGTTATTGAGCACACCGATGTCGTCTGGCGCTAAGGCGTGTGCCCGTAATTGTGCCGTACGGCCCATCTCATGGCGCCCCATTCCCCGATAGAGGGCACCAAGGTTTGTCCAAATACCCGCGTCGGTCGGCCGATGTTGTAAAAAGCTTGTGTACCCTTCGAGGGCTTCCTCATGACGGCCAGCTTTATGTGCGTTCACCGATCTGGTGCGCAGGTCTGCCAAAGTCTCAGCGACCATTTCTCAACCCTTGCTTCGTTTGCGCGCGATCGGCTTAAGCAGCGTTTCCGGCCGCCGTTCTTCTGCAGCTTCAAACAGCGAAAACGTCTGATTAACATAGTTTACTGCGCCAGAAATCAGCTCCATATACTCTGTCAGCTCTGGCGTGACTTCCGTTTCCGTCAGAACCACACTGCGTTCCGGCGATTGCGCCTCGAACCCAGCGTAAAATAGTGGATCGCCACGTTTGATTTTGATCGGCTTGTCCGGCTCATGCCATTCAAACGCCCACATCAATGGGCGTGGCCAGACGTTAATCGGAAAGCGGCCGCCAAAGATCGTTCCGGGAAGCGGATCTTTATTGTAGTGCATGAATGGGCTGACCTGACTCATATAAACAGGCTCATCCGCGATGAAGACATAGGGCAACGAAAGCTGGATCGTTGGAATACCTTTGGTGCGCCACTCAACCTCAGACGTGATGTGCAGTTTGTCGCCAAGTTTGCTTGCGCGAACGTTGGACTGCGTACCTGCGAGGTTTCGCAAAACTGGCTTACCTTTATCGTCGCGCGCGAACCCGATGTGGATGTCGAACGGGCACTTCACCATGAAGTACCGGCTTTCCATATTGATGACAGCAGGACAACGAGACGCAGATTTCGCATGTTCGCGGTTCATTTCAACAGATCGAACACGTTCGGGCGCGTCATAAATAACGCCACCCTTTTTATCGTTTAGGAACCAACCGACCTGAACCGGACCGCGTCCTTCTGGTGTATCTTTGGTGTTCTCAAATGCCACTGACAGGCGCATCGCCGTCTCCAATACTGCTCTTTTGGGGGATAGAATCGCAAACGTCCGGCCAAGTCAAAACCAATGCTGCAATAATTCACCTTCGTGACAACATAGCAGCGTTGCATGACGGCGGGGCGCAGCGGTTTCATTTCGCCCTCTTGCGCTTTCTGGATTGAGGGGTGAAACCTAAAACCTCACCAACGGAGATAGTGCGATGACTTTTAAGCCTGCCAAGTGGCCACGTAAGTTGCGATCACAAGAATGGTTCGGTGGAACCGGCAAGGACGCGATCTATCACCGTGGTTGGATGAAGAACCAAGGGTATCCAGATGACTTGTTTGACGGTCGCCCTGTCATTGGGATTTGCAACACGTGGTCGGATTTGACGCCCTGCAACGGGCACCTGCGTGAACTTGCCGAAAAGGTGAAGAATGGCATCTGGGAAGCGGGCGGTTTTCCTGTCGAATTCCCAGTGTTCAGCCCATCTGAATCCGCGCTACGCCCCACTGCGATGATGTTCCGGAATTTATGTGCGATGGACGTTGAAGAAGCGCTTCGAGGGAAACCGATTGATGGCGTCGTTCTTATGGCGGGTTGCGACAAAACTACGCCAGCACTTTTGATGGGTGCCGCGTCAGTGGACCTACCCGCGATTGTTGTCTCTGGCGGGCCTATGCTGAACGGTCATTTCCGCGGCGAACGCGTTGGTTCTGGCACGCATATTCGTCGGTTCAACGAGGCCGTGAAGGCAGGCGAGATGACGCCTGAGGAGTTCGTTGAAGCCGAAGCGTCGATGTCTAGAAGTGCCGGCGGCTGTAATACGATGGGCACCGCGTCCACGATGGCAAGTATGGCTGAGGCGCTGGGGATGGCGCTGTCTGGAAACGCGGCGATCCCTGCGGTCGATAGCCGTCGCCGTATGATGAGCCAGTTGACCGGACGTCGCATCGTTCAGATGGTTAAGGACGATCTTAAACCGTCTGACATCATGACGAAACAGGCGTTCGAAAATGCAATCCGAACCAACGGCGCGATTGGTGGATCGACAAATGCAGTTGTTCATTTGCAGGCCTTGGCTGGCCGATGCGAAATACCGCTTTCGCTTGAAGATTGGGATCGTTGCGGCAAAGACGTCCCTACAATCGTGAATTTGCTACCCTCCGGTAAGTGGCTGATGGAGGAGTTTTTCTACGCCGGTGGCCTACCTGTCGTGATCAAACGCCTCGGTGAGATGGGCATGCTTCACAAGGACGCCCTGACAGTCAGCGGCGGGTCGATCTGGGACGAGGTGAAGGACGTTCAGAATTGGAATGCTGATGTAATCGTTCCGACTGAAAAGGCTTTGAGAAAGTCAGGAGGCATTGCGGTACTTCGAGGCAACCTCGCGCCGAACGGTGCGATTATTAAGCCGTCTGCAGCATCGCCTGAATTGATGGAACATCGTGGCCGCGCCGTCGTTTTTGAGGACATTGACGATTACAAGGCGCGCGTTGACCGCGATGATCTGGATATCGACGAGACATGTGTAATGGTCCTGAAAAACTGTGGCCCGAAAGGGTATCCAGGTATGGCAGAGGTTGGTGACATGGCGCTGCCCGCCAAGCTGCTGAAGTCGGGTGTTCGCGACATGGTTCGGATCTCGGATGCGCGGATGTCGGGTACGGCTTACGGAACTGTTGTGCTGCATACAGCGCCTGAGGCTGCTGCGGGCGGTCCTTTGGCTGTTGTTCAATCCGGTGACATGATCGAGCTTAACGTCGCTGAGCGCCGCATACACCTCGACATATCTGAGGATGAGTTGACGGCGCGTTTGGCGAAATGGTCACCGCCGGTTCAGCGACCAACGAGTGGTTATGCACAGCTTTATCACGACAAGGTAAACCGTGCTGATGAAGGGGCGGATTTTGATTTTCTTGTTGGACGACGCGGAAACGCAGTGGCGCGGGAGTCCCACTAATGAAGATTGCTCTCGTTGGAATTGGGAAGATCGCTGTTGATCAGCACGTGCCGTCTATCGCGGCCTCAAACAGTTGGGAGATCGCGGCGACCGTTAGCCGTGCGGGAACGGTTAATGACGTTCCTGCGTTCACCGATTTAGATACTATGCTTGCCGAGAATCCGGATATTGAGGTGGTCAGTCTTTGTCTCCCGCCCGTGCCGCGATTTGAGTATGCTGCCGCCTGCTTGCACGCGGGTAGACATGTTATGCTGGAAAAACCACCCGGCGCGACGCTTGCAGAAGTGTACGCACTAGAGGCGATCGCGAAGAAAGTGGGAGTCACTTTGTTTGCGACGTGGCACAGCCGTATGGCGAAAGGTGTACAGGCTGCAAAGGCTGCATTGGCAGGCAAGACTGTCGCCTCGGGCCATATCAACTGGAAAGAAAACGTGCGCCAATGGCATCCAAATCAGGACTGGGTTTTTGAACCCGGAGGGATGGGTGTGCTTGACCCCGGTATTAACGCACTTTCGATCATGACTGAGGTTTTACCGTTCTCAGCCCACCTGAAGTCTGCCGTTCTTCAGACTCCGAGCAATCGTCAGACCCCAATCCGCGCTGAGTTGGAATTCACGAGCAATGTCACCGCTTCGTTTGATTGGCTGCAGGAGGGTAATCAGACCTGGGAACAAAAGTTCACGACAACGGATGGGACGGTTGTTCACCTTTTGGAAGGCGGCAATCGTTGTGTCGTAAATGGCGAGGAGCAAGCGTTGGGCGAACTTGGTGAGTATCCGGCGCTTTATTCACGGATGGCTGAACTGGTTAAGAATGGACAGTCCGACGTTGACCTTTCGCCGATGGTGCATGTGTCCGACATTATGACGCTTGCGCAAAGACAGATTGCCCCTGCGTTCGATTGGTAACAGCTATTCTGATGCGACTACGACACGCTTCAACTTTGTCGTTTGGGCAAGGTTAGGCTCTATATCGGTGCAAAACGTGCTGATGTCGGCAAGGTCAGCGATACGCGCCGGAGCTTTGCGCCCGAACTTCGTATTATCCGCGACAAGGGTTGTCGCGTGGCTGCATTCAATCACGGCTTGGCTTACAATAACTTCATCAAGATCGTAGTCATAAAGCCCGCCAAGTTC
>CALBVZ010000162.1 GCA_937969445.1 uncultured Octadecabacter sp. | reverse complement strand
AAGCAGGGCCTTTGGCGCAGGAGGCCGAGGCGCTGGGCATTCGCGTGCTGCACGGCAAAGGTATTTCAAAGGTCAAAGGCGGCAAACAGGTCACCGGTGTTGAAATCTGTGCGCAAGCCGGTGAAGGCGGCGTGCTGGAAGAGATCAACTGCGACGCGGTGGCAATGTCGGGCGGTTGGTCGCCCGTTGTGCACCTGTGGTCTCATTGCGGCGGCAAGTTGATCTGGGATGACGCGCAAAGCCATTTCCGCCCTGATCCGTCCCGCCCACCACTGGGGGCTGACGGCACAGGGTTCGTGACCACAGCGGGGATCGCCCACGGCGAAATGAGCACCCGCGATTGCCTCGCGAACGGCCATGACGCAGGCGCGCAGGCGGCGGCGCTGGCAGGGGCAATAGGCAAGGCTGGCAAAGCGCCGAAAGGTGATGCCCCCGATGAGGCCCCAATGGAGGCCGTTTGGATCATGCCGCAGGGTGCGGGCTATAAGCTTCGTTCAAAGATGTGGCTGGATTATCAGAACGACGTGAAGGTGTCTGATGTTCAATTGGCCGCGCAGGAAGGCTATGAAAGTGTTGAGCATACCAAACGATACACGACCCTCGGCATGGCAACGGACCAAGGTAAATTAAGTAACATCAACGGCTTGGCTGTTCTTTCTGATGCATTGGGGCAGGCTATTCCTGCGACAGGCACCACGACATTTCGTCCACCGTATACCCCGATTTCGCTGGGTTCTATCGGCGGCGAAGCGTCAGGCGAGCTGTTCCAACCGCTGCGCAAAACGCCGATCCATGAGTGGAATGATGCGAATGGTGCCTACTGGGAGCCTGTCGGCCAATGGCGCCGCGTTTATACCTATCAACGCGATGGCGAAAGCATTGAGGACGCGGTGAACCGCGAGGTGAAGAACACCCGCGATAACCTTGGCTTGCTGGATGCTTCGACGCTTGGGAAACTGGTGGTTTCCGGCCCTGATGCGGGCAAGTTTCTTGATATGATGTACACCAACATGATGTCCAATCTGGCCGTCGGCAAATGCCGCTACGGTTTGATGTGCGGTGAGCAGGGCTTCCTGTCTGATGATGGTGTGGTTGCGCGTATTGCTGAGGATCGCTGGCTTTGCCACACGACCACGGGCGGCGCGGACAGTATTCATGCGCATATGGAAGAGTGGCTGCAAACAGAATGGTGGGATTGGGACGTTTATGTCGCCAATGTCACCGAACAATACGCACAGATCGCCGTGGTCGGCCCTAATGCCCGCAAGCTGTTGGAAAAACTGGGTGGCATGGATGTAAGCGCCGGAGCCCTGCCGTTCATGCAATGGCGCGATGGTGAAATCGGCGGGTTTGATTGTCGTGCTTTCCGCATCTCGTTCTCGGGTGAATTGTCTTACGAGATCGCGGTGAAGGCGAGTGAAGGCGAAGCATTCTGGAAGACCTTGTATGAGGCAGGGCAGGAATTCGGCCTGATGCCATACGGAACCGAAGGCTTGCACGTGTTGCGCGCCGAGAAGGGCTTTATCATGATCGGGGACGAAACCGATGGCACGGTCATTCCGCAAGACCTTGGGCTGAACTGGGCGATTTCCAAGAAGAAAGACGACTTCTTAGGCAAACGCGGCCAGCTGCGTAGCCATATGGTTGATCCTAATCGTTGGAAGCTTGTGGGGCTGGAAAGCACGGATGGCTCCGTTATTCCTGACGGCGCTTATGCTGTCGCGGAGGGCGAGAACGCCAATGGGCAGCGCAACGTGCAGGGGCGCATCACGTCGACCTATTACAGCGCAAACCTTGAGCGCGGGATCGCGATGGGGCTTGTGCATAACGGGCCAGATCGGATGGGCGAGGTGATTACCTTCCCCAAAACCGATGGTACCGAGGTCCAAGCAAAGATCGTTGATCCGGTTTTCTATGACCCAGCTGGGGAGAAACAAAATGTCTGATATGGCAGTAGTAACGCGCGCAGATGCACGCGGCATGATTACCCTGCGCGGCGATTTGAGCAGCGCGAAGATGAAGAAAGCGGTCAAAGCGGCCACAGGGCAAGCGGTGCCAACATCGGGGCAGTTTTTGGGGAATGGCGACAAGGGCGTCGCTTGGATGTCCCCGGATGAGCTGTTGTTGATCGTTCCCTATGACAGCGTTACCACGTCGATCGACGCAGTAAACAAGGCGCTCGCCAAGACGCACTTCTTAACGGTGGATGTTTCGGATGCACGGGCGGTGTTTACGGTTTCCGGAGACGGTGCACGCGATGTGTTGGCGCGGCTTTGCCCCGTTGATTTGCACCCTGACAGCTTTGGCGTCGGCCAAGCACGCCGTACCCGCCTGGCGCAGATTGCAGCGGCGTTCTGGATGCATGAGGACGGCTTTGACGTGGTCTGCTTTCGCTCGGTCGCAGATTACGCGCACGGGGTTCTGACCCGCGCAGCGACAACTGGTGCGAAGACCGGCTTTTTCGCCTAGAGGCGTGCGCATTTTGCAGCAACTTGTGCATTTGTGCGGTGCAACCTTTTGTCCGCGTCGTTGTCGTGGCAAGCTCTGACAAAACGAAAGTCAGGGCAGGCAATGCGCATTACATCTATCACGCCGATGAAGGACGAAGCACCGTTCATTTTGGAATGGTATGCCTATCACAGCTTGATTGGTGTGAACGATTTCCTCGTTTTTTCAAATGATTGCACCGATGGCACCGACCAGATGCTCGAACGTTTGGACGAATTGGGCAAGCTGCGTCATTTCACAAACCCATCCGTTTACACCAAAAATGCCCACCACCATTGGCAGGTCACAAAGTACATTAACACCTTTGAAAGGCTGAAACGGTCTGACTGGGTCACCAGTTTTGACGTGGACGAATTCATTTGCGTCAACGTAGGAGACGGCACGCTGCAGGACCTGTTCAAGGCGGTCGATGGCGCCAATGTCATCACCTTCAACCAGTTGAATTTCGGATCTAGCGGGTTGGACACCTATGAGGACCGTTTACTGATTGATCAATTCGAATATGCATGGGCCTACGAGGGCGAATATCACAACGGTATCTCGCGCCGTGGTACTAAATCCCTGACCCACAAATCCGCCAAGGCGAAGTATTTCGCCAACCACTCGCCCAATGTGCACGAAAAGGATTTGGGGGGTGTGAAATACGTAAACGGCTGCGGGAAACCGCTTGATGCATCACGGTTGCTAAAGGACGTGAAGCTACTGGAAGCACCGGATTTTGGCTATGATCTGGTGCAACTGAACCACTACGTCATCAAATCCGCCGAAAGCTTTCTTGTGCAAGCGGATCGCGGCAATGCCAACCACGCGGATCGCAGTGCCGATTTCAAATACTGGCGTCGTTACAATAACAACGACGTGCACGACACGCGCATCCAGCGATGGTCCGAACGGGTGCAGGACGCGGTGGCTGAGTTGCGCAAAGACCCTGAATTGAATGACCTGCACCAACGCGCCGTGGAAATTCATCAAAAGCGTCTGGTCGAGCTAAAGCAAGACGACGACGTGCGCGCGCTGTACGATCGCATCCGTAAACAGCACCGCAATAATCCAGGGCTGACGGGCTAGGCTTTTACCTTAACGGGGCAGTCATTCACCCATTTCTTATCGTCTTCATACCCAAGGCTGATAAGTGCGTCGCCATATTCATCGGCGTAGATTTCTGCCAATGCCCGCGGCATTTGGGTTTTCCATTGAGCCACGGAACCGGACGTAATGTGCAGCGCGTGCTGTCTGCCACGCTCAGACGCTTCGTTCACACCGCCAAACAGACTGTGCTGCCAATAGGCCTGCACCGCCTTATCGATATCGAGCCCTTCAATCGCGAAGTCTTCAAGAATTTCACGGATTTTCACGCAATCCACATCAACAATTAGGTCCTCATAACGCACATCACCGATGTTGTTGCCGCTGTAATCCCAAGCCAGCATTTCTTTCACGGTCTCGGCGTGTTTATTGCGCATTTCAAACTGCCAACGATCTAGGTCAGTGGACAGGGCGTTCAGATGTTCTTGGTAGCTTTTGCCGTCCAAATCATTGCGCGGGTCGGCAAGGAATTTTTCACGACCCAACGGTGCCTTGCGGTGATAACGCATGCCGGACAACAGAACATCGCGCGGGTCGCGGATCATGTGGATGAACCGCGCTTGGGGCAGGGCGTGCAGTTCTTTTGGAAAACTGCTTTCCCAATTCACGATAATCTGCGGGCCGGTTTTGGCTGCTTTGCTGATCTTACCCGCATTGTGGCACTGCATCAGGGGAATATCCTGATCGCGCTTTATCTCGTGCAAAACACGACGCAACCAGACGGTGCCGGTTTTATGGTGCGTTCCGACGCATAAAAACCGTGCGGGGCCGCCCTCAGCCGTCATTTCTTCTTTTTTTTTGAGTCTTTTGGCTTGGCGAAGTGACCCGTGTCGATGAACGTGCGGAAATCAGGGTCCGTTAATTGGTAGTCCAACACACGCTGCGAGCAATCCGCGCAAGCACGGGTTAGCGCGGCAAGGTCGTCGTCCTTCATCCACTCATCAATCTGGCTTTGAATGCCATCCGTCATGATGGTCGTATCCTCGCACGTGTTGATGTCGTACTTGTCCCAATACTCCATATCGATACGGTCTTTGTTCTTGGAGTTGGCCGTGCCACGCAGACGCTTAAGCAGGAAATCCTCACGCGACTTAATCGCGTAGTGGTTCACCTGTGCGAATTCATTGGTGACGTTGTCGCTGTTACCGCGCCAGCCCTTTTCAAGGTATTTATCGCCCATCGGTTTGCCCGCAGCATTGGTCCACTTGACCATGCCCGGTTTGATTTCTGTTTCACTCTGGAACTTCGGGCGATGAACGCCGAAGAAGCCAAACAAGGCGGGGCGGAATAGGGTTTTGAACCCCCAAACGAGGCCGTTTTCAGGGTCTTCAAAGCTGGAACCACGCGTGTAGCGCTCGGTCACCAGTTCATCAGACATTTTGGATTGGCCTTGGCTGCCCATCAAGCGCCAGTTGACCGAAATCGCGTCAGGGTTACCACAGGCATCAATCAGCGCGTCAATGCTTCGATCGCCAACGTGAATGTTCAGAAACTCATCCGCGTCAACAATCAGTACCCAGTCGGCGGCCTTCACCCAGTCGGTTTTATTGGCACGCGAATAGGCGGCCCGCTGTGGATCCATGCGCGGTCCTAGCGGGTTGTCGAAGTGTTTTACAACACCCATTTGGTCCAAACGGTTCAGGATCAGGTTGGTGCCATCCGTGCAATCATTTGAAAAGATACAAAAATCCGTGATTCCAATGGATTTGTGATAGGCCAGCCATTCCAACAGGTATGGGCCTTCGTTCTTCATTGTGGACACAAGAACCTTTTGGCCCGCGTTCGGAGGCCCGGCTTTTTTCGCGCTCATTTAGTGGTCGCTTTCTTTGGGGCCACGGCTTTTTTCGTCGTGGTCTTGCGTGTTGTTGTGGATTTTGTCGCCGTTTTTGCAGCAGGTTTTTTTGTGGCAGTTTTTGTCGCCGGTTTTTTCGCTGCTGCGGTCTTGGTTGCGGGCTTCTTAGCGGTCGTCGCCTTTGTGCGAGGCTTCTTGCTGGCCGCGGGTTTCTTGGCGGCAGGTTTCTTCGCTGCCGTCTTTTTCGGCGCGGGCTTTTTGGTTGCCGTCTTCTTTGCTACTGTCTTTTTCGGGGCAGGGGTCGCGTCAACGACAGGCACCGTGTCATCGGGGCTTTCGATACCAGTGGATGCATCCAACGTCGCCGCTTTCACGATCTTGCTAATTGGCGGTGCGGGCTGGTCCAGATCAATCGTCGCCGTCTTTGACGCTTCGGTCTTTTTTGAATCCATGACTCGTTTCGCAACGGCCGCCTTTTTCATCAGTTTGGCACTGCTGGCGTCATTTGGGTCAGCGGCCTGCGCGGCAAGGGCGATCTTCTGCGTGCGTTCATTGGCCAATGGAACACCCAGTCCGGCAGCTGCTTTTGTGTTCAAGAACGGATTGTCTAGCGTATCGCCTTTTGACTTTCGATCCTTCAACTGATGCGCATCAAGTTTTTCTTCAGCGTTCTCGCCTGCTGCTTCCAACAGGGCCTTACGGGTATCACCTTTTTTGGCCGTTTGCGTTTGCGCGATCATTTTGGCGATCTTCTTGTCGGGAACGCCGGATGCCTGCAGCTCTTTCACCTTTTCCTGCCATTCTTTTGGCAGGTGCTGCACAAACAAAACTTCATCAATCTTGTCGAGCGGGATTGCAGAGGCTTCCTTCAGGTCCGTGACCCATTGATCGTATTCACCAGACTTGCGTAGCATTTCAACGCGATTGGCGTGAAATTCGAGCGCTTTGTCCTGCAATTCACGCATGATCGGATCGGACAGGATTTGCGCCATACGACGTTTTGTTCCGCGTGCGTGACGGGTGACGTTCAAGTTTTCTTCCTCGTTGCGATCAAACAACGCGAAATAGGCGGCGTCGTATTTGCCGGCCTTGTTGTTCACGTTTCCGCGCACACGACGCAGCAAGTATGCCTCATAGGATTTAACGCCGTAGTGGTTCAGCTCAACCAGATCATAGCCAAGCGTCGGTTTGGTTGATCGCCAACCTGACAACGAAAACTCATCGGGCATCGGGTTTCCAGAACCATTCAGCCAAAGCTGATCGAACAAAAGCTTAGCGTTTGCAGGCTCTTGCTTGGCTTTCTTAATGTGTGGTCGGTGGATGCCCAGCTTCATATCACGGTAAGGTTTGAAGATGGTTTTCACCCCCCAACCCTTTTTGAACATGTCCGGTGCGGCCTGCGTGTAGTTTTCGATCACAAGACCGGGGTTCCAGTCCGTAACTTCGCTAGAGCCAAAGAACCGCCATGTGATTGCAATAGCGTCTGCAGCGGGATCAACACGTTCCATCAGGTCTGTGATCCAGCCGCGGCCCTTCTTGATAGACACAAATTCATCTGCGTCCATCGTCAAAATCCATTCGGAATCAGTGACTTCCTCGTTCTGGGTTGCCAGCATCAGCGCGTTTGGCTGTGGCTTTTTGCCTTCGGGAACGTCGTTGCGAAAATGCTGGACCCAACCGAGTTCTTCCAGACGGATCAGCATGTCATCCGTGCCGTCGCCGCAGTTGTTTGTGTAAACGCAAATGTTATCGAAACCGATGTGTTTATGGTATGCGACCCATTCGACAAGCGAATGGCCCTCATCCTTCATCATCGACAAGATTGTATATTGGTGTTTGGCCATCAGATGCGGCCCCGCTGTGCGTTTTTCACGTATTACCTGCTTTTATTTCGCGTTTCCGCGTGTTTGCCAGTTAATCCGGCATTAACGCACCATAACGACCTGAGACCCCAAGTCCACTGTTGCGGATGGGGAAACAATGCCGAATGCGCTCATTTTGATGCAAACCGACTTGACCTTAGGGGCCTGAAGGCTTTGTTACGTGTTAGAGAATTGTAAATCCAACAATGAGGTTAACTAATGGCTTTTGAACTTCCTGATCTTCCGTATGCCCACGACGCACTTGCAGCACACGGCATGTCCGCTGAAACAATGGAATACCACCACGACCTGCACCACAACGCCTATGTCACCAACGGCAACAAGCTGATTGAGGGCACAGAGTGGGCGGATAAATCTCTCGAAGAGATCATTGTTGGCACATACGATGCGTCTGCAACTGCGCAGAACGGTATCTTCAACAACATCTCCCAGCTTTGGAACCACAACCAGTTCTGGGAAATGATGGGCCCGAATTCTGGCGCGATGCCGTCCGAGCTTGAAGCTGCCATCAAAGAGAGCTTCGGTTCCGTTGACGAATTCAAATCCCAGTTTTCCGCAGCAGGCGCAGGCCAGTTCGGTTCCGGTTGGGCATGGTTGGTAAAGAACGCTGACGGTTCCTTGGCTGTGACTAAGACTGAAAACGGCGTGAACCCGCTGTGCTTCGGTCAGACTGCACTGCTCGGTTGCGACGTATGGGAGCATTCCTACTACATCGATTTCCGCAACGCGCGTCCGAAGTACCTTACAAACTTCCTCGACAACCTTGTGAACTGGGAAAACGTCGCATCCCGCATGTGATCCGTTATACAAGAACAATTGAAAAGGCGCCTTCATTTGAGGGCGCCTTTTTTCGTTCAGGGTAGCGTACTTAGCGCTTAATGACTTATGTAGGCGCCGCCGACTTTAGTTGCAGGTGTAGGTCATCCACCGTTGAGACCACGCTCATGTATTTGAGAAGGCTCTCGTCCGCAAAGCCTTGTGTGATGATCTGATCCATCAACGCCAGTAGCGGATCCCAGTACCCATTCGTGTTCAGCAAGAAGACAGGTTTGTCGTGCAGGCCGAGTTGACGCCATGTCAGGGCCTCGAACAGCTCGTCTAGGGAGCCGGCGCCCCCCGGTAGGACGACAACGGCTTGGGCGTTCATCAGCATGACTTTTTTGCGCTCATGCATGGTTTCGGTGACGATAAAGGTCGTTAGGTCGGTTTTGCCGACTTCCCAATCGATCAAATGCTGGGGGATTACGCCGAATGTTTCGCCGCCGCCAGCTTGGGCCGCTCGTGCCACGCGTCCCATCAACCCGACATCGCCCGCACCGTACACCAACCGCCAGCCGTTTTTGGCGAGCATTGTCCCGCAATCGGTGGCGGCCTGCGCATAAGCTGGGTCCGTCCCATCACGAGACCCACAATAGACGCAGACTGAATAGGTAGGGGACATATTGGCTCCGATCATTGTGATTGGTTGGATTAAAGCAGGTTTTGACCCGTGATAGTCCCGTTGCTACAGTCTGCCAACTGTTGGGGAGCGAAACGTGCAAACGAAATACCAAATGATCGGCGGCGGCGCCGTTGTTGCTGTCGCAATTGGCGCGGCGATTTACTTGCGCCCGTTGCCGCAAGACGCGGTGAACGCGCCTGACATCGTTGCGCAACCCGCTGAAACAGTTGATGAAACAGCGCCAGTCTCTGGCCCGACTTCCGTTCCACCGCTGCAATTGACCGATTTGCGGTTTGAACCTGATGGCGGCTTTGTTGTCTCTGGCACGGGTCAGCCAAATACCGCAGTCGCTGTGATGATTGATGGTGTCGAAGTTGAACGGGTGATGTCCGGCGCGGATGGCGCGTTTTCGTTTGTTGGTTTTGTGGGCCATTCCGACAGCCCACGCACAATGACAGCCGTTAGCAACCCTGACGGTGAAAGCGTTGAAGCAGACCGAACGTTTGTGTTGGCCGCAAATCCTGCACCGGTTGTTGTTGCTGCTGTGGAAGAGGTCAGTCCAGAAAGCATCGAGGTTGAGGAAACCGCCGAAGAAACTGAAGCACCTGAGGACGTTGAGATACCTGAAATTGCCCCAGCACCAGAAATTCCTGAAACGCCCGAGGAACCAAAGGTCGCTGAAACAACAGCCCTAGCCAGCCCCGCGACACCCGCGATCATAGCCATTACACCTGAAGGCGTGGATGTTGTTCAAGCTCCGGTTGCTGCAGACACCCCACCCGAGGTGATGTCCAACGTTGCCCTTGATACGATCACCTATGATTTGGAAGGCGAGGTGATCTTGCGAGGTCGCGCCATCGGGGAGGGCGGTTATGTGCAGGTTTACGTGAACAACGCCGCCGTCAGCCGCCTGCCCATTGATGCCAACGGCACATGGCGCGGCGATCTGCCGGATGTTGATACAGGCGTTTACACGTTGCGGATCGATGAGGTGGACGTTGAGGGCGAGGTCGTCAGTCGCATTGAAACCCCGTTCCTGCGTGAAGACCCCGCCGATGTGATCGAAGCAATGGCTGAAGATGTCGCAAACCCAGAATTCACAGTTGCAACGCGCACTGTTCAACCGGGGGCGACGCTTTGGGCGATTGCTGAGGAACGATATGGATCGGGCATTTTGTATTTCAAAGTCTTTGAAGCCAACCGTGACCGTATCCGTGACCCTGACCTGATCTATCCGGGGCAGGTGTTTATGGTTCCAGAAGACGATGATGCCGAGAGTTCCAATTGAACGACTTGGGCGGGCTGCCGAAACTGGCCCTTGATTGGCACCTGAGCGGGCAGGGTGCGGTCCTTGCGACTGTCGTTGAAACATGGGGATCGGCACCAAGACCCACAGGCAGCCAACTGGCCATTCGCGCCGACGGGCATATGGAAGGGTCCGTTTCAGGGGGCTGCGTTGAAGGCGCGGTGATCGTTGAGGCGATGGACGCCCTGAATGACGGAAAACAGCGGCTTTTGGACTTTGGCGTAAGTGACGACGAAGCGTTCGCAGTTGGTTTGGCCTGCGGTGGTCGTATCCGAATACTGGTCGAACCGGTGGGCGACGTGTTGCCCGTCGATATTTTGATCAAATTGGTTACTGCACGCGAAGCCAGCGAATCCATCGCCTATGTTGCGGATCTGACCGAAGAAGCACGGTCATTGGTCGGTATTGATTCTTACCCCGATCGGTTTCGCTTGGACCGTTCCGGCGTGGAAGATGATGGCCAGACGTTCGTCGCCGTTCACAACCCGCCTTTGCGCATGATCATCGTAGGCGGCGTACATATTGCCCAACACTTGGCGCCAATGGCGCGGGCTTGTGGGTATGACGTCACCTTGGTTGATCCACGCGCAAGCTTTGCGTCGACAGAACGGTTTCCGGATGTAACGATCGTAGAAGACTGGCCCGACGCAGCACTTGAGCGCTTGGGCCTAGATCCACGCACAGCCGTTGTCACGCTGACCCATGATCCAAAACTGGACGACCCCGCGATCAAGACCGCGCTGCGCTCGGATGTGTTTTACCTTGGATGTTTGGGGTCCACACGCACCCACGCGAAACGGGTGACACGTTTGAAGGACGCAGGTTTTAGCGATGAACTTGAACGGATCAATGCGCCCGTTGGCTTGGACATTGGCGGGCGCTCGGTTGCGGAGATCGCGGTTAGTATTATCGCGCAAGTGACGCAGGCGTTACGCCAAGGATAGGGCGCTAACCATCTGCCTTTAAACGAAAAAGCGCCACACAATCTGTGCGGCGCTTTAAAATCAATATGTCGCTAGCGACTTACTTCTGCGGCAATGGCCCGATGATCATGACCATTTGGCGGCCTTCCATCTTCGGGAAGTTCTCAATCTTGCCGTGCTCTTTGGTGTCTTCTGCAACACGCTCTAGCAGCTCGCGGCCAAGGTTCTGGTGCGCCATTTCGCGGCCTCGGAAACGCAAGGTCACCTTTACCTTGTCGCCGTTTTCCAAGAACTTGAACACATTCCGCATTTTGACGTCGTAGTCATTGGTGTCCGTGTTCGGGCGGAACTTAACCTCTTTGATCTCGATGATCTTTTGCTTTTTGCGGGCTTCGGCCTCGCGTTTCTGCGTCTCATACTTGAACTTGCCGAAATCCATGATCTTACATACGGGCGGCGATGCGTTCGGAGAGATCTCAACCAAGTCGAGGCCGGCATCATCTGCCATTTGCATTGCGCGGTCTGGCGTTACAACGCCGGCATTTTCGCCATCCGCTCCGATGAGACGGATTTCAGGTGCGCGAATGCGGTCATTTACGCGGGGGCCGGTGTCGCGCTGTGGAGGCGCATTATGAGGTCTGCGGGCTATTGGACTTTTCCTTAGATTGTTTGTCGTTCAAGCGCAGAACGTAAACCTGCCGAGCAGGCACTTCAAGGCGCAAAACGCGAATTCGTATATGAGTGAAACGGGGAAGATAGGGTATCGCTTCCCGCTTTTCTTTGCACAAGCAGCATGGCATACGTCCGCCCGAGGTCCAGTTGGGGCCATGTATTTTTTAAAGGACGAGACACATGAGAGGCACGATTGCAATTATCGTTATCGCCGTACTTGGTTACTTTGGTTACCAGTGGGGCGCCAATGGCAAGAACCCGATGCAAGTATTCACCGGTGCTGCTGAAATGGCTGGCGACGCAGCGACCGGCGCTGCAGACATGGCTGGTGACGTTGTTGAAGGCGCGACAGACATGGCATCCGACGCAGTTGAAGCAACAACTGACGCGGTTTCCGACGTAGCAGAAGGTGCTGCAGACATGGCGTCTGACGCAGTTGAAGCGACAACTGATGCAGTATCTGACGTTGCCGAAGGCGCGACAGACATGGCGTCTGACGCAGTTGAAGCGACAACTGACGCAGTTTCCGACGTTGCCGAAGGCGCGACTGATGCGGCTGCTGACACCGCAGAAGCAGCTACAGAAGCGGCAACTGAAGCAGCAACAGCAGCGACACCTGACATCGCAACACTCCTGACACCAGAAGGCTTTGACGCTGGTCAGGTTCTGGAACTGGTTCAGTCTTCCGACCTTGGCGCGATTGCTAAGACACAGCTGGCTGCACAGGTTGCAGAAGCTGCGGCTGACCCATCCAAGCTGACTGACGTACTTGCTGCGATCAAAACAGCGCTTGGCATGTAAGCCAAACGGCATACCAAACGAAAAGGGCCGCTCAATCGAGCGGCCTTCAGACCACTGACAAACCCCGTCATATTTTGGCGGGGTTTTACTTTGGGATCGTAATTTGGCGATGGGTTTTGGGCACGAGTGGGCCTCAGCCCGTTATGCGGGGCTGTTTTTGCGTCTTTCGTCCATAATAGTTG
>CALBVZ010000161.1 GCA_937969445.1 uncultured Octadecabacter sp. | reverse complement strand
AACGACAACGCCGGAATAAGTGCCCGTTGGCCAACCTTGATCAGGTGGATTAAGGCCGCCAGCGCGCATGAAAAGCGCCTGTTGGCGGTCTAGCACATCGTCTGTTTGAAAGAGGGGGCCGTCAGGTCCGTCAAACGAGATATTGATCGTGTCGCCGATGCGAGATCCAAAGGCAAAGGCCCAAAGGACGATTGGCGCATTCGGGGTTAGGGTTTGTGCAGACGCAGTGCCCGCTTTCACGGAAGCATATTCGGGGACGGTGTCGGCAAAACCGATGTTCAAAAGACCACCCGCTGGGGTGTCTACCGGAAGGTTCCAGAGCGTTTCCAAAGTCGGTTCATCACAGGTTGTGTGTCCATCAGGTGCAAAAGGATCGACGACAGCGCCGTTACGGCGCAGGGAAATATGTACATGGGGAAACTGTGTGCGGCCTGACAGTCCGACCTCGCCAAGGATGTCTCCGGCTTCGACGTAGTCCCCGCTAAGGACGACGACAGAGCCTTCTTTCATATGACAGTATTGCGTTTCCCACCCGTCTTCATGGGCGATGACAACGCCATTGCCGCAATCGCGTCCGTTGATTTCTCCTTCAAGGTCGGGCGTGAACAGAACGTCGCGCATGTCATTACGCACGCCGCGCACTGTTCCAGAGGCCGACGCGAGGACGTTTACGCCTTCTTCCATTGCCAGAAGCGATGGGAGGCCAAAATCTGTTCCCTTGTGTGTGTCGTAGGTGAGGCTGCCACACAAGAAATCGGACGCCGCTTCGGACGGGTCGTGATCCACGTAATTTTGAATGTAACAGGTTTCGCCCAAGGCGCAGTCGATGGGAAGTTCGAGCTGAAATTCCTGCGCCGCAACAGGGGCGGCGCAGGTCAACAGCAGTGCAAGGGTGCGCATTAGTCCGCGGCGAGAAGCGGCGGTTTATCTTTTGAGATGCGCACTTTCTCAGGTGGCTCAATCTTGAGATCAAGTTCACCTTTCTTCACACCGACAATGATGTGGCCACCTTTGGCGAGGGAACCAAACAGCAGTTCTTCTGCAAGCGGTTTCTTGATGTATTCCTGAATGACGCGACCAAGTGGGCGGGCGCCCATTTTGGAATCGTAACCGCGATCTGCCAGCCATTCTGCGGCAGGTTTCGTCAGTTCGATCGTTACGTTGCGGTCCATCAGTTGTGCTTCGAGTTGAAGCACGAATTTTTCGACCACTTGCAGGATCACGTCTTTGCCAAGCGGCGCGAAGGAAACCACCGCATCCAGACGGTTGCGGAATTCCGGGGTGAACGTCTTTTCGATTGCAGCGGTGTCTTCACCCGTGCGGCGCTCACGGCCAAAGCCGATCGCTTCTTTCGCCATTTCGGATGCGCCCGCGTTGGACGTCATGATGATGATGACATTGCGGAAATCGGTGGTGCGGCCGTTGTGGTCCGTCAGTTTGCCGTGATCCATCACCTGCAACAGGATATTGTAGACGTCAGGGTGGGCCTTTTCCATTTCATCCAGCAGCAACACACAGTGCGGGTTCTGATCGACGCCGTCCGTCAGCATGCCGCCTTGGTCAAACCCGACATAGCCGGGAGGGGCACCGATAAGACGGGAAACCGCGTGTTTCTCCATGTATTCAGACATGTCAAAACGCAGCAGTTCAACACCAAGCGTGTCGGCGAGTTGTTTTGCAACTTCGGTTTTACCCACGCCTGTTGGCCCTGCGAACAGGTAATTGCCGATGGGCTTTTCAGGTTCACGCAGACCCGCGCGGGCCAGTTTGATCGCGGAGGACAGGGCGACAATCGCGTCGTCTTGACCAAACACCACGCGTTTCAGGCTGGATTCCAGATCCTTCAGCACCTCGGCATCATCCTTGGACACGTTTTTCGGTGGGATGCGGGCAATCTTTGCCACGACAGCCTCAATCTCTTTGGTGCCGACGGTTTTGCGACGTTTGGAGGCCGGGATCAAATGTTGTGCGGCACCCGCCTCGTCGATGACGTCGATGGCGCTGTCGGGCAGTTTGCGATCGTTGATGTAACGGGACGCAAGTTCGACGGCGGATTTGACCGCATCGGCGGTGTATTTGATTTCGTGGTGATCCTCAAAGTAGGTTTTGATGCCTTTTAGGATCTTGACGGAATCTTCAACCGAAGGCTCATTCACATCGATTTTCTGGAAGCGACGCGCCAATGCGCGGTCTTTTTCGAAATGCTGACGGAATTCTTTATAGGTTGTGGAGCCCATACAGCGCAGCTTGCCACCGGCAAGCGCAGGTTTCAGCAGGTTGGATGCATCCATGGCGCCACCGGACGTCGCACCGGCACCGATAATGGTGTGGATCTCGTCGATGAACAGAACCGCATCGTCGTGCTCTTCGAGTTCGGTCATCACGGCCTTTAGGCGTTCCTCGAAATCGCCACGGTAGCGGGTGCCAGCCAGCAGCGCACCCATGTCGAGCGAGAAAATAGTCGTTTCGCCCAAAACTTCAGGAACGTTGCCTTCGGTGATTTTCTGGGCGAGGCCCTCAGCGATGGCCGTTTTACCGACGCCTGGGTCGCCAACCAGAAGCGGGTTGTTCTTGCGACGGCGGCAAAGGACCTGAATGGCGCGTTCGACTTCGTGGTCGCGCCCGATCAGCACGTCAACGTCGCCTTTTTCGGCTTTAGCGTTCAAATCAACGCAGTATTTTTCAAGCGCGGTTTCGTCCTTGCCACCTTCTTCGGCAGTGTCGGCGTCATCGTCCAATGTCGGCGCGCCGGTGATTGGGCGGCTTTCACCGAATGCGGGGTCTTTGGCGACACCGTGCGCGATAAAATTCACCGCGTCATAGCGAGTCATGTCCTGATCTTGTAGGAAGTAGGCGGCATTGCTTTCGCGTTCCGCAAAGATTGCGACCAACACGTTTGCGCCTGTGACTTCTGTACGGCCGGAAGACTGCACATGGATCGCGGCACGCTGGATCACGCGCTGGAAGGCGGCCGTTGGCACAGCTTCGGACCCTTCAACGTCTGTCACCAAAGTGGACAGGTCGTCTTCGATGAAATCTTCAAGCGTTTTGCGCAACTCGTCCAGATTGACAGAGCAGGCCTTCATGACGCGCGCGGCGTCGGGTTCGTCAACCAACGCGAGCAACAGGTGCTCAAGCGTGGCGAGTTCATGTTTGCGGGCATTGGCCAAGGCCAAAGCGGAATGAATGGACTGCTCAAGCGTCGTGGAAAATGATGGCACGTTAAGTGCTCCTTTTAATCGGGGGTCTTTCAGGGCGTGTCCTGTTCAGACCGTGACCTCTTATGATTAAGGTTTGCCTTATTGCGCCCATCTTCAAGGGAAAAATTGTTACATTCCCGTTACTGGCGTGAAAATGTGCTGTCTAAGACTCTGTTTTTGCGCGGTTTGTGGTTGAATTTGGCGGATTAGAAAGAATTCCGGGCTTGGCGGACCTTGGCGAAAACGTCCCTAGGGTCGGCGTCTGTCATATTTTGGGCCGCTTGAAGGGCGGGAATATCGGCCCGTAGGAAGGGATTGGTGCGCTTTTCAACGCCCAAATCCGATGGAACTGTCGGTTGGCCATTTTCCCGCGCCGTGGTGATTTCTTGAATACGAGAGATAAGGTCGGAATTCTCGGGTTCAATAGTCAGCGCGAAACGGGCGTTCGTTTCTGTGTATTCATGACCAGAACACACGCGAGTGTTGTCGGGCAGCGCGCGCAATTTCAGCATGCTGTCCCACATTTGCGCAGGCGTGCCTTCAAACAGGCGACCACACCCGAGCGCCATAAGGCTGTCGGCGGTGAACAAGACAGCTGATTGTGGGAAGTGCACGGCGATGTGGTCCAACGTATGGCCTGATACGTCAAACACCTCGGCCTCTTCGCTGCAGATTACGACTTTATCTCCTTCGGATACAGCTAAGTCCAAGGCGGGCAGGCGGTGGGCATCTGCAGCAGCGCCAATGATGCGCGGCGTTGTCCCGCTTGAGTTTAACAGGGGGGCAAGCCCATCGACGTGATCCCAATGGTGGTGGGTCAACAGAACATCCGTCAACGTCCAGCCCTGCGCATCAAGCACCGCTTGGATGGGCGGCGCATCAGGCACATCTACGAGCAAAGTATCACCCGTTTCGGCATTGTGGAGCAGGAACGCGTAGTTATCTTCTAAGCACGGGATGGTGATCAACTGAAGGGGCATGGCGTTGTCCTGTTTGATTGCTATGTTCGGGTTAACTTTTGCCTAATCGGAGTCGGGCTTCAATGCATTTAGATGTGCATGATCTTCGTGAATTCTACTACCGCAGTCCTTTGGGTCGTGCGGCCCAGAAAGTTGTGCGTGACGAACTGGTGCGCCTGTGGCCCGAAGCAAAGGCGCAAACAGTTGCGGGCTTTGGTTTTGCGGTTCCGCTTCTGCGCCCATTCCTTGGCGAAGCGCGCCGTGTGATCGCGTTGATGCCGGGGCCGCAAGGCGTAATGACGTGGCCTGCCGACGGCCCGAATGTGAGCGTTCTATGTGAAGACACGCTGTGGCCGCTTGCATCCGGAAGCGTGGATAAGCTGGTCTTGATGCACGGGTTGGAAACCTCCGACCATCCGATGACATTACTAGATGAATGCTGGCGCGTGCTGGGGCCGGGGGGTAGGGCGGTTTTTGTTGTGCCGAACCGGACGGGGCTTTGGTCGCGATCGGACGCTACGCCATTCGGGTTTGGGCGGCCATACTCGCTTGGTCAGCTGGAAAAGCAGCTACGCGATGTGGGGCTTATTCCGACAAAGACGCTCTCGACGCTTTATCAACCGCCATCCTCGCGCAAAATCTGGCGTCGCTTCGCCAAGCCCCTAGAAGGCGCAGGTCGCCATATTCCGATGTTTGCGGCGGGTGGCGTTCTAATGGTCGAAGTCACCAAACAAATCCCCCAACCCAAGCGCCCGGGACTGGCGCAGGCCGTTAAACGGCCGCTTCGGGTCCTCGAAGGGATGGGTGGACCCGTTGTGAAACCAGTCTAGCGCAATAAAAAATCGCACTGAGTACCATTGTCTCAATAGGCTTGAAGCGTTGAAAATCGATTCTTTTTGGCATCTTGAGGGGAAGCAGGCGTCGCCACGATACCCTTGAAAAATGGGCGAGAATCGCGAGAACAGCCAAAAGTGGTGGCGCCGTGAAAATATATCAAGTGTTTAGGGTGGTTCAAAGCGTCGCAGCTGGGCGTTCAACCACAAGCCTTGGTCAATAGAAAAAGGGTAATGCTTACCTAATTAAATGCAGCGCTAAACTGTTGCCCCACGCGATATGCTCTGCTACATCGCCCCTGATTTAGCTGTCTCGCGCTTTTGTGAGACGTGATTTCGGCGCCTTGTTATTTCCCGTGGTGGGAGGGATGCAGGGCCCAGACTTCGAAAGGGTGGACGTGTCCGAACCAGCTTCGATCTCCTCCGGCATCGCCGCGCGCTATGCCACTGCCGTGTTTGAACTCTCAACCGGTGCAAAAGGGCTTAAAGCCTTAGAAACAGATATCAACGCTTTGGGCGCTGCTTTGGATAGCAGTGACGACTTGCGCGCTTTGATTTCTTCACCGCTTTACAGTCGTGAAGAACAGGGCGCTGCAATGGCTGGCGTTGCTAAGAAAATGAAACTCTCGAAGACAATGACAAATACGTTGGCGCTTATGGCGTCTAAACGTCGTTTGTTTGTTGTCCCGCAGATGGTCGCATCCTTGCATGCGAAAATCGCGGAGCAGAAAGGCGAAGTGACCGCGGATGTGGTCTCAGCCAAGGCGCTGACGAAGGCGCAATCTGACAAGCTGGCCAAGACGCTTTCTGCGTCCGTTGGTTCAGATGTAAAGATCAATGCGACCGTTGATGAAACGCTCATCGGCGGTCTTGTCGTTAAAGTTGGGTCCAAGATGATCGACACGTCGGTCAAATCTAAACTCAACGCTCTCCAGAACACCATGAAAGAGGCCCGGTAATGGCGATCCAAGCTGCGGAAATCTCCGCGATCCTCAAGGACCAAATCAAAAACTTCGGCCAGGAAGCCGAAGTTGCAGAAGTCGGCCGTGTGCTGTCCGTCGGTGACGGTATTGCACGCGTGTACGGCCTCGATAACATTCAGGCCGGCGAAATGGTCGAATTCCCAGGCGGAATTCAGGGCATGGCGCTGAACCTTGAAGCCGACAACGTCGGTGTTGTTATCTTTGGTTCCGACCAAGACATTAAAGAAGGCGACACAGTTAAGCGTACAAACGCGATTGTGGACGTTCCTGTCGGTGACGGCCTGCTTGGCCGCGTTGTTGACGGCCTCGGTAACCCGCTGGACGGCAAAGGCCCGATCAAAACAAAGACACGTGCGATTGCTGACGCTAAGGCGCCAGGCATTATCCCACGTAAGTCCGTACACGAACCAATGGCGACTGGCCTGAAGTCCGTTGACGCGATGATCCCAATCGGCCGTGGCCAGCGAGAGCTGATCATTGGTGACCGTCAGACTGGTAAAACCGCGATCGCGCTCGACACGATCTTGAACCAGAAGTCTTACAACGAAGCTGCAAAAGACGAGAACGGCAAGCTGTACTGCGTTTACGTAGCGATCGGCCAAAAGCGTTCTACAGTTGCTCAGCTGGTTAAGAAGCTCGAAGAAGCTGGCGCGATGGAATACTCCATCGTTGTAGCTGCGACAGCGTCTGACCCTGCTCCGCTGCAGTTCCTTGCACCATATGCTGCGACTGCGATGGCGGAACACTTCCGCGACAACGGCCGCCACGCTTTGATCATCTACGATGATCTCTCCAAGCAGGCTGTTGCGTATCGCCAGATGTCCCTTCTTCTTCGCCGCCCACCAGGTCGTGAAGCTTACCCAGGTGACGTTTTCTACCTTCACTCCCGTCTGCTCGAGCGTTCATCCAAGTTGAACGAAGACAACGGTTCAGGTTCCTTGACTGCTCTGCCAGTTATCGAAACTCAGGGTGGTGACGTTTCTGCGTTTATTCCGACAAACGTGATTTCGATCACCGATGGTCAGATCTTCCTCGAAACTGAACTGTTCTACCAAGGTATCCGCCCTGCGGTTAACACTGGTCTGTCCGTTTCTCGTGTTGGCTCGTCCGCTCAAACCAAGGCTATGTCCTCTGTGGCTGGTCCGGTTAAGCTGTCGCTTGCTCAGTACCGTGAAATGGCTGCCTTCGCGCAGTTCGGTTCCGACCTCGACGCGGCAACACAGCAGTTGCTGGCCCGTGGCGCACGTCTGACTGAGCTGATGAAGCAAAAGCAGTATTCGCCGCTGACCAACGCTGAAATCGTTGTCATCATCTTCGCCGGCACAAACGGTTACCTCGACGGTGTCGACGTTTCCCGTGTTGGCGAGTGGGAAGATGCGCTTCTGAAGCACATGCATGCGAACCACGCGGATGTTCTTGCATGGATCACCAACGACGATCCTAAGATCAAGGGCGATGCAGCCGACAAACTTAAAGCAGCTCTCGATCCGTTCGCAGCTGATTTCGCTTAAGGGAAGGATGACGCCAAATGGCTAACCTTAAAGACCTTAAAAATCGGATCGAGTCGGTCAAATCGACCCGCAAGATCACGAAAGCCATGCAAATGGTTGCAGCTGCAAAGCTGCGCCGTGCGCAAGAAGCGGCTGAAATGTCCCGTCCTTATACGGAACGTTTCAACGCTGTGATGGCTGGTCTGGCATCTGCCGCTGGCGGAGAAGGCGCACCGCGTCTTCTGTCCGGCACAGGGTCCGACAACGTGCATCTGCTGGTCGTTATGACGGCTGAGCGTGGTTTGTGTGGCGGTTTCAACGGCAACATTGCCAAGAAAGCCAAAGCACACGCCGCTGAGCTGGTTGCAGCCGGAAAGACTGTGAAGATCATCACAGTCGGCAAAAAAGGCCGCGATGCGATCAAACGCGATTTGGAAAGCCACTTCATCGGCCACGTCGACCTCACAGAGGTCAAGCGCGTGGGCTATGAAAACGCCCAAGACATCGCACGTGATGTTCTGGCCCGTTTTGATGGCGAAGAATTCGACGTTGCAACGATCTTCTATGCGAAGTTCGTGAACGTTGTGACCCAGATCCCGACCGCACAGCAGATCATCCCGTTCGAAGCACCGGAAGGCGCAGAAAACGAAGATGGCACGCTTTACGACTACGAGCCAAGCGAAGAGGCCATCTTGGCTGACTTGCTGCCGCGCGCAGTTGCGACCCAAATCTTTGCGGCCCTGTTGGAAAATGGCGCATCCGAGCAGGGCGCTCGTATGTCAGCTATGGACAACGCGACCCGCAACGCTGGTGAGATGATTGACAAGCTGACGATCCAATACAACCGATCCCGTCAAGCCGTCATCACCAACGAGCTGATTGAAATCATTTCCGGCGCGGAAGCGCTGTAAGAGAACCGGAGAAACGACAATGGCAAACTCAAAAGGCAAAATCACACAGGTGATTGGTGCTGTCGTGGACGTTCAGTTTGATGGCGATCTGCCAGCAATTCTGAACGCTCTGAAAACAAGCAACAACGGCAAGGATCTGACGCTCGAAGTGGCGCAGCACCTTGGTGAAAACACAGTTCGCGCCATCGCGATGGACGCAACAGAAGGCCTCGTTCGTGGTCAAGAAGTTGTCGACCAAGATGCGCCGATCTCTGTTCCAGTTGGTAACGCAACACTTGGCCGCATCATGAACGTCACAGGCGACCCTGTGGACGAGCAAGGCCCAGTAAACACAAAAGCCCGCCGTTCTATCCACGGTGAAGCGCCGAAATTTGAAGACCAGTCCACAGCGACAGAAATCCTCGTGACAGGCATCAAGGTCATCGACCTTCTCGCGCCTTACACCAAGGGTGGTAAGATCGGTCTGTTCGGCGGTGCGGGTGTGGGCAAAACCGTTCTCATCATGGAACTGATCAACAACATCGCAAAGGTGCACTCGGGCGTGTCCGTGTTCGCGGGTGTTGGCGAACGGACCCGTGAAGGCAACGACCTGTATCACGAGATGATCGAATCCGGTGTTATCGTCCCGGACAACCTGGAAGAGTCGAAAATTGCGCTGGTTTATGGCCAGATGAACGAGCCTCCGGGCGCGCGTATGCGTGTTGCTCTGACCGGCCTGACGCTGGCGGAACAGTTCCGCGACGACACCGGTTCGGACGTTCTGTTCTTTGTCGACAACATCTTCCGCTTTACCCAGGCCGGTTCCGAAGTGTCCGCCCTGTTGGGCCGTATTCCGTCTGCCGTGGGCTATCAGCCCACACTGGCCACCGACATGGGGGCGATGCAGGAACGGATTTCGTCGACGAAATCTGGTTCGATCACGTCC
>CALBVZ010000160.1 GCA_937969445.1 uncultured Octadecabacter sp. | reverse complement strand
ACCAAAAGAGCCAGCATCGCAGCCCCGCTCGCCAGTCGTACCCCCGCAAACAGCAATGGCTCCATCCCATAGGTAAAGACCCCTGCCCGCGCCAATACTGAATTGGCCGCAAAGGCGCACATGGTCACAATGATCAAGGCGAAAAGGTGCATGCAGGTATCCTTAAATCAAAAAGGCCCCGCCGGATTGCTCCGACGGGGCCCTATCAATCAATTAGGTGGCTTAGCCGACCAGCTCAAGACCGGAGAAGAAGAATGCGATTTCTTCTGCTGCTGTTTCTGGCGCGTCGGACCCGTGAACGGAGTTTTCACCGATGGACAGTGCGAATTCCTTACGGATTGTGCCGTCTGCCGCGTCTGCTGGATTTGTTGCGCCCATAACTTCACGGTTTTTCGCGATTGCGTCTTCGCCTTCCAGAACCTGAACAACGATCGGCTCGGAGATCATGAATTCGCAAAGTTCACCAAAGAACGGACGCTCGGAGTGAACACCGTAGAACTGCTGCGCTTGTGCCAGTGTCAGCTGGATGCGCTTGGACGCGACGATACGCAGACCAGCTTCTTCGAACTTGGCAACAATCGCGCCTGTCAGGTTACGCTTTGTTGCGTCTGGTTTGATGATGGAGAATGTGCGCTGGATAGCCATGATAAGTACCTCGATTGGGTTGAATGAATTGCGCGCCTGCTAGCATGGGCCGGATGCGTTGAAAAGCCTAATCAATCACGGTGGAGGTTGCGCACAATACAGATATCCAGAAGCAAACAAACTCCAAAATCTAATTCGCCTCTGGTACTTGAAATAACCGCATACCGTTACCAACTCTACTTTAACGCCCAAAACAATGGGCTCCGACAAAGTCGCGCTAGCCGACGGCATCTGACTGAAAATGAGGAAATGTCGGCAAGTGGTCTATGTGTGCTACGCGGCTTCTATAAGGGTACGCACACACGAGATGTAGGAGGTACGTTATGCGTGCATCGTTCATCCTCGAAGCCACGAAACCCTGCGGTACGAAGTATCGTTTGGGGTTTTCTTTGGGACTTCTGTTCTTCGGGTGGCTTCTAGGGACCTTCGGGCTTTAAGACTGAAAGAGGTCGCTCCTTGGGGCGGCCTCTTTTTTTGATCAAGAGAAAGCGAGTTCCTCCAATCGACCATCTCACAGGTTTTGACGTCACCTAACTTCAAAACAAGTTCGCTTCTTAATTCTCTCCCTGCAATTGACGCCCCGCCCCACCCGTGGCACTGCCCCCTCATGTTACGCATAAAAGAAATCACATATTCCGTTGCCGGCCGCACGCTGCTGGAAAACACATCCGTCACCATTCCGACAGGCCACAAGGTTGGCCTTGTTGGGCGCAACGGCACGGGTAAGACCACGCTGTTCAAGATCATTCGCGGTGAGATGGTTCTTGATACGGGTGAAATCGACATTCCAAAGGGATGGAAAATCGGTGGTGTCAGCCAAGAGGTTCCGGGCAATGAGGTGTCGCTGATCAACACCGTTTTGGCGGCAGACGTTGAACGCGTGAACCTTCTAGCCGAGGCCGAAACCGCCACGGACCCGAACCGTATTGCCGAAATCCAAAACCGCCTGACCGACATCGACGCATGGTCAGCCGAAGCGCGTGCATCATCCATCCTCAAAGGCCTTGGCTTTACGGCATCCGAGCAACTGCAACCTTGCTCTGCGTTCTCTGGTGGGTGGCGCATGCGCGTGGCCCTCGCCGCTGTGCTGTTCTCCGAACCTGATCTGCTGCTGCTTGATGAGCCGACCAACTACCTCGACCTCGAAGGCGCACTTTGGCTTGAAGCCTACCTCGTCAAATACCCGCACACCGTACTGATCGTGTCCCACGACCGCGAATTGCTGAACCGCTCTGTTGGCGGCATCCTGCACCTCGAAGACAAGGGCCTGATCTACTACACCGGCAACTACGACATGTTCGTCAAACAACGTGCGGAGAAACGCGCGCTCCTGACAGCCGCGGCCAAGAAACAAGATGCCAAACGCGCCCACCTGCAGGCTTTTGTGGATCGCTTCAAGGCGAAGGCTTCCAAAGCCAAGCAAGCGCAATCTCGCGTCAAAGCCCTTGAAAAAATGGAAACAATTCGCGCACCCGAAGACGCGGCACGCACTGTTTTCACCTTCCCAAAGCCAGAAGAACTGTCACCGCCTATCATCGCCACCGAAGGCGTGTCTGTGGGTTACGGTGAAACGATCGTGCTGGACAAACTTGACCTGCGCATCGACCAAGATGACCGCATCGCGCTGTTGGGTCGTAACGGTGAAGGCAAATCCACGCTGTCCAAATTGCTCTCTGGTCGCCTTGAGAAAATGGGCGGAAAATTTGAATCTTCCAACAAGCTGCGCATCGGTTTCTTTGCCCAACATCAGGTGGATGAGCTTTACGTCGACGAAACCCCGCTTGATCACTTGTTCCGTGAACGCGGTAAAGAAGGTGGTGCAAAACTGCGCGCGCGCCTTGCCGGGTTTGGCCTTGGTGCAGACCAAGCCGAAACCGAAGTCGGCCGCCTGTCTGGTGGCCAAAAGGCACGCCTGTCGCTCCTGCTGGCGACCCTCGACGCCCCACATCTTCTCATCCTCGATGAGCCAACCAACCACCTCGACATCGAATCGCGCGAAGCGCTGGTCGAAGCCCTCACCGCCTATACGGGCGCTGTGATCCTCGTCAGCCACGATATGCACCTTCTGTCGATGGTCGCCGACCGCCTCTGGCTGGTCAAAGACGGCCGCGTCGCCACCTATGACGACGACCTGCAAGCCTACCGTAAGATGCTGCTGACACCGGACACCCGTAAGGCTGACAAAGAAAAGCCCAAGAAGCCAGCCAAACCGAAGGCCTCACGCGACCAGCTGCTCGCGATGAAGGCCGAAGTGCGTAAATGCGAAGAACGTGTCAATAAAATCAATGACATGGCCGACAAGCTGTCCAAGAAGCTCGCCGATCCAGTCCTCTATGAGGACACCCGCAAAGGCGAACTTGAGACATGGAATCGTAAATACGCCGAAGTCCGCGATGCGCTGAAAAAAGCCGAAAGTCTTTGGATGATGGCACTCGAAAAACTCGACACCGCAGAAAAGCAGTAACTCTTTCTTAACCCTGCTTTTGTTTCAAAAATATCCCCCGCGGAGCGTCCAGCACTTGCGTCTGGCGCGTCGCCCGTAAAGGATCGCTCACATGGATCCCAATTTTCTCATCACCGCTTTCGTCGCGCTCTTTGTGGTCATTGACCCCATCGGTCTCGCGCCATTGTTCGTCGCCCTTACTGCGGGCATGTCCGCGCAAAAACGCCGTGCCATTGCGGTGCGCGCGTGCCTTGTTTCAATCGGCATTCTTTTGCTGTTCGCGCTGTTCGGCACGGGCATTCTGGAATTTGCAGGTATCTCTATGCCGGCCTTCCGTATTGCGGGCGGTATCCTGCTTTTTATCACCGCCCTCGATATGCTGTTTGAGCGCCGTCAAAAACGCCGCGAAGATCAAGCTGAAGATGATGATGAACACCATGACGACGACCCGTCCGTCTTCCCCCTCGCTATCCCCCTTATCGCGGGTCCTGGGGCGATTGCGACGATCATCCTGCTTGTTGGCCAGACCAGCGGAACAGTCGGCTTCTTTGCCGTCATGGGCGTCCTTCTTGCCGTGCTTGCTATCGTTTTCGTGCTGTTCCTCGGCTCAACCGCGATCGAACGCTTACTTGGGAAAACCGGGATTTCTGTCGTGACCCGCCTGCTCGGCATGCTCCTTGCCGCGCTTTCGGTTCAGTTTGTCCTCGACGGGTTAAGCTCGTTTGGACTGGGGGTCTAAACACGGATGTTTGGACTGGACGCAGGACAACTCATCGCGCTGGCCTTGCTCGCAATCCTTGGCCTGTCCTTCTTTGGCTCAATCTTAAGTAACAGCACGCAACTACGTAACGCATTGATCTGGATCGCGATATTTGGCGGAATGTTTCTGTTCTCCGGCCAGTGGGACTCGCTCTCAAGCAGTTTCGTCCAACGAGAACCGACCTTTATCGATAGCCGAATTGAAGTTCCAAAAGGCGCTGACAATCATTTCAGATTGACCCTGCGGATCAATGATGTGCCTATTGATTTTCTGGTTGATACCGGCGCCAGCCAAGTGGTCCTTACGCAAGAAGATGCAGAACGCGTTGGCCTTGATCCCGACAACCTCGCCTTCATCGGCACAGCATTTACGGCCAACGGTGAAGTCGCAACAGCCCCTGTTCGCTTGGACACCGTTGATCTGGGTGACATGCGTGACACCCGTGTGCGTGCCAGCGTGAACTCTGGTGAAATGGAAAGCTCGTTGTTGGGTATGTCGTACCTCAGTAGGTTCGAGTCTATTGAGATCCGCCGCGATGTGCTGATCCTGAACCGCTAGAATTACTTCTCGGCCTTCTTTTCCCAGCGACCCGAATCTTGCGACCAATACTGTGCAGAACAGCCCGCATCCGTCAGGGCTTTCCATTGGGTGCGTGCCTTGGCCAATGCGTCACCATCGTACCCGTCAAACAACACACATACCCGCTCAGCGGCGTTCACCTCATCAGCACTGATGTCAGCGCCATGGACCGACATTACACAGCTTGGCTTGTTCGCAGCAACCTCACCTGAGGTCAGCAAAATGGGTTGGTCGGCGTCATGGTCTCCACCTGCCAGCCCATGCGCCAAAAACGCCTCGGGCGGGCCGCCCCATAGCCTCTGGTCAAGGCGCTCCATCGCGCCCCGATCAACACCGCGCACTTCAACCACCCATCCCGCACCACGAGATTTTTCAAGCAACATCGGCAACGTCTGTTCCAACGATGTACTTGTCAGATGGTAGAAGTACGCAGCGCCCATTTACGTTTACTCCGCTTCGTAAGCGTTTGCGATAAATCGGTTAATCGCCATGACACCCCAACCCGTTGCCCCAGCCGGTGCGAGCGCAGTTTCGGCCTTTACGGATGCGACGCCCGCAATATCGAGGTGAATCCACGGCATGTCTTCCTTGACGAAACGACGGATAAACTGCGCCGCTGTGATGGACCCTGCATCGCGACCACCGACGTTCTTCATATCTGCAATCCGGCTCTTCAGTTTCGCGTCATAAGCGGCAGACATCGGCAGTCGCCATGCGCCCTCACCTTCG
Organism: uncultured Octadecabacter sp.; assembly: GCA_937969445.1. Lineage (GTDB taxonomy): Bacteria > Pseudomonadota > Alphaproteobacteria > Rhodobacterales > Rhodobacteraceae > Octadecabacter. Next base: position 959 of record CALBVZ010000160.1, on the reverse strand, counting down.
GCATAGGCCGCTTTCATGAAGCCTTTGGTGAACTCGTCGTGGTTTGAGAATACACCCGCATTTTCATGGCCCAGTGCGATAATCACAGCCCCTGTCAGCGTGGCAAGGTTGATGATGCCCGTTGGTTCAAACCGTTCTTGCGCATACCAGATCACATCGGCCAGAACCAAACGCCCTTCGGCGTCTGTGTTGATGACCTCAATTGTGTCGCCTTTCATGGATGTCACCACGTCACCGGGGCGCGTTGCACGGTCAGACGGCATATTCTCAACCAAACCAACCAACCCGACGACATTGGCCTTGGCTTTACGCAAAGCCAGCGTTTTCATAACACCGGACACAACGCCTGCACCGCCCATGTCCATGGTCATGTCTTCCATGCCCGCCGCTGGCTTGAGGGAAATACCGCCTGTGTCAAACACAACGCCCTTCCCGACCAGCGCGAACGGCGCTTCGTCGCCGCCACCGTTCCATTGCATTACAACCACTTTGGACGGGCTCGCAGAGCCATGACCCACGCTGAGAAGTGATCCCATGCCGAGCTTTTGAAGTTCATCTTCTTCCAGAACCTCAACCTTCATGCCAAGTTTTTCAAGCTCAACCAAGCGATCCGCGAATTCTGTAGTCGTCAGAACGTTGGCGGGTTCATTCGTTAAATCGCGTGTAAAAACAACACCTTCCGCAACGGCCATTTCAGCATCAGCCACAGCTTGGATGCTATCAGGCGTGTTGACCATCAGTTCAATGTTGCCCAGCGCATCTTGTTCACCCGTTTTATGCGGTGTGAATGTGTATCCACGCAGCGCGCAGCCCAGTGCGACCTGTTCCATGCGCCCGATGTTGCCACCCATGATCAAAACGTCACCGTCACCACGCGCTTTTGCGATAGATGCGCCAGCCTTGCGCGCCTCCTCAACAGACGGGCGACGCGGCAGTTTCACCACGATGACCTTTTGTGC
>CALBVZ010000159.1 GCA_937969445.1 uncultured Octadecabacter sp. | reverse complement strand
CGGCACGACCTGCCACCGCTTCATACGGGACCGCAACCAAGTGCGTTGGCGCTTTGCATATTGGCGCGTCGCTACAATTATCGCTTCTCGCGCCGAATCGAGCGTGATGTCACCGTTCAGCAATTGGATCATTTCGCGCGCGCCAATCGCCTTAGAGGACGGCGCGGTTTCGTCCCAGATTGGCAGCATGGCCTTAGCCTCGCGTCGGGCGCCTGCCTCCATCATCATATCAAACCGCTGCGCAATGCGTGCGTTCAGCCAGTCCACATTGGGCATCATGGCAAGGGCCGTGCAACTTTCCAAGGAGACTAACGGTGGCGGTGTATCAGCCTGCCAGTCGCGAATACTGCGTCCAGTCGCTGCCTGCACTTCATACGCGCGCTGCACCCGGGCGCGGTTGTTCAGATCAATTCCGGCGGCAGTTTCGCCGTCCAGCGCGGCGACAAGGTCGGGCAGGGCGATGGTATCCGCCTCAGCCCTGACAACCGCAGGCGTCGGCGGGATTTCTGCAAGCCCTTCGGTGAGCGCACTAAAGTATAAGCCTGTTCCCCCAACGATGATCGGGCGCACGCCGTTTAGAAAAGGCGTCACATCACGCAGCCAATCCCCTACAGAATAAGGCGCATCATACGCTAGGTGGGAATAAAGATGATGTGGCGCACGTGCCAAATCCTCAGCAGGTGGTTGCGCCGTTAAGATCGGCCAACCTTGATAGACCTGCAACGCATCCCCGTTTATAATAACGCCGCCCTGTTCTTGCGCAATTCGCAGGGCCAAACCCGACTTCCCTGATGCAGTTGGCCCGTAAATCAAGACCGGCTTTTCGGCGTCTATTTTGCTTAGCTCAATCATGCGATGTCCCATTGCGTCCTGCCTCCTTTTGCGACATTTTACGGCGAACTGAAAGCAGCACCGGAGCACCCATGTCTGATACAGAAAAAACCGCCTATAAACGTGTCATGCTAAAGATCTCCGGTGAGGCGCTGATGGGCGACCAGGGCTTTGGCCTGCACCCACCAACCGTTGAGCGCATCGCGCGCGAAGTTCAAAGCGTTCAGGAAATGGGCGTTGAGATTTGCATGGTCATTGGTGGGGGCAATATCTTCCGCGGGCTACAGGGCTCAGCGCAGGGAATGGAACGCACAACCGCTGACTATATGGGCATGTTGGCGACCGTCATGAACGCACTGGCGATGCAGGCCGCCCTTGAGGGGCTTGGCATCCACACCCGCGTAATTTCCGCGATTACGATGAATGAAGTGGCGGAACCCTACATTCGCCGTCGCGCCGTGCGCCACCTTGAAAAGAAGCGCATTTGTATTTTTGCGGCCGGTACGGGCAACCCCTATTTCACCACTGACACAGCGGCCACCTTGCGTGCGTCCGAAATGGCCTGTGAAGCAATCTTTAAAGGGACCAAGGTTGACGGCGTCTACGACAAAGATCCCGCAAAGCACGATGACGCCAAGCGTTACGACAAAATCACCTATGATGAGGTTCTCGCGCAGCACCTTGGTGTGATGGACGCCAGCGCGATTGCATTGGCGCGCGAAAACCACCTTCCGATTGTTGTGTTTAGTCTTGATGCCGACGGGGGCTTCAAAAGCATTCTGGACGGCTCGGGTACGTCTACGGTGGTCAGCGACTAATGAGGCTTGCGATACTAGCCGCGAGTTTTTTCACAACACCGGTTCTGGCAGGACCGGATTGGGATGCGACGTCAGAACAGCTTGCTGTCTTGGAATTTCTGGGCGGGCAAGGGTGTACCTTAGGCGATGATAGTTTTGCCGCAGCTATGGCGAACGAGTTGGACCTCGAAATACTTAAGTTAACGTCCTTGTCTGCTCAGGCGACGGGGCAGGCCGCGGCACAAGGCAATTATTTGGTATTCGACGCCAGCATTTGCACGATTGAACTGCCCGATATTCAAACAACATTGGCCGTTGGCAGTCCAGAAATTCGCGCAATCGCACCCTACATTCGTGATGAATATGAGTACGCTGGCGAAACGACCGTCAATGAGGGATGCTTCCTAACCGACGCGGTGGACGTGTTTACTGTACGCGCTAGCGGTGATTTGGATCGTGGGACCGCTGACTATCTTGATTTTCTGGCGGCTGGCATCATTTCAGGTGAGTTGCGCTTCTTTTCGCCCAATCCGCTTGCGACCCCACTCGGGTTCCAGTCGTTTGCGGGGGACTGCGCCAACGCGCCAAACATGCCGACCGTCACGCCAAGCCATGATTTCATAGCATCCCATTTTGGCCGCTATGTCCGTGCCATTGGCGAGATGAGTGAATGTGGCGAGCCTGTATCCGCTTCAGCCTTGTCGATCGCCGCTGAGTTTCAGGGGCAAAGCGGGGACATATTTGGGGATCCGGACCCTACGTTTAATGCATGGCTGTTCTTCGAATACGAACTGATCACAATGGCCGCAGGGTGGCACGAGGGCCTGAGCGGATCAGAACGAGGGTCTCCACGCCCGCCATTGTGCCATTATCCGAACTGAACCCGCCGATCTGCACAACTTATGCGCGGGCCTTCTATACAAACCCAACGCATTAAATGTATATCAACCGAAATAACGTGAGAAGAGCAGCACAATGTCAGATGACTTTATTCTAGATACCGACGATTTGAACCGCCGCATGGACGGTGCGATTGCCAATTTGCGGGTTGAGTTCGCCTCTCTGCGGACGGGTCGCGCCTCTGCGTCGATTTTGGAACCAGTGATGGTTGACGCCTATGGTTCCATGACGCCGATCAACCAAGTTGGCACCGTCAACGTTCCTGAACCGCGCATGGTTACGGTCAACGTTTGGGACAAGGGCCTTGTTGGTAAGGTCGAAAAGGCCATTCGTGAAAGCGGCTTGGGCATCAATCCACAGCTGAACGGCACGATCATCATGCTGCCGATCCCGGAACTGAACGAAGAACGCCGTCGTGATCTGACAAAGGTCGCAGGTAACTATGCCGAAAGCGCACGTGTCAGTATTCGCAACGTCCGTCGCGACGGGATGGACCAGATCAAAAAAGCCAAGAACGACGGCATGTCCGAAGATGACCAAAAGCTTTGGGAATCTGAAATGCAGGACATGACCAACGACTTCATCAAGCGCATCGATGAGCAACTTGAGACGAAGCAAGCCGAGATCATGCAAGTCTGATCCGCAATCGCGGGTGAGAGGTAGACGAGTAGAGCGGGGGCCACTCATATGGCCAAAGATATTGAAAACGGTCCAAACCACGTGGCCATCATTATGGATGGGAACGGACGCTGGGCGCAGATGCGTGGACGTCCGCGCCTGTTTGGGCATCATGCTGGTGCGAAACGGGTGCGCGAGATTGTCGAGTCATGCCCAGACCAAGGCGTTAAGTATCTGACAATATTTGCGTTCTCGACAGAGAACTGGAAACGCACACAAACCGAAGTCGCGGGTTTGATGAAGCTTTTTCGCCGCTACATTCAACGCGAAGCCCGCGATTTGTTGGCCAATGGCGTTCGGGTTCGTTTTATCGGCGACCGTGTGCGTCTGGACGACAAGCTCGTAAACTTGATGGATGAGCTGGAGTTACTGACCTCTGACAATGACCGTGTTCACTTAACTGTGGCGATCAACTATGGCGGCCGCGATGAGGTTGCACGCGCAACCCGCCGTTTGGCCCATGATGTGGCTGCTGGTAAGCTCGCACCGAAAGACGTGAATGATGAAACGCTGCCCAAATACTTGGACACCTGTTTCTTGCCAGACCCCGATCTTGTGATCCGAACCAGCGGTGAGGCACGGATTTCGAACTTCTTGCTGTGGCAATCAGCCTACGCAGAATATGAATTCATCGATACGCTTTGGCCGGATTTCACGCCCGAGGTGTTCGACCATGTTTTACTGGGGTTCAAAGCGCGTGATCGTCGTTTTGGCGGGGTAAAGGCCTGATATGGCGAACTGGTCCGACCTAGGTCCGCGCGTTGGCTCAGCGGTTGTCATGACGGTGGTCGGTGGCGCGGCGGTCTTTCTGGGTGGAATCTGGTTTAACCTGTTGGTCGCGCTATGTGTTTGGGCGATGACATGGGAATTGTTATCCATGTTTAACCTCTATTCGGGCCGCGAACGGGTTATGGTCGCTGGCCTCTCGTTTGTTATTGTGTTGCTGGCCTTCGTTGGCGGCATCGCTGTTTGGCTTGCACTTGGATTAATTGTCGCGTTGACGGTCGCACAGGTCACGGGGCGCTTGCCGATGGAAAGGGGGCTGTTTTCATTGCTCTTTGTTCCAACGCTTGTCGGG
>CALBVZ010000158.1 GCA_937969445.1 uncultured Octadecabacter sp. | reverse complement strand
AGCTGTCGGCATTGGCCTGAGGTTGGTTGGTTGACGTCAAACAACCACAGGCGTATTCGACACCTAGTGGCGATTTGTTACCGGATTGCGGGCCACTTTAAATATTCTGCTAAAAAGGGAACGGGTTTGCCCCGATACCTTTGCCGGTGTCGGGGCTTTGTCGTTCAAAAGGGGACACACGAGATGAACAATTGGAAGAAGCGCACCAAAGCGGTGCATGCAGGTACACGTCGCAGCCAGTACGGCGAAGTCAGTGAAGCCGTCTTTCTGACGCAAGGGTTTGTGTACCCAACAGCCGAAGCCGCTGAAGCGCGGTTCGAAGCCTTGGGTGAGGATGAATTCATTTACGCCCGCTATGGCAACCCGACTGTGCGTATGTTCGAAGATCGCATGGCGTCATTGTTGGGGTATGAGGACGCATTTGCTTGTACATCCGGTATGGCCGCGGTGTCTGGCGCGCTGACGGCGCTGTTGAAGGCGGGTGATCATGTTGTGTCCAGCCGCGCGTTGTTTGGGTCCTGTTTATACGTTCTTGAAGACATCCTCGCGCGGTTTGGCGTTGAAATCACGCTTGTGGATGGCACGGATAATGCCGCATGGGATGCGGCGATTCGGCCAGTTACGACGCTTGTGTTCCTTGAATCCATTTCCAACCCAACGCTTGAAGTTGTCGATTTGCGCCACGTTTGCGACGCCGCCCATAAGGTTGGAGCATTGGTTTTGGTAGATGATGCGATGGCGACACCGATCTATTCCTACGCAGCTGAATGCGGGGCTGATTTGGCGCTTGTGTCGACGACGAAACACGTGGACGGGCAGGGGCGCATGCTGGGCGGTTTGATCGCTGGCAACAAAGACTTGGTGCGTGGACCCATTGAGACCTACATGAAACACACCGGTGGCGCGATGAACCCGTTTACGGCATGGACGCACCTTAAGGCTTTGGAAACGCTTGATTTACGCGTAAATCAACAGTCCAGTACGACCTTGGCAATCGCTGAGGCCCTTGATGGGCATCCGAAGCTGAACGCTGTGCGCTACCCGACCCATTCGGGCCATCCACAGCATGAACTTGCGCGTGCACAGGCGGAAACGGGCGGAACTGTGATGGCCTTGGAAGTGAAAGGTGGCAAAGACGCGTGCTTCAAATTCCTTAACGCGCTGGAATTGTTCACGATTTCGAATAATTTCGCCGACGCCAAGTCCATCGTGACCCATCCGGCAACCACAACGCACCAACGTCTTCCACAAGACCAGAAAGACTTGCTTGGGATTTCGGGTGGCTTGGTACGCTTGTCTGCGGGGCTTGAAGATGCGGGCGACTTGATCGACGATTTGTTGGCGGCCCTCGACGTAATCTAAGGCCGTTTAGTCGTTAACCGTGATGGACTCGCCTTTTTGGGGCTTTAAGGTCATTGTTAAGGGCGCATTGTCGTCAGTTTCACGCTTCAGGAGCACAATTGGTGGAAAACGATCACGATCATCCCCATGTTGAGGTTCTATGTGCCGCATCAGAGGGCGACGACATGAACATTCAGACCGGTGAGCCAGAGCGCACATTGACCCACGCCGAAGCAGCTGAGGCATTGGCCTTGTTGCGCCATTGGGCAGGACAGGTGAGCGAAGAAGAGGTCGCGGCACTTGATCCATTGGTGTCGCGTTTGGTGCCAGGCCGTGAGCTGAGCAATTATCCCGCGCTTGCGCGTGCCTATCCCGAAGAATTCGAGGTTGATGAGACCTATAAAGCGTCGATGCCTGATCTTCAGAACGGGCCAAGTAGCCTGATCAAAGGGGCAAAACGTGCGATTCAGCATGTGGGGATTTCCAATTTCCGCCTTCCGATCCGGTTTCATCGCCGCGATGGCGACGATCTGACGCTTGAAACGTCCGTAACTGGCACGGTCAGCCTTGAGGCGGAAAAGAAAGGCATCAACATGTCCCGCATCATGCGCACCTTCTACAAACATGCAGAAAAGACTTTTAGTTTTGAAGTAATCGACGCCGCACTGGATGCCTACAAAACTGATTTGGAAAGCTTTGATGCCCGCATCATGATGCGCACGTCCTTTCCGATGAAGGTGGACTCGTTGCGGTCTGGGCTGTCGGGTTACCAATATTACGACATCGCGCTTGAGCTGATTGAGGCCGATGGCGTGCGCAAGAAAATCGTGCATCTGGATTACGTCTATTCCAGCACATGCCCGTGTTCTTTGGAGCTGTCCGAACATGCCCGCCAATTCCGTGGGCAACTCGCCACGCCGCATTCGCAGCGTTCTGTCGCGCGGGTGTCGGTAGAAATGGCCCAAGACGCGGACATTTTGTGGTTCGAGGACCTGATCGATATGTGCCGCGCGGCCGTTCCAACCGAAACCCAAGTCATGGTGAAACGCGAAGACGAGCAGGCGTTTGCTGAACTCAACGCGGCCAATCCGATTTTCGTCGAAGACGCGGCCCGCCTTTTTTCCGAGACATTTCAGGCGGATAAACGCATTGCAGATTACCGCGTGATCGCGTCCCACCAAGAAAGCCTACACAGTCATGACGCCGTTTCGGTGTTAACCGAGGGCAGCACGTTTGACGCGGAATCCCTCGATCCACGTTTGTTCGCGACGTTGTTTCACGTTGGCTAGGTGATTTCGTTCATTGCTCTCTTCAGTTGAAAAATCAAGAACTAGGCGGATTAAGCGGGTCCCTTAACAGTAGCATAAACTTGCCGCTTAGATTGTCGTCTTCTGCAATGGGTTGATCGTTAACGATTAGCTGAAGCTGCGCTAGTTGTGCCATGTTGCTGACGTCGTACCTACGGGAAACAATTCGATACTGAGTATATGCGGTTTCGCCCGCGCCTTTGTTTTCGGCGACGAAGTTCACACTCTCAAACCGACTCTCCAAGCGCTCAAGAATTAGGTCGATGTCGCTTTCTCTAAAGTCGAAAGATAGGATCCGAAATTCGCAGCTTAACTTTGCAACGTAACCGTCGTTGGCCGCTTCGCGTAAAAGAGTGTCGCGCCAAATCGTAGGCGTTCCTTTGTTTGCCTGCGCATCAATTTCAGCCAGCGTGTCCAGACCATATTGGTAGCATTGTACGCTTTCACCAAATTGCCCGCCGTCAAACCGAAAATGGGCCTGCCACGAAAGCGTATCATCGATATCTGGCAAACTTAATGTTTCAGCAATCGTCAAACCGAGTAGCAATTCTTCGGTAAAGAAACTGGTTCTGAAACCGGTCTGAGTACCATCGTAGCTGCTTGCGCCACTTTGGAGTTCTGACCAAAACCCACTAAGATCATTTGGGGGTTCAGCGTTAACATACGAGGCCGACACAGCGACCGCAAATACTGACATTGCCGTGAACCAACGATTTCGCGATGAGAAATTTCGAAATTCGTTTGTCATTGTATTAGTTCCATATTTTTTGCTTTTTAGGCAGGGAATTTGGGGTATGTGTGGTTTGAAAATGCAATCTGTTCCTTTTGTGAGTGACACTTAAGACAGCCAACTTCAACGGTAACCCATGACAAATTCAAAACGCATCGTCCTTTCTAGTGATCACGCCGACATCGAGCTGCGCCAGACCATTGCCAAGCACGTCGCAGCGAAAGGCTATGAAGTGGTCGACATTGGACCGATGACGTCGGAAAGCACGCACTACCCCATTCATGGCGAGGCCGCTGCGCAGAAGGTTGCGTCTGGTGACTGTCAGCTTGGTATTATTCTGTGCGGCACGGGGCAGGGCATCATGATGGCCGCCAACAAGGTAAAGGGCATCCGTTGCGGCGTATGTTCTGACACGTTTTCAGCCCGTATGATCCGCCAGCACAACGACGCCAACATGCTGTCCCTTGGTGCGCGTGTGACAGGCGAAGGGCTGGCCCTTGATATTGTTGATGCATTTTTGGACGCCGAATTTGAGGGCGGACGCCATGCAACACGCGTGGCGATGATCGAGCCCAGCTAATGGCAAGGTGCGTCGTCGCTTGACACGGCGCTTCCCTCAAGCCAACCGTTACCCATGTTAGACGTACGCCCTGTTGGATATGTGATCGGCCTTTTGGTTGCGGCCCTTGGGGTCACCATGTTCGCGCCTTTGTTGGCCGATCTGGTGTCTGGCAATGGGCATTGGCCTGCGTTCCTTGAAAGTGCGGTCATAACCATTCTTGTGGGCGGGCTAGTGGCCTTGGCGTGCCAGAATGGGGTCTCTTCCGGGCTAAGCATTCGTCAGACCTTCCTATTAACGACGCTTGTCTGGCTGGCCCTGCCGCTGTTTGGGTCCTTGCCATTCATGTTGGGAGGATCAGAGCTCAACTTTACGGATGCGTTCTTTGAGGCGATGTCAGGGCTGACGACCACGGGTTCAACCGTCATCACAGGAATTGAGACCCTCCCTGAAGGGCTAAAGCTGTGGCGCGGTGTGCTTCAATGGCTTGGCGGCATTGGTATTATTGTTGTGGCGATGGTGTTCCTGCCGGAACTGCGCGTTGGTGGTATGCAGATCTTCCGCAGCGAAGGATTTGATACCATGGGTAAAATCCTTCCCCGCGCCACCGAGATTTCATCGCGTATTTCGGTTATTTATGTCGGGCTGACCATGGCCTGCACCATTACCTATTCCATCATGGGCATGAGCAACTTTGATGCGTTTATCCACGCAATGACCACAATCGCCACGGGCGGGTTTGCCAACTACGATGCCTCGTTTGGGATGTTCGGGCCGGGTGTGGAATATGCCAGCGTTGTCTTCATGCTGCTCGCTGCGTTGCCGTTTGTGCGCTACGTTCAGCTGATATCAGGCGGTGGCGCGATGCCGCTTTTCAAAGACAGCCAAATTCGGACGTTCTTTTTTGTCGCCATAACGTTGGTCTTCGTTTTGTCGTTGTGGCAATGGGCCCAAAGTGAACGCATGAACGAAACGGCGTTCCGCCAATCGTTGTTTAACGTGGTCTCTATTTTGACCGGCACCGGATACGCCAGCGCAGATTACATGCAGTGGGGTCCGTTCGCTGTCACAATGTTCTTCTTCATTGGCCTCATCGGGGGCTGTGCGGGATCGACGGCCTGCAGTGTGAAAATATTCCGCTATCAACTGCTGTTCACATCCATCAAAGCGCAAATTCGCCGCATCCATTCCCCGAATGGCATATTCACGCCGCGCTATCAGGGCCGCGCCGTTGGTGATGACGTTTTGAACTCGGTTATGGCGTTTTTTGTGGCCTTTATGGTTGCGATTGGCGTCGTCGGCGTTGCCTTGGCGTTCACGGGGCTGGACTTCATTACCTCGATTTCAGGCGCAGCGACGGCATTGGCAAACGTCGGACCAGGGCTTGGCAACGAGATCGGCCCAGCGGGGAGTTTCGCAGGTTTAAACGACACGGCTAAATGGATTCTCGCATTCGCGATGCTGGTTGGCCGACTTGAGATTATGGCCGTTTTCACCATCATCAGTTGGCACTTTTGGAGAGATTGAGCATGACAACTCGACCATTGGGCGCGCAAATTTCGCATATGTTAAAAGATCGTGGCGTTGATGTGATTTTCGGAATTCCGGGGGTGCATAATCAAGAAATGTACCGCGGTATCGAAGAGACAGGCATCACCCATGTCCTTGCGCGCCACGAACAGGGTGCAGGGTTTATGGCCGATGGATACGCGCGCGCAACCGGTGGTTTCGGGGTGTGTTACGTCATCACCGGACCGGGCTTGTGCAACATCATGACCCCGCTTGGTCAGGCCTATTCGGACAGTGTGTCTGTGCTGTGTCTTTCCAGCTGTCTTGATGATGTCGTGGGCCGTAAGGGACAGTTGCATCAGATGAAGGATCAAGTCGGGGCTGCTGCGACTGTCTGTGATTGGTCTGAAACAGCGCAGGATACCAAGACGGCGTACCGCCTGATCGATCGCGCATTGAGCGATTTCTCAACCGGTGATCCACGGCCCAAAAACATCAGCGTGCCGATTGCAACGCTGCAAGGCATGGCTGAGCCACATCGCAACGCGCCATATGGTGTGGGGCGCTTGTTCCCGGATCACAAAGACATCGCGATCACCGCGAATGAGCTGCGCAATGCTAAGAAGCCGATGATCGTTTTTGGCGGCGGGGCCAAGGGATTGGTTGAGCAGAACCCAGATACAGGTGCCAGCCGAATTGCGCCGCTTCTCAGCCGGCTCGCGGCCGCTACGTTCTGTACATTTGCGGGACGCGGAGTTGTTCCACTCGACTACCCTTTGCACTTCGGCCCGTTCCTAACCCGCCCTGATAGCACTCGTGTAATCGGCGAGGCGGATCTGGTGATCGTCATCGGCTCACAACTGGCTGAAGTCGATATCTGGCGTGAATATCTTGGCCACACTGCAAAGATGATCCGCGTTGATACCAGCCAAGAAGCACTGACCACAGACGTGGGCGCCTATCTTAACATTCGCGCTGATGCATCAGCCTTTGTTGATGAGCTGTTGGTTGAACTCGATGAAACAGAACAATCTTCCGATTGGTCGCCCGCAGATGTCGCAAAGACCCGCACCAAATGGCGCAGCGAAGTGGATGCTGAATTCCCCAACATTTTACCGATCATGGATGTTTTGCGGGATGCAATGCCAGATGACGCGATGATTTACTCGGATATGACCCAGTTCGCCTATGCCGCGAAGGAATGCTGGGACATGGACCGCGCGGGGCACTGGCACCACCCATCAGGCTTTGGTACCTTAGGATATGCGCTGCCAGCGTCTATTGGTGGGGCAGTTGCACGCAATGGCAAACCGACTGTCTGCATTCATGGCGATTACGGCATCCAATATACGATTGCCGAACTTGCCACAGCCGTTGAACTCGGTTTATCGCTGCCGATTATCCTTTGGGACAATGGCAAATTGGGCGCGATTGAAGACAGCATGATCGCAGCACAGATCGCACCAAATTCAGTGATCCAGCGTAATCCGGATTTCTTGGCGCTTGCCAAGGCGTATGGGGCTGAGGCAACCCAGCCTCAAACATTGGCAGATATCGGGCCAGCCCTAGATGCAGCATTCAAAGCAGACGTGCCGACGATCATTCGCCTCACGCCTGCATTGATTGGAACCTAAACTTAGTCGTTCCAGCAGCTTACGAGGACGGCCATGTCGGCTGCCATCAATGTCAGGGCTTCTGGCGTCATGTAGGCCACGGATTCGGTTGTCACGACGTTCAAACCAGCACCTGTTACGGATGCAACGATCTGCTCGGCATCAACTGAGAATGACACTTCGGGTGGCAATGCCTGCCCGTTGGTCTGCACCTTCGGAAGCAACATACCCAGAACCGCGCCACCGTTGTCATAGACTGGGCCGCCCGCATCACCGGGTTGTGCGAAAATCGACAGGCGTTTGACGTCGTCTTCGCCGTTCAATCCGCGAATGTCAGCCAATGTGCCAAACGTCAGGGCAGGGGTCGTCAACACGCCACCGTATGGAAAGCCTGCAACAGCAACTTCGGCCTGAAGACGTGGAACACCCGTTTGGAACTCGGCAACGGCAGGGGGCGCAAGGCGCGTGGTTGGGCGCAGGATCGCAAGGCCAAGGTTTTCATCTTGATGCACAACAGTCGCCTCATGCTCCATGCCAAGTGTAATGGACGTGCATTCGCCGATGGCTTCGATCGTTGTCAGGACTTCGCCAGCGCGATTGATGTAAAAACCGGACCGATCAAGGATAGGTTTGCGCACAGCAAGACCGGCAACCAGATCAATCGCTTGATCCTCATCTGGGCGGGCGATGGCGGGGTCAAGAACACCTTCAATCGTTGCAAAACTCGCCTGCATTTCTGCCAGAACACGGCGGCGGCGCTCATCATCGCCAGCAGGCCAAATTAGCGTGAAGCCTTTGATTTGGTTGTTCTCTAGAACGACGGACGTATAGGAATGGACGTTCTCGTCAAAGCCTTCGATCTCAAATCCACGATCGCGGCGGGACCGCTCACCCGTTGGTGGGATAATCGCAAGCGTTTGTAGGATTTCATACAGGCCAAACATGCGTGTCTGATCGCCTGGTTGTGAGATCAGCAAAACCTGCGCGGCAACATCACCGGATGCATCAAAGCGCGCAAAAGGTGGTTCGTATTCCGCAAATTTCACGACACCTGTTGGGATCTGCATCTCGATACCTGAGGCATCGTCGCGCACGAGCTGCAGGCCCATGCCGTCTAGGATTGAGTTATATGCGCCGAGCAATTCAGCACGTTGGCCGGTTGTTAAAACGCCTGTCGGTTCGTGATTGTTGGCTTCCTGCCACGCGACCATAGAACGGCGCGTGCCACGGCCATACGCGCCATCAATTGCGCTGTCGTAAAAGCCAGCCCACTGAAGGGCGGTCTGCAGCAGGCGTTTTTGGTCACGATCAAGGGCTTGCTCGCTGACTTGGGCTTCGCGGTAGGTTTCATCAGGGGTTTGAATGGGATCCGGCTGAGGAATTGGCTCGGGCTCGCCAGCGACTACAGGCGTTTCTTCCACTGTTGGCGTTTCCGTCGCTTGCGGTGTTTCAACTTCAACAGGTTCCGTAGGGGATGTCACACCAACCGGCCAGAACTGCGTGCGAAAGCGTCCGCCATCCACGATGTAGCTATCGGATGGAATAACGCCTGCACGGCGCAACTGGTTCAGTTGGTTGTCGGCATCGACGGCGGCATAGGGGCCAAGCGCGATGCCGTACCATCCGCCGGGAAGGGCGAATCCTGTGACATCGGGCACACCTGCGGCGGCATATCCGCGTGCTGCGTCCTGTGCGCCTGTCAATGTTCGTTGTGCTTCGATCTGGACCCAAACGCTTTGTTGGGCTGCTGCCGGAAGCGCCATGAAAATACTAATAATAAGTGCTGAAAAAATACGAAGCATGGCTTTGAAAACGTCCCTAAATGTCTGGCGACTGCATTCCCAACCGCGCGTTCCGCGCTTTTTAACACTCTTGCGACAAAGCGCACGTAGAAAGTGGCCGAAGAATAGGGAAACTTGCAGGGGTACAAAGGGGATCACGCCAATTTGCGTACATTGACGCTCGCTGCGCAGCAACTTATGCAAGCCCCAGCAATTCAAGAGGGTCCAATGGCCGATACACCACGCAGTTTTCAAGAAATTATCCTTCGTCTTCAGTCCTATTGGGCTGCAAAGGGCTGCGCGTTGATGCAGCCATACGACATGGAGGTTGGCGCAGGTACATTTCACCCGGCCACCACGCTGCGTTCATTGGGCGATGTGCCTTGGGCCGCGGCCTATGTTCAGCCTTCGCGTCGCCCAACAGATGGACGCTACGGTGAGAACCCGAACCGCTTGCAGCACTACTACCAGTTTCAAGCCTTGATTAAGCCAAGCCCGCCCAACCTGCAGGAGCTGTATCTTGGATCCTTGGAAGCAATCGGCATCGACATGGAAATGCACGATATCCGCTTCGTTGAGGATGACTGGGAAAGCCCGACATTGGGGGCTTCCGGTCTTGGTTGGGAAGTCTGGTGTGACGGCATGGAAGTGTCACAATTCACTTATTTTCAACAGGTTTGCGGCCATGACTGCCACCCTGTTTCGGGTGAACTGACCTACGGTTTGGAACGCCTTGCGATGTATGTTTTGGGTGTGGATCACGTGATGGACATGCCGTTCAACGACCCTGATGCGCCGATTGCACTGTCTTACGGTGATGTGTTCAAACAGGCAGAGCAGGAATACTCACGTTTCAATTTTGATATCGCGGATACAGATATTCTGCTCACGCATTTTGAAGATGCGGAACGTGAATGCGCTGCGATTCTGAGCCACGAACATATTGACCCTAAGAACGGCAATAAAATCGTGATGGCGCAGCCGGCTTATGACCAGTGCATTAAGGCCAGCCATCTGTTTAACCTGCTTGATGCACGTGGTGTGATTTCTGTGACCGAACGCCAAGCCTATATCGGCCGTGTGCGCGCGTTGTCCAAGCTTTGCGCTGATGCGTTCCTTCAGACCGCCGCTGGTGGTTTTCAGGAGGCAGGCGCATGAACGCCACGCGCCTCGCCATTCTTGGTATCTTGATTCCTGCCGTTCTTGGCGGTGCATTCATGTATTACAACATTGTATACGCAGGTTACGCCGAGCTCACACCAGAGCAGGTTGGAGAAATCCAACTTGTTAGCGTCGTGAACGGGGAACCTGAACCGATAATGTTGGATAATGTAATGGCCATCGACACGGTTGAGGACGGCGTTCGTATCTCCGGCGCTATTTCGTTCCGCGCCTGTTTTGATGCGCCGCAAAGTCAAGCGATGCTATCTGAGACCTTTGAAATTATGGATGATCCAGTCCCGTTGACTGCGCCGTCATGGTTTGAATGCTTCAATGCACAAGAAATTGGTAAAGCCCTAGAAGACGGTGAGGCCATCGCCTTCATGAGCGAAGAAAACATCAGCTACGGTGTCGATCGTGTCGTCGCGATTACGCCAGACGGCCGCGGCTTTGTATGGCACCAGCTTAATGCGTGCGGGGAGGCCGTCTTTGCCGGTGACAACACCCCCGAAGACTGCCCAGAACCACCGGAGGATTTTTAAATGCCTGACCTGTTAATCGAACTTTTCTCCGAAGAAATTCCTGCACGTATGCAGGCCAAAGCGGCCGCTGATTTGCAGAAATTGGTGACCGACGGATTGGTCGACGCCGGCCTGACGTATGCTGGCGCGGGTGCGTTTTCCACGCCCCGTCGTTTGGCGCTTTCTGTCGAAGGCCTGAGCGCCGAAAGCCCCGACACACGCGAAGAACGCAAGGGCCCAAAAGTCGGCGCACCAGATGGTGCGATTGACGGGTTTTGTCGCGGCGCAGGCGTGTCGCGTGACAGCCTAGAAGCACGTGATACGGGCAAGGGCGAAGTGTATTTCGCCGTAATCGAAAAGAAGGGGCGCGGCGCGTCTGAAATCATCGCCGAAGTGCTTGAAAACGCCATCCGTAACTTCCCGTGGCCCAAGTCCATGCGGTGGGGGTCAGGTGCGTTGAAATGGGTTCGCCCACTGCATTCCATCATTTGTATTCTCAGTGATGAAGCAGGTGCAGAAGTGGTGCCAATATCTGTTGACGACATCAGGTCTGGCAACACGACGCACGGTCACCGCTTTATGGCTCCGGACGAGTTTTCTGTAACGTCCTTCGAGGATTACGAGGCGAAGCTAAAGCGTGCGAATGTCGTTCTGCGCAGCGATGAACGTGCCGATATGATCTGGTCCGAGGCGTCAAACCAGGCGTTCGCGGCTGGTCTGGAATTGGTCGAAGACAAGGGCCTTTTGGCCGAGGTTTCCGGCCTTGTTGAATGGCCTGTCGTGTTGATGGGCACCATCGCGGATGACTTTTTGTCACTGCCGCCTGAGGTGCTGACAGCGTCAATGCGCGAGCATCAAAAGTTCTTCTCAGTGAAGGATAAGACGGGTCAAGTCGTGCGGTTCGTAACGGTCGCAAACCGTGAAACCAAAGACCAAGGTATGACCATTCTGGCAGGCAACCAGAAGGTGTTGTTTGCGCGTTTGTCAGATGCGAAATTCTTCTGGGAAAATGATCTGCGCGTCGCCAAAACAGGCGGCCAAGAGTGGCTCGATTCACTGGCTAATGTGACGTTCCATAACAAGCTCGGCACGGTTGCCGAATTGGTGGATCGCATGGCTTCGCTATCTGCAGAGATCGCGCCAATGGTTGATGCTGATCCTAAAGAGGCGGCAGAGGCGGCGAAGTTCGCCAAGGCCGACTTGAGTTCAGAAATGATCTACGAATTCCCTGACCTTCAGGGTCTGATGGGGCGCTACTACGCGAAAGAGGCGGGCAAGACCGACGCCGTCGCATTGGCTGCGCAGGAACACTACTCGCCGCTGGGCCCGTCTGATGATGTGCCAAGCGCATCTGTATCCGTGGCCGTGGCGCTCGCCGAAAAGATCGACAAGCTGACAGGGTTCTGGGCGATTGATGAAAAGCCGACAGGGTCCAAGGATCCGTTTGCGCTGCGTCGCGCAGCGTTGGGCGTTATTCGCTTGGTGTTGGAAAATGGGCTAACGATCAAGCTGTCCGACCTCAAAGTTAAAGACGACCTGCTGTCGTTCTTCCACGACCGCCTCAAGGTTTATCTTAAAGACGAAGGCGTTTCCCATGACGCGATCGACGCGTCCCTCGCGATGCCCGGCAATGATGACCTGTTGTTGCTGGTGAACCGCGCTAAGGCATTGGCGGCGTTCCTGAAAACCGATGATGGCACGAACTTGATCCAAGGGTTTAAACGCGCCAACAACATCCTGTCCCAAGCGGAAGAAAAGGATGGGGTCGAGTATTCCTTCGGCGCAGATGTGAAATTCGCAGAAACCGATGAGGAAAAGACGCTGTTTGCCGCGCTGGATGCCGCAGATTCGAAGATTGTGCCCGCGATGGCGGCCGAGGACTTTGCTACGGCGATGTCCGCAATGGCAGACTTACGTGCGCCGATCGATGCATTCTTTGACGCTGTTCAAATCAACGCGGAAAGCGAGGTCTTGCGTCGCAATCGTCTGAATATGCTGCATCGAATTCGCACGATCTGTCTTAGCGTGGCGGATCTTCGCAAGCTCGAGGGTTAATTCAAGAGTTAAGGATTTCTTAAGGTTATCCTTGCCCTGTGAGGGCACCGCACTATGGTGTCCGCAAAGGGGATGCCGCAGTGCAGAAAGTCATTACGCTCAAAGATATGTGCCACGTCACCAAAACCGCGCCGATGGCAGCGGAGGTTCATGGTGGGCGGGCGAAATGTCTTCAACGTTTGATCCGGCTGGACATGCCTGTGCCAACCACCGTGGCGCTTTCGTTTGATGCGGTGCGTGCGATTGCGGGTGGAGCAGCGGCTAATCTGCCCGATATTTTGCGTCATTTCGGGGAGAACCCATTACTGTCGGTCCGTCCGAGCAGCATGGACCCTGATTGGGGTGGGCCGCATGCGATCCTAAATATCGGGTTGAATGACACCAAACACGCTGAGCTGTGTAAGACGCTGGGAGAAGAGGTCGCGACGCGACTTTATATGCAATATATTCAAACGTTTGCTGTCGAAGTTGCGCGTCTTGATCCAGAGGAGTTTTACCTAAGCGATCACCCGTCCGCGGATGCCTTGCAAGCCATGTTGCACACCTATGAAACCGAAATGGACGCGGAATTTCCACAGGACGTTGGCGAACAAATTAACGAAGTGTTGCGTTCCATGTCGCGCACCTGGGAAGGCACCACAGCCCGGCTTTTGCGCCAAGCCAAGGGTGCGCCTGCGGATGCTGGCCTTGGGCTCGTTGTGCAAGAAATGGTGCTGCCTATGGGGGCAGGTATTTCCGGGTCTGGTGTGATCCAATTCGCGTCTGGCGAGACGGGCGAGGAACAGATTAACGGGCGGTTCGTGCCACAAGCGATGCACGCCGAAGGATTGCGCGATAACGCCGATGCGCTGTTCCTAACGCGCGATCCACGCGGACCGTCGCTAGAAGAAAGCGCACCTGAGGCGTTTCAAGAGCTGATAAAGTTCGGGGCGATTGCGCGGGTCAAACTGCGGGAAGAAATGGAGATCAAGTTCATCCTGCGTGACGGTGTTCTGTCTATTCTGGATGGCATTCGCATTGACCGATCCAACCGTGCGGCCGTGCGAATTGCTGTCGATCTAGCGGACACAGGTGTGATCCCCAAAGAAGAAGCGATCATGCGGGTGAAGCCTGCGGCGTTGTCAGAACTGTTGCACCGTCAGGTCGACAGCCGTGCCGAACGGGATTTACTCGTTTCAGGTATCGCGGCTAGCCCGGGTGCGGCGTCGGGGCGTTTGGTTTTTACGGCGTCCGAAGCGCAAGCAAGTGCGTCACGTGGTGAGGCCTGCGTGCTGGTGCGCCGCGAGACCACGCCTGAAGACATTCGCGGTATGCACGCGGCAGTTGCCGTTGTGACCCTGCGCGGCGGCATTACGAGCCATGCCGCGGTCATCGGGCGGGGCATCGGCCTCCCGTGTATCGTTGGCGCGGCAGATCTGGATGTGGATGAGCGTAAGCGCGAGATTTCAGGCCCAGACGGGCGCGTTCTAAACGCGGGCGATATGGTTACAGTTGATGGTAGTACCGGACAGGTTTTGGTGGGTGAGCCAAAGATGCTGGAAGCTGCGCTTGATGATGCGTTTCAGACCCTCCTGACATGGGCAGATGATGTGCGTGACATTGGTATTCGTGCCAACGCGGATACCCCAGCGGATGCGCAAACTGCGCGAAACTTTGCGGCCCAAGGCATCGGGCTATGCCGCACAGAGCATATGTTCTTTGATGGTGATCGTGTTGATTTGATGCGCGAAATGATCTTTGCTGACAGCCCTGAAGGGCGCGCTGCGGTGCTTGAGCGGTTGTTGCCGCTCCAGCAATCTGACTTTGCGGATATCTTTCAGATTATGGATGGGCAGCCGGTTTGCATTCGTCTGTTTGACCCGCCCCTTCATGAATTCCTTCCAGCGGGTAAAGCCGGCATGCGCGAGCTTGCCGACCTTCTTGATGTGCCTTTGGCGGAAGTTACCGCGCGGGTCGAAGATTTGACGGAATACAATCCCATGCTTGGGATGCGTGGCGTCCGGTTGGGTATTACTGTGCCCGAGATTTATGAAATGCAGGCCCGTGCGATTTTCCAGGCAGTCGTGGCGTGTCAGCAGAACGGGCGCACTTTGGTGCCCGAGATCATGATCCCGCTCGTGAGTGCCAAGCGCGAAGTTGAGCTGGTTCAGGCGCATATTGAGGCCGTCGCAGCTGCGGTGCATTCTGAATCCGGTGTCGATTTTGAATACCGTTTGGGCGTTATGGTTGAAACTCCACGCGCCGCGTTGCGTGCCGAAGATATTGCCGAACATGCCGCCTTCCTGTCGTTTGGGACCAACGACCTTACCCAGATGGCATACGGGCTGTCCCGTGATGACGCGGGTAAATTCATGTCCGACTATGTCAGGCTGCAGGTCTACGAAGAAGACCCGTTCCACACGCTTGATCTGGAAGGCGTTGGTGAGTTGCTTAAGCTCGGTGCTGAACGGGGCCGAAAAGGGCGCCCGGGCGTGACCTTATCCATTTGCGGCGAGCACGGTGGCGATACCGCTACGATCGCGTTCTGCCGCGCGCAGGGCTTTGACTATGTGTCCTGCTCACCATTCCGCGTGCCAGTTGCGCGACTTTCCGCTGCACAGCTAGCACTGAAGGACAGGTTAGGCTAATTTTCGATCCTAGGTGTGACTTTGAAAAAGACAACAGCCGCAATATGTTGTGGTTCGTTGCTTAGGCTGTGCCTTAACTGCATCGGTGCGGCGGGTTAGCGCACTGGGGCAGACTCGACGTGCCAGCAACATTCCCTTAAAGGCAAGGCGCTCGCGTGAAGCTCATCACGTTTTGTCTTGGGGGCAAATATGCCTAAGCGTATCGGAACGAAACTTTTGGCGATCTGCGCCATGAGCTTTGGAATTGCTTTCGGTGGTGTGTCTGCCGCGCAAGCTGACGAAGTCTTGGCCGCACGTTTGGGTGCGCTGCTTGGACAGGAACGCGCAGCGATCCAGCAAGTTTCAGATGCGCGTGTTGCTGCGTTGACTGCTGTGCCACCTGCATCCGCACGCAACATCCCGACGGCCCCAGACGTTATTACTTACGACAACGCATTCCTCGCGTCCCAGCCATCCGCATCCGGCGGTGATCAGTGGAAGTGTTTGGCCGAAGCCCTATACTTCGAGGCACGCGGTGAAAGCGTGCGCGGCATGTTTGCTGTCGGCGAGGTCATCATGAACCGTGTCGATTCTTCACGCTACCCAAGCACGCTGTGCGGCGTAATCAATCAAGGGACCGGCCGCCAGTTTGCTTGTCAGTTTACCTACACCTGTGACGGCGCAGCCGAAGTGATCCATGAGCAGGCTGCATGGGCAAAGGTCGGCAAGGTCGCACGTTTGTTGATTGATGGCGCACCGCGCCAATTGACGGATGGCGCTACGCATTACCACACACGGGCCGTTAACCCGCGTTGGGCCCGCGTCTTTCCACGCACGGCGACAATCGGTTCGCACCACTTCTACCGTCAAAGTTAAGCGCGTTTAACCGCTCGGGTGCCGTAAGTGGTGCTTGTCGATGTCCTACACAGTTAGTATCCCCATCGGAACGACTGGAAGGGTGACAACATGAGCAGCGATACAAAATTGGCGTTTGCCCACCCGTCAGAGCGGGCCGAAGCCACCGCGCCAAACGGCAATGGCGGGCTGCGCGACCGTATTTCCTTGCGCGATTATATCACCGAAGTCGA
>CALBVZ010000157.1 GCA_937969445.1 uncultured Octadecabacter sp. | reverse complement strand
TGGCTCGAAACGTGTTGTTGATCTGTTTTCCGGGGCAGGGACGTTTTCCATACCTCTGGCGGAACACTGCGAAGTACATGCTGTTGAGAGCAGCGATGAGATGCTTGAAACGCTGGATCGCGGATGGCGTCATGCCAAAGGCGTGAAGACAATTACCACCGAGACCCGTGATCTATACCGTCGACCGCTTGAGCCAGACGAACTAAATCGTTTTGATCTAGCGGTGCTTGACCCTCCACGCGCAGGCGCTAATGCGCAAATTGCAACGCTTTGCGCTTCAGATTTACGCGCGGTAGCAATGGTTTCTTGTAATCCGATTACATTTGCGAGGGACGCAGCAGCGTTGATCGCCGCTGGATTCACATTGCAGTGGCTCGACATCGTTGATCAGTTCCGTTGGTCACCTCATGTTGAACTCGTCGGCAGTTTCACACGCAAGTGATTAGCGGACCCTTATAAAATCTAGGTATTTTGGTGGAAATGCGCTAATCATTCCCAAAAAAGAATGAGTAGGGCAGTATGATGATGAATCGAAGGATGTTTACCAGTGCGGCGGCGCTTTTCGCGCTGACAGCATGTTCAAATAAGTTTCGCGTTTATACTGGTCCCCCAGTGACCAGCGTTGTTGTTCAAAAATCGAACCGTCAGATGTTCTTGATGAACGGAAACGACGTTCTTGAGGCTTATGATTTTGAGTTGGGATTTGCGCCAGAAGGTCACAAGCAGATAGAAGGCGATGGGAAGACACCGGAAGGCGCATATTTCATCGACCGCAAAAACCCAAACAGCAGTTTCTATCTTTCCATCGGCATATCATATCCTAACGCCGCTGATCGCGCGCGTGCCCGTGAACTTGGGCGCCGGCCAGGGGGTGACATCTTTATCCACGGCACTCCGCGTGAAAAACGCACCACTGCGGATTGGACAGCAGGTTGCATCGCTGTTCGTGATCGCGAGATGGAAGAAATCTACGCGATGGTGAACGTCGGAACGCCAATTTTTCTGAATAGTTAAGCGTTATTGAAGCGGAACAGGGTTCTGTTGAGCGATAATTGGACTCTGGTTGCTGTTGGCCAAGACCAATGTCCACCAAATTTTACCGTTACTTTCTTGAAACCAAGAGATACCCATTTCTGTCGCCTCGGGATCAAGCAGAACGGCACGGGTGCTAGGTTCGCGCATCCAAGCGCCAAGCGTCTCGAGCTCAGTTTCATAGGTCTCGGAAATTGTTTCACCGGTCAAAGCTCCGCCGTAGCCAACGCGACGCAGGCGATCAATTGGTGAAGATCCGTCTGACCCAAAGTGCCAAGGACGGTTCTGAACAGACATGTCGCGCGAATGGGTCGCAGCCGCCGCGTTTAACTGGGCGTTTAATTGGACTGTTTGCACACCAGCAGATTGTCGCAGCGCATTCAGTCCGTCCAATACGCGAAATTGAATATTATCAGTGTCTTGTGCGCTGATTCTATAAATTTGCGCAACTGGAAGGCCATCTGGGCCAATTGCGGCCTGCGTGCCACCACAAGAAGCCAAACCAAAAGCCATAGAACCAAGAATGAATGAACGGCGGAGCATATAAGTACCTTTATCGATTTCATTTGCCATACCCGTTCGGGCCTTACGTTTCAAACCCACATCGGCGTGATACAGCGCAAACTAGGCAACTTTGGTATGCGAACGCGGCAAATTCGCCATAATTTCGCAGCTAATATACCTAATCTTACCTGGTCTATGTTACCTAGAATTCAATAATGACCTGAATTGGGGCGCTTTCTGGGATAATGCGTCTCAGAATCCAAGTGTTGCTGATTTGACGACACTTTGCTTGACGCAAGGCGCGAAAACCAAAATTGGCTTTGCATTCAGGGTTGTTTCGTGATTTGGGAAGTGAAGAGGGAAGTCTTGGGTGCCCATGGCTTAAACCTCAACAAATTTGCCGTGGGCAATAACTTGGAGAAATAAAATGAAAAAATTCGCACTTGCAGCCGCATTCGCAACAGCAGCATCCACATCTTTCGCGGGCAACATGTCCGAGCCAGTAATGGAAATGGCACCTGTTGTAGTTATGGAAGAAACAGCTGGTTCTTCTTCTTCTGCTGGCCTGATCATTCCACTGATCTTGGTTGCTCTGATTGCTGCTGCACTGGCTGACTAAGCCTTTCAGCACTTTCTATGCTTAAGGCCGCTCCTTTCGGGGCGGCCTTTTCATTTGTCGGGTCTGATTTCTGGATAGTTCAGTTTAGTCGAGCCACCCTTGCAGGTTCCGCTGCACAATCCCTGACAGCGCATCGATATGTGCCGCATCGTCATTAAGGCACGGAATGTAGGTGAAGTGTTCACCACCAGCGTGTTCAAAGCTCTCTTTGATTTCTTCATTAATCTCTTCCAACGTCTCAATGCAGTCTGCTGAAAACGCAGGCGCGCAAACTGCGATGTTGGTTTTCCCTTTTTCAGCAAGGCGCGCGACCTCTTCGACTGTATAGGGCTGCAACCATTCTTCAGGTCCAAATTTACTTTGGAACGTTGTAATGATCTGCGTGTCATCCCAACCAAGCCGCTCTTTCAGCAAGCGCGTCGTTTTTTGGCATTGGCAATGATACGGATCGCCTTCCATCAAATAGCGCTGCGGAACTCCGTGATACGAACACACGAGGATTTCGGGCTTTTTATCGGCTTTCGCATAGGCTGCCTCGATGGATTTCGCGAGGGCGTCGATATAGGCGGTGTCTTCGAAATAGGGTTCTACGGTACGTGCAATCGGCTGCCACTTCTCTTTCATCAATGCGCGAAAGAATTGGTCATTGGCAGTTGCGGAAGTCGCGCCAGCGTAGTGGGGATAGAGCGGGAAAAAGAGGATCTTTTGGCAGCCCGCTGCGATCATCTCTTTCACTTTGGATTCCGTTGACGGGTTGCCGTAGCGCATACAGAAATCCACAATGACGTCGTCGCCATACACCTTCGCAAGACTAGCTTTCATTGCTTTGGTTTGTTGCTTGGTGATCGTCAAAAGCGGAGATTCATTTGCCTCTTCGTTCCAAATGCTCTTGTAAGCTGCGCCGCTTGAGAATGGGCGTTTTGATAGGATGATAAGCTGAAGGATTGGCTGCCATTTCCAAGACGGGTAATCGACCACGCGTTTGTCGCTCAGGAACTCGCTGAGGTAACGACGCATGGGCCAATAGTCTGTACTGTCTGGCGTCCCGAGGTTAGCTAAAAGCACACCGACCTTGGCTGGCTTCACTTTCGGATGATCAGCCGGAGCATGAACAGGGCACTTCGCGGTATCGATCGGGTTCGCGTCAGACATTGGCATCCTCGTTTTCAAACTCATTTATCAAACTTAGTTATCGTTTCTTAGGCAACGGTCAATCATCTGAGCGGTCTAAGGGCAACTCATCGGTGCCAAGTGCGTCTGAAAGCCGCGTCATTGCCGAACCCGGTCGCAGCGGTTTTTGCTGGCCCTCAGAAGGCGCCCATCCGGTTAGCGTCGCGATCTCAAATGTTGCAGGGATGCGGCCATCATCCATCGCGAATGTGTCTACATAGCGCGACATCGCTTGCGCGAAAACCTTGCGGCCAGTGGGTGTGCGTTGACGTTGATCCATTGCATTGCCCTCCCCCATTGCACGTATGTCACGCATCAAATGGATCGGTGTGTCGTATGTCACTGTCAGCGGCATCATATCCGCAACCGGCAACGCGAGTCCTGCACGTTGTAAAAGCCCACCCAAATCGCGAACCTCACCCATTGGCAAAATACGCGGGGATAAACCGCCGGTTTGCGCGACCTCAGCCTCAGCTAAGACGCTGCGCAGCTCATGCAAAGTTTGGCCGGCAAAGAGCGACGCGATGAGTAGCCCATCGGGCTTCAGCGCATGACGGCATTGGACTAACTGCCCGATTGGGTCATCGGCCCAATGGAGCGATAGCGCGTGGATGATGAGGTCATGTGCACCCTCTTCCAAATCAAGCGTTTCCCGATCTTCGACGATCTTCGCGCTGGGCATCCATTCTGCCCAAGCCTCCGGAAATCCTGTGACAACAGCAGGCGCTGTAAAGGTTCTGTTAACCTCGATCAGTCTTTCATGCACATCATCCGCAGAGGCGGCTTGCAGGAATAGAACATCGGCACGCGCGCGATTGCGGGCCAGTGCGGTTCGGTCGGTAAGGCGAGGGGGCATATCCATCCCTGCCATTTAGGAGAAACTGAAGACGATGCAAAGGTTGATCCAAATTCTTTACCCGCCGCAATGTGCCATGTGCGACGCGAGGACTGAGTCCGATTTTGGTTTGTGCGGGTCTTGTTGGTCCCAGACGCCTTTTATCGAGGGTCTGTGTTGCAATGGTTGTGGTACCCCCTTGCCCGGGGATGACGCTCCTGATGAAAGGCTACTTTGCGATGATTGCATGGTTGTCGCGCGGCCCTGGTCGAAGGGACGCGCAACGCTGGTCTATAAGGACCACGCACGGAGGATTGTTCTATCCTTGAAACACGGTGACAGAACAGATCTTGTCCGTGCAGTCGGTCCTTGGATGTTGAAATCAGCTGAACCATTGATGACACCGGAAACACTGGTGGTGCCGATACCGCTACATCATTTCCGGTTACTCAGACGAAAGTTCAATCAAGCGGCGCTTCTTGCCGGACAGCTTGCACAACTTGCGGGGGTCGATTGTTGCCCCGATGGGCTTGTACGCACAAAACGGACGGCCCCACTAGATGGACATAACCGCGACCAGCGGTTTGAGACCCTCAGCGGGGCAATTATTGCGAATCAGAAGCGGGCAACACAGCTAAAGGGCCGCAAAATACTACTCGTTGATGATGTAATGACGTCCGGCGCGACGTTCGCGGCGGCAACAGAGGCAAGTTTCGCAGCCGGCGCAGATGACGTTTACGTGCTTTCACTGGCCCGCGTCGTGAAGGATGCCTAAATAGGGATAACTCAATTTAAGGATACCCCAATGGCAAACGTTGAAATCTATACCACCCCAATTTGTGGCTTTTGCCACCGCGCGAAAGGATTGCTGTCTTCCAAGGGCGTTAGCTACACAGAAATCGATGTCATGAGTGACCCTTCGCGTCGTGCCGAAATGGTGCAGCGTGCAAATGGCGGCCGCACTGTTCCGCAAATTTTCATTGATGGCGAACATATTGGCGGAAGCGATGATTTGGCTGCGTTGGATCGGGCCGGTAAGCTTGACCCACTTTTGAACGGGTGAAGGTCGCCGTCCTTCAGATGACGTCGTCTGACAATCCAGTTGAAAATTTGGAGCTGGTGGAGCAGATGATTGCGGATGCAGCCGCACAAGGAGCGACGTTGGTTTGTACGCCTGAAGTGACGAATTGCGTCAGTATGGATCGAGCCCACCAATCCAAAGTTCTGCACCATCAAGACGAAGACCCGACGCTAATAGGGCTAAGGGAATCGGCACGCGAACATGGTATCTGGCTGTCGATTGGATCACTTGCGTTGAAGGGTGGGGCAGATGAGCGATTTGTGAATCGATCGTTTATGATCAATCCTTCTGGTGAAATAGCCGCGACCTACGACAAAATCCATATGTTCGACGTTCAGGTAAGCGAAACTGAAACCTACGCTGAATCTTCCGGTTATGCCCCAGGAAGTCGGGCAGTTTTGGCAGATATGGGCGATGCGAAGATCGGTCTTACAATATGCTATGATCTGCGTTTCCCGCATTTGCACCGTACCTTGGCCAAAGCGGGAGCCGACATAATACTTGTTCCATCAGCGTTTTCGGCTGTTACGGGTGCTGCACATTGGGAAACCCTATTGCGCGCGCGCGCGATTGAGACAGGATGTTTCGTGGTTGCGGCAGCCCAAACGGGAATTCATTCAACCCAATCAGGCAAGTCCCGACAAACATACGGGCATTCTCTTGTGGTTTCGCCTTGGGGAGAGGTATTGGCCGACGCAGGGTCAGCCAGTGGCATCACGCTCGTTGATTTTGACCTCAATGACGTGTCTAAAGCGCGCAAACGTATTCCTGCGTTAACGCATGATAGAGTAATTAGTGGTCCCTAAAGTCGATGAGCCAAGAAACAGATAGCCTCGCCGTTGCGCTATTCAGTGAGATCCTCACTGTCGATCAGCTTGCGCGCAACAGTGTCGCCAAAGCGCTGCCCAAAGGTATGGTGTTGTCTCACTTTTCGGTTCTGAACCATTTGGCACGTACGCAAAGCGAAAAGACACCGGCGCAAATTGCGAAGACCTTTCACCTAACCCGCGGGGCGATGACAAACACGCTGCGCAAACTTGAAGCGGCGGGATATATCCATATTCGCCCCGACTGGGACGATGCGCGCCGGAAACTTGTTACTGTCAGTAGATCTGGCCTTGCAGCACGCGATACTGCGATGGCGGCCATTGCGCCAATCATCGCGCATGCGGTTGATCAGGTTGGGGCGGATCAGGTGCGTTCGATTTTACCTGCGTTGCGCGAACTACGTCTACGGTTGAGTGACGAAGAGTAAACGTTAGTTAAGCCGGTTTCAGGGACGCAGTCACGTAGTTCACGGACAAATCACTTTCGGAGATTGACCAACTCCACCCCAGAAAATCAAACTTGAAACCCTTGCGATCGACTGGGTCTAATCCTGCGTTTCTCAACAATTCAAACAATTCATCTGGCGTAATAAATTTGTCCCATTCATGGGTGCCTTTGGGCAGCCAACGCATGATGAATTCCGCCCCTACAATTGCCATCGCGAAACTCTTTGGGTTCCGGTTGATGGTTGAACAAATATGAAGCCCGCCGGGTTTCAACAGCTGCTGGCACGCCGTTAGAAACGAAAGAGGGTCAGCAACATGTTCCACGACTTCCATATTCAGAACGACATCAAATTGTTCACCCGCAGCAGCCATGTCTTCAGCCGTTGTGAAGCGATAGTCGATGGTTAGGCCGGACTGTTCGGCGTGAACCTGTGCCACAGGTATGTTCCCTTCGGCAGCATCGGCACCGATAATTTCGGCGCCAAGCCGCGCCATTGGTTCGCAAAGCAAGCCACCGCCGCACCCGATGTCAAGAATGCGCAGTCCTGCAAACGGCTTGTCCGACTTCAAGTCACGATCAAACTCTGACGTGATTTGCTGTGTAATGTAATCCAATCGCGTCGGGTTGAGCATGTGGAGCGGTTTGAACTTACCTTCTAGGTCCCACCATTCAGCAGCCATGGCTTCAAACTTGGCAATTTCTGCGGGATCAACGGTTGTTTGTGAGGCTGTCATGTGGACTCCGAAACTAGTGGGCACTCGTGCATCATCTGGGCATCGCCTGCTACCCACTATATAGATTGGATATGGACAAGGCCTCAGGACATAAAAGCGCGGTTGCGTATCTCTATCCTCCTATTGACCCATTTGAACAGCAGATGCTGGACGTGGGGGACGGGCACCGGATTTACGTTGAGCAATGTGGCAATCCTAATGGGCTGCCTGTTGTTGTTTTGCATGGCGGTCCCGGTGGTGGATGCAGTCCGATGATGCGACGCTTTTTTGATCCTGACATCTATCGGGTTATCCTGTTTGACCAGCGTGGTTGCGGGCGCTCAAGACCGCATGCGAGCGTTGAGAACAACACCACTTGGCATCTCGTGTCCGACATTGAACTCATTCGGGAAACGCTTGGTGTTTCCGATTGGATCGTCTTTGGCGGCAGTTGGGGTGCGACCCTTGCACTGATCTATGCACAAGCCCATCCAGCGTCTGTTTTGCAGCTTGTTTTACGTGGTGTTTTCCTCAGTACTCAGCGCGAACTGGATTGGTTTTACCAAGGTGGCGCTGGAGCGTTTTGGCCGGAGGTCTGGCAAACCTTTGAAGATCTCATTCCCGAGGATGAACGCCACGACATGATTGCAGCGTATCACAAGCGGCTGTTTTCTGGCGATGCGATGCTAGAAACGAAGTACGCGTGCGCTTGGGCGGGTTGGGAAAATGCTTTGGCGTCTATTGATAGTCAGGGGATAGGTGGGACCAGTGCAGGGGAATATGCACGTGCCTTTGCCCGTCTGGAAAATCATTATTTCATCAATAGATGCTTCCTAAATGACGAACAGCAGATTCTACGTAACGTCGCCAAGATCGCCCACATTCCGGCAATCATCGTGCAAGGGCGGTTCGACATGATTTGCCCGCCTGTCTCTGCGTACGCGCTTGCATCTAATTGGCCGAAGAGTCGTTTGATAATGGTTGCGAAAGCAGGTCATGCGCTTTCCGAGCCCGGCATCACAGCGGAACTCGTTCGTGGAATGGACGGTATTGGCGCTTCGTAAAGGGCAGAACATTACTGGGTTGTATGATTGCTCTTTGGCGTTACGCTGCTCCTAATCAAGGAGGCCAAAGGCTTGAGATCATTATTGAAGATTGTTCTTCAGCGACTCGGACTAGGGATACTAACCCTTTTTGTTGTTTCCATTGTCATATTCGTAGCGGTCAATTCGCTTCCAGGTGATTTCGCCGAAGCCATTTTGGGGCAGGGCGCCACACCGGAATCTGTAGCTTCTATTCGTCGCGACCTCGGATTAGACCAACCACTTGTCGTTCGATATTTCGACTGGTTAAAGGGCATGCTGACGCTAGATCTCGGGACGAGCTTTGCGCAGCTGAACTTCGCGAACTTTGGCGGTGCTGGCACGACAACGGTTGCAGAACAGATCGCACCACGTCTTTCCAACACGATGTTTCTTGCGACCGTAACAGCCTGCATTGCTGTACCACTGGCCGTGATCCTCGGCATTTTAGCGGCGCTTTACCGGAACACTGCTTTCGACAAAGCTGCTAACATGTTCACGCTAAGCTCAATTTCCAGCCCTGAATTTTTCATGGCTTATGTGCTGATCCTATTCCTTGCGGTTCTGAACCCGATCTTCCCAAGCCTCAGCAACATCTTTGAAGGCATGGCGTTTTCTGAGAGGCTGGAAAAGTCGATGCTTCCAGCGCTAACGCTGACCTTGGTTGTTACGGCCCATATGATGCGAATGACACGTGCCGCGATTATCAGCCTTCTCGCGTCCCCATATATTGAAATGGCGCGCCTTAAGGGTCTCAGCCCCTTGCGTGTGATTGTGAAACACGCGCTTCCAAACGCACTGGCACCAATTATCAACGTCGTCGCGTTGAACCTCGCTTACCTCATTACCGGCGTTGTCGTGGTTGAGGTGGTGTTCGTCTATCCAGGGATCGGCCAACTGTTCGTCGACTCAGTCAAGATCCGTGACATCCCAGTTGTGCAGGCCTGCTGCCTGATCTTTGCAGCGGCGTATATCTTGCTGAACCTGACGGCGGATATTCTTTCTATCATTTCCAACCCACGTCTGAGGCATCCAAAATGAGCGGTTTGATGTGGGTGGCGGCCCTTTTCGCTGTGCTTCTAGTTGGTGGGTATGTGTTCCGTTTGGCGGGGCAGAAGATCACCAGTAACTCCCCCAAGTACCGCGATATGAGCTTTGGTGTCGCGTTTGGCTACGTTCTCGGAGCAGCCCTGCTAATCTTGGCTGTATACTATTACTTCCAACCGGTCGTTAGAGAAGACGGTGTTCCCAATGCAAGTGTCATGTTCTTTCGTTGGGCGGTTCAGGCTTTCATAATCGGG
The DNA here is from genome assembly GCA_937969445.1 of uncultured Octadecabacter sp. Classification (GTDB taxonomy): domain Bacteria; phylum Pseudomonadota; class Alphaproteobacteria; order Rhodobacterales; family Rhodobacteraceae; genus Octadecabacter. The sequence continues at coordinate 1,171 of CALBVZ010000157.1, read as the reverse complement.
TCAATTGCTGCATTTTTGTTTCGGCTTTTAGGGCGCACTATCGGAACTGCGGGATCTAGAAAATTGTTTCGGTCAATGCCGTTAACGGCGGCATTCGGTATTCTGGTCATTTTTATCTATGCCGTATTCGCAATTTTCGCGGGTGCGATTGCTCCATATGGGCAGTCTGAAATTCTGGGTGCCGCAAACGTTGTTGCAGGTAGTGACCCTGCATTCGGCGGCAACCCAGAGTATCCGCTTGGTACAGATCAGATTGGGCGCGATATCCTAAGTCGTCTTGTTTACGGAGCGCAAAATACAGTTGGCATCGCGTTCATTACCACATGCCTTGCCTTTTTCCTCGGCGGGTCGCTCGGCTTTTTGGCGGCGACGTTGCAAGGATGGTTAGATCAATTGCTGTCTCGGTCCGTAGATGTTCTTATGGCCATTCCTTCACTGATCTTCGCTCTACTTCTTATGACATTAGCCAGTTTTTGGGCCGAGTCGCTGGGTGTACCACTCACGATCTTTATGGTTCTCATTATCGCGCTGATTGATAGCACGCGCGTTTTTCGATTGGCGCGCGCGGTGGGTCTGAACATTGTGGTGATGGACTATATCGAAGCTGCGAAACTTCGCGGTGAAGGCCTAGGCTATCTCGTGTTCAAAGAAATCTTACCGAACGCTATGGCGCCGCTTCTCGCGGAATTTGGTCTGCGCTTCTGCTTTGTCTTTCTAACAATTGCAGCGCTGTCATTCCTTGGCGTTGGTATCCAGCCACCGTTGGCAGATTGGGGTACAATGGTGCGTGATCTCGCTCCGTTTATCAGCAGTGCATCTATTGTATCACAAGATTATGCAGAGAATCTTCCTACCGAACTACTTTTGGGGGAGGTCTATAAATCACTGTTCCCATTCTTCCCCGCAATCGCCATCGCGCTCCTAACCGTCGCGGTGAACTTCGTGGTCGATTGGATGCTGCACAAGACGTCGGGGCTGAAAGAATGAACAATCTTCTCACGATCAAGGGCCTCAAGATCGAAGGCCGTTCCGACGAAACGTGGAACCCTATTATCAACGGTGTCGACCTAACGCTAAAGAAAGGCGAGGTTCTGGGTCTTATCGGTGAATCCGGCGCAGGGAAGTCGACAATTGGCCTTGCTGCGATGGGGTACACCCGCGATGGCGTTCG
>CALBVZ010000156.1 GCA_937969445.1 uncultured Octadecabacter sp. | reverse complement strand
CTGGCTTGTCCGCTGTAGCGGCTTCTGCGGCAACGCTTGACGACGTCAAAGCACGCGGATCGCTGAACTGTGGTGTGACAACTGGTCTGACCGGTTTCGCAGCACCGAACGCATCTGGTGAATGGGAAGGCTTTGACGTTGGCGTATGCCGTGCCGTTGCAGCAGCCATCTTTGGCGACCCAACAGCTGTCGAGTTCGTACCGACAACTGGTAAGACACGTTTCACAGCACTTGCCTCTGGCGAAATCGACATGCTGGCACGTAACACCACATGGACGTTCTCGCGCGATATCGACCTTAAGTTCACATTCGTTGGCGTGAACTACTATGACGGTCAGGGCTTTATGGTCCCATCCGCGTTGGGCGTGTCATCAGCAACTGAACTGGACGGCGCGACCGTCTGCATTCAGACTGGTACAACAACCGAGCTGAACTTGGCTGATTTCTTCCGTTCAAACAACATCAGCTATGAGCCTGTGCCTATCGAAACAAACGCAGAAGCACAGCAGCAGTACCTTGCTGGTGCATGTGACGTGTACACAACTGACGCATCCGGTCTGGCTGCGACACGTGCGACGTTCGAAGCACCTGGCGATCACGTTCTGTTGCCAGAAATCGTCTCCAAAGAGCCACTCGGCCCATTGGTCCGTCACGGCGACAACGAGTGGGGCGACATTGCACGCTGGACTCTGAACGCTCTGATCACAGCTGAAGAGCTGGGTGTGACATCTGCAAACATCGCTGAGCTGTCCGCAGCACCAACGAACAACCCAGAAGTCAACCGTCTGCTGGGCACCGAAGGTGAACTGGGCGCAATGCTGGGTCTGGAAGCAGACTGGGCGAAAAACGCGATTGCCGCTGGTGGTAACTACGGTGAGCTGTTTGAGCAGAACATCGGTGAGTCCACACCAATCGGTCTGGCACGTGGCCTGAACGCCATGTGGACCGAAGGCGGCCTGATTTACTCGCCTCCTTTCCGCTAAGACCGGAACAGACTTGAAGGGCGCGGCGAAAGCCGCGCCCTTTCACCAATAGCCAACAGAATATCCGATCAGTATATAGACGGCCGATTAACGTGCCGCAGCGACGATCGGACCAGTGGGGAACACATTATGAGTGCGATCACCGATCCGCCACAGGGGTCTTTTAGCCTTTCGATGCTCATCAACGATACGCGCTATCGTTCATATACATTCCAAGCCGTAGCCGCCATCATTCTGGCCCTTTGTCTTGGGTTCTTTTACCTCAACGTCAGTACCAACTTGGCCGCTGCGGGGTTGAACATTTCTTACGAATTTCTCGGGTCACCCGCCGGTTATGATATTAACCAGCGCCTGATCGAATATGATAGCCAATCAAGTAACGCGCGTGCCGCGATGGTTGGCATCCTTAACACATTGCTTGTGGCCTTTTTGGCCTGCGTCACTGCCACGTTCTTTGGTGTGATCGCTGGTGTGCTGCGTCTGTCCAACAACTGGCTCGTCCGCAAGCTTATGGCTTTTTATGTTGAGATCTTTCGCAACATTCCGGTCCTCATCTGGATCCTGATCATCTTTACGATCATGATTGCCGTCCTGCCCGGTCCGCGGGCGTTTCGGGGCGATGAACCAGAAGCCTCGATGCTCTTTGATCTTTTTGCCTTCACAAACCGTGGGGTCTATACGCCGGGTCCTTATTTTACGCGCGGGCTTGGCCCAGAGGGCAACGGTGGCATCAATTGGCTATTCGTGATCGGCGTCCTGATCGCGTCCTTCTTTGCGACGCGGATGGTGACGTCACGGGCCAATGCCACCCAAGAAGCCACCGGGGTGCGGCCTAATACGCTTTGGACAAACCTCGCGATCTGGTTCTTGCCGGTCATCGTGCTGCTGTTTGTTCTTGGGTTGAAATGGGACATTCCAGAGCTGAAGGGCTTTAACTTTGCAGGCGGCATCAAGGTTGGTGGCCCGCTTATTGCGCTCTGGTTCGCCCTATCGATCTACACTGGCGCATTTATTGCCGAGAACGTGCGCGCAGGCATTCAAGCTGTGTCCAAAGGCCAGACAGAAGCCGCTGGTGCGCTTGGACTACGTTCAGGGCGGATCATGTCGCTCGTCGTGCTGCCACAGGCGTTGCGGGTGATTATACCGCCGTTGATTTCGCAATACCTCAATATCACCAAGAACTCTTCTTTGGCGATTGCCGTGGGCTATGCAGACATCACCGCAACGCTGGGTGGCATTACGCTGAACCAGACCGGTCGGGCGATCGAATGCGTCCTCTTGTTGATGCTCTTTTACCTCACGATCTCACTTCTGATCTCGACGTTTATGAACATCTATAACAACGCCGTTAAGTTGAAGGAGCGGTAATATGGTCGAGAATACAACCACACATTCCGCGGCCTTCGTCCGGACAGAGACACTTCCTGAATTGGATCCACCCGTAACAGAGCGTGGTATCGTGAAATGGATGCGCGAGAACCTGTTCTCGACAATTCCCAACGCAATTCTGACGCTGTTGGCTTTCGTCGTTATCTATTCGATCTTGAGTTCCGCCTTGCCATGGATCTTGGGCGGCGTCTGGACGACAAGCAGTTTGTCTGAGTGCCGTGAGGTGTTGGATGGTGCAACGGGTGCATGTTTCTCTGTTCTCACAGAACGCTGGAACCAGCTGATGTTCGGATTTGTCTATCCATCTGATCAATACTGGCGGCCGACGCTTGCGTTTGTCTTGCTGTTCGTTGCGGCCGCGCCGGTAATGTTCTTTGATCTGCCACGCAAGTTGTTGATTTTTACCGCGCTGTTCCCATTCATCGCATATTATCTGATCTGGGGCGGTACGATCCTTGTGCCGATCCTTGCGCTTGTTGGCGTGATTGGTGGCGTCATGGTCTATCGCAAGCTTGTCCAAAGCAGCTTTGCAATGGGCTTTTTCGGCGGTGTTATTGCGGCGGTGGCAATTTGGTTCATTGGGGGTCTGTTGATCCCCGAAGGCGCAAGTGACAATGCGGCGCTGCAAGCGGTACCAAGCCGAGATCTTGGGGGCTTTATGCTCAACATGATGCTTGGTGTGGTTTGCGTATCGCTGTCGATCCCGCTGGGGATTGCCTTGGCGCTGGGCCGCCAGTCTTCCATGCCGCTGATCAAATGGATTTGTGTGATCTTCATCGAATTCATTCGTGGCGTGCCACTGATCACACTCCTCTTCGTGGCATCTGTGATGCTGGCCTATCTGTTCCCTCCGGGGACGACGACAGACCTGTTCCTGCGGGTGGTGATCATGATCACCATGTTCTCTTCGGCCTATATCGCCGAAGTGATCCGAGGTGGCCTTGCCGCCCTGCCAAAGGGGCAATACGAGGCAGCCGACAGCCTTGGTCTGGATTACGCCCAAGCGATGCGTCTGATCATCTTGCCGCAAGCGCTTAAGATTTCGATCCCCGGAATCGTGAACATTGCGGTCGGTCTGTTCAAGGACACAACGCTGGTCTCAGTCATCTCGATGTTCGACGTCGTGGGCATGATCCGCGGCCCGCTGAGTGCGGCAACGGAATGGAATGGCATCTACTGGGAACTCTACGGCTTTGCAGCCCTGCTGTTCTTCGTCGTTTGCTACGGCATCTCACAATACTCACAATGGTTGGAGCGTCGTCTCGCAACCGACCACCGCTAAGAAGGGAGAGACTCCTATGGCTGAAGCCGCTCAAATGCAGGTCTCCGAAGAGATCGCAATTACCATCGAAAACATGAATAAGTGGTACGGTACGTTCCATGTTTTGCGGGACATCAACTTGACCGTGAATCAGGGTGAACGGATTGTTATCTGTGGCCCGTCGGGATCCGGTAAATCAACGCTGATCCGCTGCATCAACGCACTGGAGGAGCACCAGCAAGGCAAGATCACCGTGGACGGGACTTTGCTTTCGTCGGACCTCAAGAACATCGACAAGATCCGGTCAGAGGTTGGCATGTGCTTTCAGCACTTCAACCTTTTCCCGCATCTGACGATCCTTGAGAATTGCACGCTTGCACCGATTTGGGTCCGCAAGACACCGAAAAAGGAAGCGGAAGAAACCGCAATGCATTTCCTTGAAAAGGTGAAAATCCCTGATCAAGCGCTGAAGTACCCTGGCCAATTGTCTGGTGGTCAGCAGCAGCGTGTGGCGATCGCCCGGTCGTTGTGTATGCGCCCGCGCATCATGCTGTTTGACGAGCCAACATCGGCGCTTGACCCAGAGATGATCAAGGAAGTCTTGGACACCATGATCGAGCTGGCCGAAGAAGGCATGACTATGCTTTGCGTGACGCACGAAATGGGCTTTGCCCGTCAGGTTGCGAACCGCGTTATCTTTATGGATGCTGGCCAGATCGTCGAACAGAATGAACCAGAAGAGTTCTTCAACAACCCACAATCTGAACGCACACAGCTGTTCCTCAGCCAGATCCTAGGCCACTAAGCCAGATCTTTCGGAACTACGAAATCTACTACTTGGGCCGACCGGGAAACCGCGTCGGCCCAATCTGTAATTGGAAAGTCGCAGACCAGTGTTGCGCAGGTTGGGAAATCTAGGAACCGGCTGTGCGCGGGAGCTTTAGCGACAATCTCTTCCGCGAAAAACGCGATACCGGGGTTATGTGCGACAAGCGCAACGGTGTTCCCTTTGGTCTTTTGCAGTACACGCATCAGCGTGGCTGGCGGCGCATGATACAAGTTGTCTTTGAAGGTAATTGTAGGGGCTGTACCCAGCGCAGCAACAATCCGTTCCGTCGTCTCTATCGTGCGTGCAGCGTCACTGCTGAGGATTGCGTCCGGCAGAAAGCCTTTCGATTGTAGCCAGCCGCCGATGGCCGTGGCGGCTTCCTGTCCTTGTTCGTTCAATGTGCGTGCATGGTCATCGAACGGGGCATCCCAGCTCGACTTGGCGTGGCGGATCAGGATCAGGCGTTTTGTCATGACGGGTGGAATGCCTCCATATGGAATACGGTCTGCGCGGGGTCGCGACGGTAGGATTGGCTAACAGGGCAGGACATGCGCACGCGGCACGCTGCGCGACAGGTTTCATCGACGTCCATATGCGCCTTGCAGCGGTCTACGTCGTATCCATCAGGGCTGAGGGCCGAGACAGGGCAGGCGGTTAAGCAAGGCTTGTCTGTGCAGCTGTCACAGGGGCTTGCGGCTGGGTTTGGAAGCCCAATCACATGGTTGAACACCAAGGCCCCACGATAGGACACCAATAGCCCCGCGTCCTTGTGCACAAGCAACCCGACGGGGCTGGCCCAGACCTCTCCACTCCGCAGCGCCCACTCAATGAACGGGTGGTAGGGCGGCCCGCCAAACGGAAATACAGCCCGTGCGTTTAGATCGTTAGCCAGCAACGAGATCGTCGCGCTAGACCAATTGTCGAGTGGATCGTCACCTTTGAAATCTGGATGATCTGTCACGAACGTCCAGAACCCAGGTTCAAATGGGCCAAGTAGGATCGTTGTTTTGCCGTCTTCATGGAAACCGCCAAGCGCGGTGAGGTGAAGCGCCTTGGCCGCGGTATTGACTTCGTCCAGCGTCACTTCGCGGCCCGAATGATCGACCCCGCGCCGTGTTCGGTGAAAAGTTCAAGCAGGCAAGCATTTGGCGCGCGTCCGTCTAAAATAACAGCAGCGCGGACGCCATTTGAGATCGCATCGAGGCAGGTTTGCGTCTTGGGGATCATACCCCCTGCAACCACGCCAGAAGCTGTCAGCTCAGAAATCTGTTCTGGCGTAAGTTCGGTCAGCACGTTGCCGTCGCCGTCTTTCACACCCGACACGTCCGTCAGCAACAAAAGGCGGTCAGCATTCAATGCGGATGCATAGGCGCCAGCAGCCGTATCGCCGTTCACATTCAGCGTCTCACCTTCTCGGCCCGCGCCAAGCGGTGCGATCACTGGAATTGTGTTGTCGTCAAACAATGTCTTTAGGACTTTGGTATCGATCTCGGCTGGCGTGCCAACCAGACCAAGTTCAGGCGCATCCTGATCACACGTCATCAGGTTCGCATCCTTGCCGGATAAGCCAACAGCACGACCACCCTGACGGTTAATCGCATTCACGATCCACTTGTTCACACGACCCGACAGAACCATCTCAACGACCTCAACAGTCGCCTTATCCGTCACGCGTTTGCCGTTTACGAAGTCCGATTTGATGTCGAGTTTCTCGAGCATCTCGTTGATCATCGGGCCACCGCCATGCACGATCACGGGGTTCACGCCGACCTGCTGCATCAGCACAACGTCGCGTGCGAAGTTCTCCATCGTCGCGTCAGATGACATTGCGTGGCCACCCAATTTGATAACAACAACCGCATCATTGTAGCGTTGCAGATAAGGCAGCGCCGCGCTGAGGGTGGCGGCTGTGGCGATCCAATCGCGGTTCATATCTTGCTTTCTCATGGCTGTCCTATGGGCGTCGTCTCGGGTCAGTCTAACCCAGCGATAATGGCGCGCAACGTTTCTATGCCTTCGCCCTTCTCAGAGGAGGTAATGATCAGCTCGGGGTAGGCAGACGGAAACTTTTGCAGCTTCTCGCGCACTTGCACCAACACCTTGTCCAAATCGCCCTTCTTGAGCTTATCAGTCTTGGTCATCACGCATTGGAACGTCACCGCGGCGCTTGCCAGCAATGCCATGATTTCCTCATCAACGGACTTAATCCCGTGACGTGCATCCACCAGCACAAACGCACGGCGCAAGGTCACACGCCCACGAAGATAGTTCTTGAGCAAACGTTGCCATTTTTCCACGACCGCAACCGGGGCGTTGGCATAGCCATAACCCGGAAGGTCGACGAGGTAGTGAGTCTCGCCAACGGTGAAATAGTTGATCTCTTGCGTGCGGCCCGGCGTGTTTGATGCGCGCGCAAGGCCCTTACGACCCGTCAACGCGTTGATCAACGTTGATTTACCGACGTTTGATCGCCCTGCAAAACACACCTCGGGGCGGTCTGCTTCTGGTAAGCCGTCCATTGCGACGACGCCTTTGACGAAGTCGGTTTCGCCCGCAAACATCTTGCGGCCCGCTTCGCGTGTTGCGTCATCGGGGTCTTCTGCGGCAGGGAATGGAAGCTGCATTATAGCACCTCTGCTTGGTCGCCGAGGGCGACATGACCATCTTTGATTACGACGGCATAGATGCCGAAGTACTCATGGCCGAATTTTGATTTCAATGTGCCGAGTGTATCCGCGTCGCGTTCCCCTGTCACAGGGTTAGACGTAGTGTGCATACAGCGTTTGATCGGTTCGCGAATTTCCAGCTCGGCTGTACCGATGCGGATCGTTTTGCCGATCCATTCTAGTTCCTCAAAAGGTTGAGGTCCATCGAGCCAGATGTTTCCGCGCCACCGTTCAAGTTCAAGCGGCGTTCCGATAGCCGTTTCTACGGCGGCATGGCTGGAACGGGTCATGATAGAGATCGAAGGGTAGTCTGAATCCGTCATTCCACGCCCATCTGCGGCGACGATACCTGTCGGCACAGCGCGATCGGCTGGGCAAAGCGGTGCGACCCATTTAAGAAACGCGTCCGTATCCTCATTTGGGTCGAATGTGATTGAACCGATGTCTCGATGGCGCAATGTGATCTGCCCGCTCGCATCATCAAGTTCCGCCCAGATACCGGCCAGTTTGGGCGTCCGCGCGCCAATCATAAAGTTTTGGCACCGCGCCCAACCTGATCCGTCGTATTTGGAAACATCATGGGTTACTGCCCAATGGCGATCCCACGGCAGGCATTTGCCCGTTTGCAGGTCCACAGCCGCGAGTGTTTCGCGACCGTGGCTTTTAATCGGGTGCCGCCAAAGTTCAGCGACCGCACCCATTACTCAGTGTCCGCTTTGTTACGCCCGAGAATGTTGCCGAAAACATCAGGCTTGAAACCCTGACTGCGCATAATGGCGTACTGCTGGATGAACGTGATCGTGTTGTTCGCGATCCAGTACAGAACAAGGCCGCTCGCAAAGCTACCGAGCATGAACATGAAGATCCAAGGCATCCACGCGAAGATCATCTTCTGCGTCGCGTCTGTGGGGGCTGGGTTCAGCTTCTGCTGCAGCCACATGGAAATACCAAGAACGATTGGCATAATCCCGATGAAGACCAACGACAAGAAGGATTCAGGACCCGGTGCATCCCATGGGAACAGGCCAAACAGGTTGAATAAGGATGAAGAGTCCGGCGCGCTCAGGTCATTGACCCAACCGATCCAAGGCGCGTGGCGCAATTCGATTGTTACAAAGATAACCTTGTAGAGCGAGAAGAAGATCGGGATTTGCATCAAAATCGGCAAACAGCCGGATGCAGGGTTCACCTTGTTCTCCTTGTAAAGCGCCATCATGCCCTTTTGAAGTTTTTCACGGTCATCGCCCGCGTCTTCCTTCATCTTCGCCATTTGCGGCTGCAATTCACGCATCTTTGCCATTGAGACGTAGGATTTGTACGCAAGCGGAAGCAGCAGTGCCTTGATGATCAGCGTAAGGCCGATGATGGCCCAACCCATATTGCCGATCAGCCCGTTGAGCCAGTGAAGAACTGCGAAAATTGGTTTCGTGAGGAAGAAGAACCAACCCCAGTCGATACTGTCGAGGAAACGGTCAACCCCGAGGTCATTCTGGTATCCGCGAATGACATCCCACTCTTGCGCACCAGCAAAGAACTGCGTCTCCGCGTTCGCAGATGCGCCCGCAGCAACGGTTATCATTGGGTAGACAGATTCGATTTGGTAGATGTCGTTTGCAAATTTAGCCGTTGAACGGAAATCGCGCCCCGGTGTCGGGATCAATGCGGTCATCCAGTATTGGTCGGAGAACCCGATCCAGCCATTCTCTTCAACTTCGATGCGGCCTTCGTCAGTCGTGAGGTCAGGCATATCACCGTAGTTGATTTCTTCCATCGAACCGTCAGACATCCGAACAACACCTTCGTGCTGAATGAAGAATCCGATTTGCTCAGGCTCGCCGTGGCGCGCAACCAACCCGTAAGGGCGCAGTGCGACTTCGTTACCGGTCGTGTTTTCAACGGATTGCTCGACAGTGAACAAGAAATGCTCATCTACCGAGAATGTCTTACGGAAGATTAAGCCAGCGTCGTTGTCCCAAACGAGGGTTACGTCGTTGCCTTCGGAAAGCGTACTACCGCTTTCGATTTGCCATTCAGTGGAAGCAGACGGAACTTGATCAGCCGTTGCACCAACCGCTGCAACCCAACCGTGGGACGCATAATACGGGTGGTCTGTGCCGATAGGCGCGAGGAGGCGCACAAGCTCTTCGTCCGCGAGAGTTTCGTGATAGGACTTCAGGGAAAGGTCATCAATGCGGCCACCTGTCAGGGACAAGGAACCAATCAGGCTCGCGCTGTCGATGGTGACGCGTGGGGCGTTCGCGATGACTTCTTCGGGCGCAACGGGTGCCAAGATAGCCGTTTCACCCACTTGCGTTGGAACGTCTGCATCAACGCTAAGCGTCCCGCCATCGGTCGCTGAAATTTCAGCCGTTGGTGCGAGTTCTTCTGGTTCCGGTGGTGGAAACAACACGAACCATACCAGAATCACGAGGAAGCTGAGTGCTGTTGCGAGGATAAGGTTCTTGTTCTGGTCGTCCATGTAAGTCGCCTGAAACTGCTGTTGAAATATCCAGCAGGTTCAACAGGTCACAGAGGCAAAGGTCAAGCGCTTTTGCCTTGTTTTTGTGGACTATAGGCCGCTTTGTCACGCGGTAGGGGGCTTAGTTGTTGTTCTCGTTCGGGCCTATCCGGCGCTGCAATCCCTTAAAGTCGAAGATTGACGGATCCAAAAGGTGGGACGGGCGTGTGTTTGTGAGCGCGCCAAACATCTGCTGGCGCCGTCCGGGGGTGTTTGTTTCCCACTGGTCCAGCATGGCTTTGATCTGTTGACGCTGAAGCCCATCTTGGGATCCGCACAGGTCGCATGGAATGATCGGGTAGCCCATCGCACTCGCGAATTTCTCACAATCTGCTTCTGCGACATGGGCAAGCGGTCGATAGACGAACAAATCGCCCTCTTCGTTCAACAACTTTGGGGGCATCGTCGCGAGGCGGGAGCCGTGGAACATGTTCATCATGAACGTTTCGAGGATGTCATCGCGGTGATGGCCCAAGACCACAGCGCTACAGCCTTCTTCACGGGCAATGCGATAGAGATTCCCGCGTCGCAGGCGAGAACACAAAGCGCACATCGTGCGGCCAGCGGGCACTTTATCGACGACGATTGAATAGGTGTCTTGATACTCGATCCGGTGCGGAACCTGCATATCATTCAGGAACTTAGGCAGAACCGTTGCAGGGAAATTTGGTTGGCCTTGGTCGAGGTTACAGGCCAGTAAATCAACGGGCAAAAGTCCGCGCCACTGCAGTTCGTGCAAGACCGCTAGAAGCGTGTAACTGTCCTTGCCACCCGACATGCAAACAAGCCATTTCGCGCGCTCACCATTCGCGTCGACCATGCCGTAGGCCTCAATCGCTTCGCGCGTGTTCTGCACAAGCCGCTTGCGGAGCTTCTTGAACTCGGTGGTTTTGGGCGCGCCGTAAAACAGCGGGTGAATGTCATCTGGTTCATCAAGCATGGGGATGAATTACAGGCGCAAGGTTCGGCCGACAAGTGGGCGAAATCCCCGTACACAATGCGTACACAACCTGTACACATCCCGTATGTACACTTGTATGGTTTTGGTGTTTTGTCAGGCCGTCGAATAGGGTATTCGCTTTGCATTAATTGAGGGTCCGGTTTGCACCTGTTGTGGTCGGAGCATTCACGTGGATCACTGAACTGACCTAAGCTATGCTCCCAAACATGGGAGTGAACTTGATGAAAATTACGCTGGACTGGAACTGTGTAATCGAAGTCGAGGAAGATCGGCCTCAGGCAAACTACGTGACTGAATTAATCCGGCTCCACAGATTGGGGCGCTTTGAGGTCGCGCTTCTTGCGGCGTCGGCGTCCGAAAATACCAAATCGAAGCGGTTTCCTGGAAACGCTAACGTTTTCAAGAAAAGGATTTTAGCACTTGGGTGGCAAGATTTACCCCTTGTTCCCATGCCTGGCATCATTGGTTTGAGCTATCTCGATTTTTGTTACTACGTTGGTGATGGTGAGAAATTCAAGCGCGATAGGGATGCAATTTGGAAAGCTATTGCGCCTAAGGTGCTCCGGAAACCTAAGGACCACTTGCCTGAGGGAACGCAGATGTCAAACAATGCAATCCAGTCAGAGAAATTGTCAAAATGGCGGAACACTTGGTGTGATGTAATTTCTGCATATTCTCATATTCATGAGGGCAGGGATGTTTTCGTTACTAATAACACCCGAGATTTCCAGAAGAACGCCAGCGCACTTGCTGAACTTGGGATGAAGCACATTTCTACGCCGGCCGAAGCTCTCTCAACGATTGAGCAGATTCAACCAGTTTAGAGTATCTTAACCTCCCTCCCCGTAGAACGTCCCTTCACTAGTCCGGAACGTTGTCGATGCCCGAGCCGCCCCACGGGTGGCAGCGTGTCACGCGGCGTACGGACAGGATTGTTCCTTTGATGCCACCATGTTTGCGCAGGGCTTCCATGATGTAGGCGCTGCATGTCGGGTGGTATCGGCAGCCGTGGCCGACCCATGGCGAGAACACGAGGCGGTAAAAACGGATTGGTAGGGACAGCAGATAGGCGAGGGGGGTCATGACAGTTTCCCGAGCGCTTTGGCGAAATCCGCACGCATTGCTTCAAAGTCGCGGGTCGCGGTGGCTTCTTTTTTGCCGATCAGAACGTAGTCATGTCCAGCTTTGGCCAAGGCGGGCAGGTCGAGCCGTGCAATTTCGCGCAAGCGGCGTTTGGCGCGGTTGCGGGCGACGGCGTTGCCGACTTTCTTGGAACAGGTGAAACCGATCCGTACTGCGGGATCATCGTCACCGCGATCGCGCATCTGAACGGTCAAGCTTGGGGACGTTTGATAACGCGCCTTGGACGCGGCCACAAAGTCAGACCGTTTCTTCATAACAGTTAGACGTGCAAAAACCGCCGCAGG
>CALBVZ010000155.1 GCA_937969445.1 uncultured Octadecabacter sp. | reverse complement strand
ATAAGCCACAAGCGGTGCAATAACCATATCTGGCGTCAGCCGTTTTTGCTTAGCAGGAATAAGCGCGCCGAATGCGCCTTTAACCATTTCCATTTCGGGCGTCCAGTGACAAAACACAAGCGGCGCGTCATTTGCAATAATCACAGGAATACAAATTGTTTTCCCAGCCTCATGAAGTACATGCATCGCAGGCAACGGATCTATCTCAGTGCGCATGGGCATATAGGCGGCAATCACATTATGATTCTGCGTAACTTTGAAAAAAGCTGAGGAAATATCCACGAATGTGTTTTTGTGGGCTTCTGCACGTCGTGCAAACGCTTCTTTTCGCGCAGCTAATTTTTGGGATGCCATATTCATACTTCATCCTTAACTGAACCTGAAAAGAAGGAAAAGAGGTGACGCGGTTGAATCGATGCCATCAGCAGACAACACTATAAAACCGTTATTGAAATAACGATTTTACCAAATTTGCTTCAGGGCCCAATTTAGACTTGATGCTTGCTTGCAGTGTACTAAATTCATCGATGACATCTACATCTGTTATTTTATAGAATGGGTCACGTGAATACCTAATTGTGCCTGCATAAACATGAGTTGCGCCTTCTGGAACATCTACTCGCAATCCCCCGGGCAATCTCAATGGTTCACCTGCTGCGATGTAAAGCGTGGCACCATTCATATAGATTTCACTTCTATCAATTTCAATATAACTCAGCTGGCCTATTGGAACAACTTCAGGAAAATTTTCAGGCTTTAATAAATCTAATGAGTTGGGATCAACAGCTTTGCCTACATTTCCAAAATAAACAAATACATTTCCATTATAGTTATCTGAGTATCCGAAAATATCATTCGGTAATTTAACATTTTGAACAATCGTTGGTACAATTTGAATTTTTGCGATCAAGATCACTTTGTCGTTAGATGAGGTGTTAATGGCGACCGTTGATGCAAAATCTGGTTCACAAGCATTCAGAATAAATACACTAAAAATCAGAAATAATATTCTTCGCATGCTATCTTCCCTCCAAAGCATTTAGTTCTTTTTGCAAACGGGAGGCCACTTCTGGATTGTCTTGCACCGTAGTCAAAATGTGCCTTAGCATTTGACTTCTTGATGGCGCTTGTGATGCAGGCTGTATGTCAAACTGCCTCTTGATATCAATTAACTCGAAGTCTTTAACAATATCCCATGCCCCAAGATAGGAAATACCCTTAGATGGAACAATTGCACTGCCAACTTCTCCCCCCTGTGAACCGAAATCAAATACGTTAATTCGGCCACAAGAGATAATACCAATACAAAATTGTCCTTCAACTGTAGAAATCTTAACGGGCCCAGGCTTCATTCCGACATGAAAAACCAATATCCCATCTCCCATTTTCTGGATTCCAGCAGAATAAATATTTTGTCCTTCTGGTAAATTGTAATGTCTAAACGTAGCATAACTTATATTATTCACAGGTGCTTTAGAATACCCGACCCAGCCATAAACGATTGAAAAATCTTCAATATTTTCAATTTTTGTTCCTGTAGAACACGATGCGAACACACCCATTGTGAGCGTTAAAATAAATATACGAATTTTTGAAATCATAATGTAACTCCCTTTTACCTAACTTATTATGGACATTCCAAAGCGCCAAAGTCAACAGAAACGTTGTTTTGGAAAATAACAATAAAAATAAGGCAAAAGTGACGCGGCCGAAACAACCGGTAGGCGGGGTATCCTTGAGAGCCTGGAAAACCAGGTGGGCGCCAGATAGTTAGAACCAAGATTCAGACCAGAGCCAGCTCCCTATTCAAAAATTAAGGCCACTAGGAATAGGCCAAGCCGAGAAGCCCAGCACGCGTCACTTACTTATATAGTGATTGTATTGATAAAACGCAAAGATATTGCGATTATTTATCCATTTGGCTCGCACGCTCGGCCGCGATTTTGATTTCTTCTGCGATTTCGAGCGCTTCACTTGGGTCAAAATCCATATTGATCTCTTTGCCGTTAAGTAGAATGATAAAACGCACATTGCCAAGATTGGTTGGGCCAATTTGCAAATCGGCGGCTTCAATAACTTCGTTATGCTTCGACATTTTTTCACCTCATATACTATTTTTCTTAGACAAAATTTTTCTGGTATATTCAAGTGCAATGGATAGTTTTTTACATGAATACGCCTTGCCTTTTATTATACCTTGGTTTATTTGAGCGTTAATGCCGCTTTAGCTCAGTTGGTTAGAGCACTGGTTTGTGGAACCAGGGGTCCCCCGTTCAAGCCGGGGAGGCGGTACCACCCCCCCTTTTATTCGCGCTGCGGTCATGCGACCAAAGCATATGGCATTGGCGATTACCCTTTTGATATCCGGCCTCGGTGTGGTGGTGTTTTATGCACTGTCTTTGCCGTTGCCGTGGTTATTGGGGCCGCTGCTGGGCTGCCTTATCGGGGCGCTTTGTGGGGTGCGGCTGCAAGGAGCGCCGCGCATCAGCCAAGTCATGCGCACGATTCTTGGGGTCGCCGTGGGCGCGACCATCACGCCCGCGCTATTTTCCCAACTGGGAACACTGATCTGGACACTGGCGTTGGTGCCACCTTTGGTTATTTGTGTCGGTGCCGTTGGGTATCCCCTGTTTCGTAAAGGATTCGGGTTTGACCACCCGACCGCATTTTATGCCGCAATGCCCGGTGGTTTGCAGGACATGCTGTTGTTCGGTGAGGACGCGGGCGGTGATGTGCGCGCGCTGTCCTTGATCCACGCGACGCGCGTATTGATCGTGGTGACGGTACTGCCCTTTGCCTTCGCCTATTTGTACGGCGTGGACATGAACCAGCCCGTGGGCGCACCGTTCACATCCGTCCCGTGGCAGGAATTAGTACTGCTAGCCATCGCCGGTATAGCAGGGTGGCGCATCGCGGCGTTCATCGGGCTGTTTGGCGCGTCCCTGCTGGGACCGCTTTTCTTGACGGCGGCATTGTCCTTGATGGACGTCATTCATCACCGCCCACCAGCCGAAGCGATCCAAGCAGCGCAGTTCTTTATCGGATTTACAATTGGGGTGAAATACGCGGGAATTTCTTGGCGTGAACTGCGGGTAGATGTCACAGCTGGTGTTGTCTTTACAGTGCTAAGCCTCATGGTTTCGGCGGTGTTTGCATACTTCATTGTCCAACTCGGCTGGTTGCCCTTTACAGAAGCCGTTCTGGCGTTTTCCCCGGGTGGGCAGGCGGAAATGGCGATTGTTGCTCTGGTCGCGGGCGCGGATGCAGCCGTGGTTGTAGCGCATCACTTGGTGCGGATCGTATTTGTGATAACGGGTGCGCCACTGATGAACCGATGGCTTGGCTAGCCGATCTCAAGCTCGGCCCCCAATCTGCACCGTGTATCTCCCGATCATCGCGCGCGTCTTGTTTTGTGGGGCGCGGTATTGAACACTTCACGACATTCGAAACCGCAATATCAAACCGTTTGAGGTGCTCTGTGCCGGCCCATCACCAACGGGCAACACGCCGCGATGCGGGCCTCAATTGCGTTTTACCGTTCGGCCATCGTTTTTTCACGCGCGGATTTGGACTGGCCGCGTTTATGGTAAAACGCATCTGAATCCGTTGCTCCTCCCATCATGCAGGTCATGAAACGGCCCAAGACGGCAAGCATCAGCGTCCATTGTGAAAGGTAGATGAAAACTCAAGCGCAAGACCGCCACCAGCACCAGCAAGGTTTGTGACCTGATAAAGCGCATCGACTTGGCCGATATCAAATAGGATTTTGCCAATTTGGCGGTAGGTGAAGTCCCCGCCGCCACCAGGGATGGCAGGGGCGATACATTCGACAGCCCGGCAGATGTGGCATCAACGATAAGATTTCGCTTACAGACAGCGCCTCAAAATTCGGACATTTAATAGCTTCCTTTCAGAACTATACTGGGCCTAGGTCCGACCTTTTCTGACGCCCTGTCAGGGTAGAAAATCACGCTAGCGGCCCCTGCGACAAGTTTTCGAGGCCTTCGAGGGCGTGACATAGGCGCGTGTGCGAACTAAGACCCCTTCGAGATTATTGGAGAGGCCGTCATGTCTGCCACGACCGTTGAATTCACCATCGCCGAAAATCCGCCTGCGCGGATGGATAAGGCGTTGGCGTTGAATGTGCCGATTGATGCGTCCCTAAGCCGGTCGCGTCTGGCACGCCTTTTGGCGGATGGTGCGGTACAGGTGAATGGCAAGGTGGTCACGGATCCGCGCGCAAAGCCCGCCGAAGGGGATGCCGTTGAGATCAAGGTTGAGATCGCGGATGACTATCACGTCGCGCCTGAAAACATTCCGTTGAATGTGGTCTATGAAGACGACGATCTGATCGTGATTAACAAACCCACAGGCATGGTTGTTCACCCTGCACCTGGAACGCCGGGTGGGACATTGGTCAATGCGCTGTTGCATCATTGCGGCGAGGCGCTGTCTGGTGTCGGTGGTGAAAAGCGCCCCGGAATTGTTCACCGCATTGATAAAGAAACCAGTGGGTTACTGGTCGTTGCGAAGACAGATCGCGCACATCACGGCCTTGCAGCCCAGTTTGAAGCCCACACAGTTGAGCGCCACTACCGCGCGATTTGTTACGGTGTACCTGACAGCAATGATCCGCGCGTACGCGGCATCAAAGGCGCGAGCTTTGAGCCCGGCAATATTCTGAAACTGCAAACGCAGCTGGCCCGTCACAAGCATGACCGTCAAAAACAGCAAGTGGTTTGGCACAATGGCCGTCACGCAGTGACACGGGCACGCATTGTTGAGCCGCTTGGTTCGCCAGCGGTTGCAGCAGTATTGGATTGCTGGTTGGAAACAGGGCGCACGCACCAAATTCGAGTGCACCTTACCCACGCGGGCCACGGCTTGATCGGTGATCCGACATATGGTGGTCGACGCAAACTGTCTGAAAAGGCTGTTGGTGAAGTCGGGCGCGAAGCCGCACGCACGTTTTCCCGCCAAGCATTGCACGCCGCGACATTGGGGTTTGAACATCCCGTGAGCAAAGACATGCTTCGTTTCGAGGCCCCGATGCCCAAAGACATGTGCGATCTGATTGCGGCACTTGGTGCATCAAAAGAAAAGTCCAATGCCTCAAGCTGATCTTAAGTATTCCATTGATATGGATATCGACGCGGCGGGTCTTTTGGCTGAGATCGAAGCGGTGATTAGTGACTTTGATAGCGGAGCAGGGAAATGTAAGGGGCGGGCTTATCCGGCAGGGTGCTACCGACATAGCCATATTTTCTTGTCGGTTCAGGTTCTTGAAAAGCCACACCGTGACGATGTTTTTATGCAAACGCTGTTGGAGAAACTGACCAATACCGTTGATAAACACATTCATCAGGGCTGTAGCCGCTCGGTTTCTATTGATTTTCTCCCCAAACATTACACGACGGGCCAAGGCTCGGGTTGAAACACATAGTCCCATGTGCGTGAACGCACAGAAACACATCTCGTAAACTGTTCATTGTTCCTTAAGTCTAATTTACGAAAAGTGAACCGATCAGTCTTGAATTGATCAAAAGTGTGACCATATTGATGTTAAGGGCGTAAACATATGCGCCCGCCTTAAGGGGCAGCGTTGCCATAATGGGACGCGAATAAAATGAGGGGGACAAACATGTCATCTTATACAAATTTACCGGCCCCGTCGCCGGAACAAGGCCTGAACCGCTACATGCAGGACATCCGCAAGTTTCCAATGCTGGAACCGGACGAAGAATACATGCTGGCCAAACGCTGGGTGGACCATGAGGACACCGAAGCTGCGCATAAAATGGTAACATCGCACCTGCGATTGGCCGCCAAGATTGCGATGGGCTACCGCGGCTACGGGCTGCCACAAGCCGAAGTTATTTCCGAAGCGAACGTCGGCCTGATGCAGGCTGTGAAACGCTTTGACCCTGAAAAGGGCTTCCGCCTTGCGACTTACGCGATGTGGTGGATCCGCGCGTCCATCCAGGAATACGTGCTGCGCAGCTGGTCTATGGTCAAACTGGGCACAACGTCCGCGCAAAAGAAGCTGTTCTTTAACCTGCGCAAAGCCAAGAACCGTATTGGCGCGCTGGAAGAGGGCGATCTGCGCCCTGAAAACGTTGAACGCATCGCCCATGATCTTGGTGTGACCGAGGATGAAGTCGTGTCCATGAACCGCCGTATGTCGGGTGGGGACGCGTCCTTGAACGCCACAGTCGGCTCTGAAGGCGAAGGCACGATGCAGTGGCAGGATTGGTTGGAAGATGAATCCGCTGACCAAGCTGGCGATTATGAGGCCAAAGACGAACTGGACACGCGTCGCGAGTTGATGGCCGAAGCAATGGATGTGTTGAATGACCGTGAAAAGGACATTCTGATGCAGCGTCGCTTGATGGAAAAAGCCATCACGCTTGAAGAATTGAGCGGCCAATATGACGTCAGCCGCGAACGCATTCGCCAGATCGAAGTGCGTGCGTTTGAGAAGTTGCAAAAGAAGATGCAAACGCTGGCGCGAGAACGTGGCATGCTTGAAAACGCTTAATGAAAAGCGATTGAGGGGGCGCTGACCGAAAGGTTGGCGCCCTTTTTCTTGCCTTGGACGCATTGGGCAGAGATATTCGCGAAACAATGCAAATCAACAGAAAGAAACACGCAAAATGACACAACCGGTTCGATGGGCGATTTTGGGCGCTGGTAAGTTCGCGCGTGAGCATATGGGGCCTGCGATCCATGCCGCACATGGCGCTGAATTGGTGGCGCTCGGCACGTCGTCATTTAAAAAAGCCGCGCCTTTTGCGGCATTCGCGCCGAATTTGCGTGTGCATGAAACCTATGATGCCGTGCTGTCAGACACGGATGTGGATGTGATTTACATTCCGTTGCCAAATCATCTTCATATTGAATGGGCGATAAAGGCACTGAAAGCGGGCAAGCATGTTTTGGTTGAGAAACCCGTTGGCCTGACCGCCGACCAGATCGATCCATTGATTGCAGTGCGCAATGCATCAGACTTGCAGTGCAATGAAGCCTTTATGATTTCACATCACCCACAATGGGTACGCGTGCGCGAGATGATTGCAGATGGTGCGATTGGGGCGTTGCGCCATGTGGATGGCATTTTTACATACAATAACCCTGATCATTCAAATGTTCGCTTTGATGCCGCGAAGGGCGGTGGCAGCCTGCCCGATATCGGGGTCTACACCATTGGCGCGACACGCATGGTGAGCGGTCAAGAACCGATCGAAATCACGCACGCTGATATTGATTATTTCAATGGGGTTGATGTTTGTGCCCGTGTATCAGCACGATTTGAAGGGTTTAGCGCTCATTGGGTGACGGCGATGAACGTACATGCATCCCAAAGTATGACCTTCTTTGGCTCGGAAGGTCGCATACATGTTCCGGCGCCGTTCAATGCCGGAACATTTGGTGAAGCGCGAATAGAACTAACGCAAAGCGATGGATCGGTGCGCGTCGAGCGTTGGCCAAATGTCGAACAATACAAAACGCAGGTTGAAGCATTTAACGCGGCTGTCCGGGACGGTGCTGCCTATGTGTGGTCACTTGAAGATGCGCGCGCCACGCAAGCGGTGATTGATGCGGTTTATGCGGCTGCGACCCCGCGCTAGACTGCCACTAACAAGGAGATTCGAAATGGCCGACCCGCATGAGTTTGACGATGTATTGCCGGAAAATACCTCAAAGCGAGGGCCGGAAGAACCGGTTGAGGAAAACCTGTTCACGCGGCTTCTTTATCTGGTCCTGATTTCCATCATGATGAGCTTTGCGAGTACGGCGATTGGCATTTTGGCGGTCATTCAGTTCATCATCATGTTGGTGAATGACAAGCAACCCAATGAACGTATTGCGGATCTTGGAACCGATGTTGGGATTTGGGTCGCCAAAGCAACGCGGTATCAAACGGCGGCGTCCGAGGTGAAGCCGTGGCCGTGGACGGAATTGGACTAAGCAGTCCGACTTAAATTGATAAATCGAATAGGCGCGCCTTGGTTTTAAACGAAGGCGCGCCAATTGTTTTAAGGGCGATTAGCCTTCCATTGCTTCCAGCTCGTCGATCATGCTTTCAATCATCGAAAGACCTTTGGCCCAGAATTTCGGGTCAGATGCGTCCAGCCCGAACGGTGCCAGCAATTCGGTGTGGTGCTTGGACCCACCCGCTTTGAGCATGTCGAAGTACTTGTCTTTGAACTCTTCGCCCATGTCCTCGTAGACGGCGTAAAGCGCGTTCACCAAGCCGTCGCCGAACGCATAGGCGTAGACGTAGAATGGTGAATGGACGAAGTGCGGGATGTAGGCCCAGAAGGTCTCGTAGCCGTCCATAAAGTTGAACACAGGACCAAGGCTTTCGCCCTGAACCGACATCCACAGTGCGTTAATGTCGTCGGGTGTGAGTTCGCCGTTTCCACGGGCCGCGTGGAGTTTGCATTCAAAATCATAGAACGCAATCTGGCGGACCACGGTGTTGATCATGTCCTCAACTTTACCAGCGAGCAGGACTTTGCGCTCTTCTTGGGTTTCGGCACGCTCCAGCAGCTTGCGGAAGGTGAGCATTTCGCCAAACACCGACGCTGTTTCCGCCAAGGTTAGGGGAGTGGACGACAGCAATTCGCCCTGTTCAGCCGCCAGTACCTGATGCACACCGTGACCCAATTCATGTGCCAAGGTCATGACATCACGGGGTTTTCCAAGGTAGTTGAGCATGACGTAAGGGTGGACGGTTGTGACCGTTGGGTGTGCAAATGCGCCCGGTGCTTTGCCGTCTTTGACGCCTGCATCGATCCAACCATCGGTGAAGAATGGCTTAGCGATTTCGGCCATGCGCGGGTCGAACGCGGCGTAGGCGTCCATCACAGTTTTTTCGGCTTCGTCCCAACTGACGGTCGTGTCGTCTTCCATAGGAAGCGGCGCGTTACGGTCCCAGACTTCCATTGTCTCGAGGCCCAACCACTTGGATTTCAGTGTGTAATACCGATGTGAAAGACGCGGGTAGGCATCAACGACAGCATTGCGCAGTGCCTCAACCACCTCGGGCTCAACGTGGTTTGAAAGGTGGCGGCCCGCCTGTGGGGACGGCATGCCGCGCCAGCGATCTTCGATCTCTTTTTCCTTGGCGAGGGTGTTGTGGACGCGGGCAAACAGGGTGGTGTTCTCACCCAAAACGCGTGCCATTTCGCGTGAACCCGCTTCGCGTTTGGCGCGATCAGGGTTGGACATCAGATCGGCCACGCCTTCGAGGCCCATTTCGGTGCCGTCGACTGTGAATTTAAGGCCCGCGACGGTTTCATCGAACAGTTTATTCCACGCAGAAGTGCCCACAACAGATTGATCGTGAAGGAATTTTTCCATTTCGTCTGACAGCTGATACGGCTTCATCGCCCGCATGCGGTCAAAGATTGGTTTGTACCGCGCGAGATCAGTGTTCGCTGCGAGCAGGCCTTCAACATGGGCATCGTCCATTCGGTTGAATTCCAAACCGTAAAACACCAGCGGCGTTGTGTAAGTGGTGATTTTGTCTTGTGTGTCAGACATGAATTTGCCGCGCTCAGGGTCTGTCGTGTGCTGGTAATACCGCAGGCCCGCGAAAGACATGATGCGCCCTGCGATGATGTCGATCTGCTCGTACCGTTTGACGGCTTCAAGCAAGCCATCGGCATCCAGATCGGCCAGTTTACCTTCGTAATCCGCAGCAAAGCTTTGGCAGGCAGCCTCGAGCCAATCCATATCACGCTTAAGTTCTTTGGCGTCAGTGGACGGGTACAGGTCCGTCAGATCCCATTCTGGCAGGTCACCGAATGGTGTGCCGGAGGATGAATTAGCGTCAAATGTGCGGGGGTCAAACATGGAAGCCTCATTGTTGGTTTTGTCTTATGTAGGCACGCGCGGCGCATTTGGCTAGGCGGCCCTCCGGGGGGGATATTTTTGAAACAAAAGCAAATGGGAAGCCGCGCGACGTATCTTTCGACCCGCGCTTAGACCATTTCAGGTGTTTGGGCGAGAAACAGGCGTTCCGCGCCGTCAAGAACACGGTCGCGTATCTCAGGTTTCTCCATCAAAACCTCATGGCGGCCATTTTCCAGCACGACGAGTTCTCCGCGCGGCCAATTTTCCATGCGTTGGTAAATGCGGGCCGGATCAACAATCGCCTCGTCAGTTCCAAGAAACGTTAGGCAAGGAATGTCAGGCGACGGGCGCTGCGAAAGCGTGCGCATTTCACGTAGGGATTCGTTCAGCCAGTGCAGGGACGGGCCTCCCAACGCGAGATCAGGATGGGTCTTGAGCTGGTTTTGGAGCAATTCAAAACTACTGATATCGGACGTGAGCGTGTTGTCGCCTGCTTTAGCGCGCAGAACATAGGTTTCCGCTTGCTGCCCTGGTGCGAAAATTTCGGAAAATCCCAACGGTTTACTGACCGAGCTAAGGCCCCAAGCAATCGGGCGTAAAGCAGCCGACATTTTAATGCCCCACATCGGGGCCGTGAAGGCGGCAGATCGCACAGGCAGCCCATCATGGAGCGCGCGTAAACCGATGCAGCCGCCCATTGAATGCCCGAGCAAGTGATAAGGCTCGGGCAACCCAAGCGTTTTGACATGCGCGAGCATGGCTTTCACGTCGAGCTGATAATCCTCAAACGTTTCAACATGGCCAACGGCACGGTTTTCTAACAGCCGATCTGCGATGCCTTGACCGCGCCAGTCAATCGCAACGGAGGCAAAGCCGCGTTTGGAGAGGGCATTGGCTGTGCGGCCATATTTTTCAATGTATTCGGTGCGCCCAGGGAAGATTAGAACCGTCCCCTTTGCATCTGCGACAGGCCAATGGCCCACGCGAATGCGGACCCCATCCACGGTCAACAGCCAATGGCAAATTCCATCGGAACTTCCAGCGATATCAGCGTGGTAGGGGGCCGCGTTTGTCATATTAGCTCAGCACTCCGGCGAGTTTCATCGCAAGACCCATGTCGCCATCAACGGCCAGCTTGCCTGTCATGAAGGCGGATGTCGGGTTTTGTTCACCGTCAAGGATCGCCTTGAACGTATCCGCGCTTGCAGACAGGGTCACGTCAGCATCGTCGTCAGCAGCGCGTGCGCCGTTAGCATCAATCACAATGGCGCCTTCGCCTTCGATGTCGAATTTTGCAGTCCCGTCAAAACCGTCTGCGCCCATTTTGGCGTTCAGGGCGTCTACGGCTTGGTCAATTACGTCGCTCATGAGTGGTCTCGTCCTTTGTTACGACCCCGAAGTTGTGATGCAGGGCCTCTGGTAGATCGCGCGGTATGCGCTACACTCTCCACTATGGGCATTAAGAAACATCTTCACAATTCTATCGTGGCGGCACTTTTTATTGGAGTGGGGTTTTCCTCACCCGTTTGGGCGCAAACGAGCACCGATTCTGACCGTTTAGACCAATTGTTTGAACAATTGCTTGAGGCAGAGCCGGATACATCGGACCGAATTGAGGGGCAAATCGTTACGGAATGGTCGAAAAGTGGCTCTGCGGCGATGGATTTACTGTATCGACGCGGGGACGACGCGCTTGTAGCGGGCTCCCCTGAAATTGCAGTCGAACATTTCACGGCTTTGGTGGATCATGCGCCAAATTTCGCCGAAGGCTACAACGGACGGGCGACTGCCTACTATCAGATGGGGCTGATCGGCCCTGCGATTGATGATTTGCGTCAGGTTTTGGTGCTAGAGCCACGCCACTTTGGGGCGATGACGGGTGTTGCGGTCGTCCTAGAAGAAATCGGTCGGCCGAAAGACGCACTTGAGGTCTGGCAAAAGGTTGAACAGCTGGCCCCGAATAATCCGGAGGTCGTTGCGATGATTGAAAGATTACAGGTCCAACTACGCGGCGAAGCGCTTTAACGTCTTTTAGGGAATTTGAACATGTCGACCCTGAAAAGCGGGCGGGTTGTGGCTGTCTTGGGCCCCACCAACACAGGTAAAACGCACTACGCGATTGAACGGATGCTGGCGCATCGCACCGGTGTAATCGGCTTACCGCTGCGATTGCTTGCGCGGGAAGTCTATGACCGTATCGTTGCACTGCGCGGCCCGAGTGTGGTGGCACTTGTCACGGGTGAAGAACGTATTGTGCCGCCGCGTGCGAAATATTGGGTCAGCACCGTTGAGGCCATGCCGCAAGATATTGGCGCGGACTTCGTGGCGATTGATGAAATCCAACTCTGTGCCGATCTGGACCGTGGACATGTGTTCACGGACCGTCTTCTTCGTATGCGCGGGCTACATGAGACCCTTTTTATGGGCGCTGAAACCATGTGGGGCGCAATCGCCAGCATGGTTCCCGAGGCGGAGTTCCTGAAACGGGAACGTTTTAGCACGCTCACGTATTCAGGTTCCAAAAAGATAAGCCGGATGCCCACACGGTCTGCAATCGTCGGGTTCTCGGTTGAAAATGTCTATGCCATCGCCGAGCTTTTGCGCCGTCAAAAGGGGGGTGCTGCGGTGGTTATGGGCGCACTTTCCCCAAGAACTCGCAACGCCCAAGTCGAAATGTATCAAAACGGCGATGTCGACTATCTGGTGGCGACGGATGCCATTGGGATGGGCCTGAACCTCGATATTGATCACGTGGCGTTTTCTGGAATCACCAAGTTTGATGGCCGTCGCATGCGCCATTTGATGCCGAATGAGCTGGCGCAGATTGCTGGGCGCGCTGGGCGGCATATGAACAACGGCACGTTCGGTGTGACCGGTGAGGCGCCGTTGCTGGATGACGATGTGGTGGATGCGATTCAGGACAACCAGTTCGCCCCGGTAAAAAAACTGCAATGGCGCAATGCGCGGTTGCAGTTTGGTTCGGTCAAGCGCCTCATTCAAACGTTAGAAGAACGCACAGATGATCCGTGGCTAACCCGCGTGCGTGAAAGCGATGATCTAGGTGCGCTAAAGGCGGTTTCAGCCGATGCTGAAGTGGCCGCGCGTGCAACCGATGGGCCATCTGTCCAGTTGCTGTGGGATGTGTGCCGAATCCCTGATTTTCGCGACATCAGCAACGCCGAACATGCACAGTTGTTAACTGATATTTATAACTTCCTACATCAATCAGGACGTGTGCCTGACGATTGGCTTGCAGGACGCGTAAACCGTATTGATCGAACAGACGGCGACATCGATGCGCTGTCAAAACGGCTGGCATATATCCGCACATGGACCTACGTGGCCCAGCGTAAAGGTTGGGTAAGTGACGAAAGCCATTGGCGTGAGGTGACGCGGGCTGTAGAAGACCGCCTATCAGATGCGTTGCATGAACGCCTGACAGCAAGATTTGTGGACCGGCGGACAAGTGTTTTGCTTCGCCGGCTCAACCAAAAGGAGGGCCTTGTGGCCGACGTAAACGACAAAGGTGAAGTGACTGTCGAAGGGCAGTTCGTTGGAAAAATCGAGGGATTCCGGTTCCGTCAGGACAAGGATGCATCAGCCGAAGAAGCGAAAACCATTCGCGCGGCAAGCATCCAAGCGCTGGCCCCGCAGTTCCATCTGCGCGCGGACCGTTTTTATAACGCCCCCGACACCGAGATAGATTTCACCGAGCAAGGTGGCCTTATGTGGGGGACCGAAGCTGTTGGGAAACTGGTCGCAGGCCAAGATCCCTTGAAGCCAATTGCTGTGGCGTTCGTTGACGATGAAGCTGGCGCGGAGGTTGCTGATAAGGTGCAGCGTCGTTTGCAACACTTCATTGACCGCAAGATTTCGACCGCGTTTGAGCCGATGTTGAAGATGAACGCGGACGAGGCCTTGGAAGGGCTCGCCAAAGGGTTTGCATTCCGTCTGTCCGAAAGTTTCGGCGTTGTCCCACGTGGCGATGTCGCGGATGATGTCAAAGCGCTTGAACAAGACGCTCGGGGTGCATTGCGTAAGCACGGTGTGCGGTTTGGCCAATTTACCATCTTTATGCCGTTGCTTTTGAAGCCTGCACCAACGCGCCTTCGTTTGGTTTTGTGGAGCCTTTCTAAAGGTTTACAAGACTTTCCAGAAGCGCCGCCCCCAGGTTTGGTAACTGTGCCAACCATTGATGGCCTGCCTGACGGAACATACACCATGTCAGGCTACCGCGCCGCTGGTGCGCGTGCGATCCGCATTGATATGTTGGAACGCCTTGCGGACATGCTGCGCGAGCAGAATACGCGTGCGGGCTTTGAGGCGACGGCGGATATGCTGTCGATCACAGGCATGACGCTTGAGCAATTTGCGAACCTCATGGAAGGTCTTGGTTACAAGGCTGAAAAGGGCGAACGCGAGAAGGTTAAAGCTGTGCCAGAGGCGGCGCCGGAAGCTGAAGCCGCAGAAGCGGCACCTGCTGAGAAGTCCGACGAAGGTCCTGAAATGGAAGTGTTTTACACCTTCGCTTGGGCACCAAAGCGCAGTCCGCGCCCGCAAGGTGACAAACCACAACGCAAAGGCCCGCCAAAGGGCAAGCGCGGTGGCAAACCACAGCGGGACAACAAGGCGCAAAACTTCTCGGCACGCCCGCCGCGTAAGGAAAAAGCGATTGATCCTGACAATCCGTTCGCCGCTGCCTTGGCAGGGCTTAAGAAGGATTGAGCGAGGCTGCTGACAGTCTTCGATTAGACAAATGGCTTTGGCACGCGCGGTTTTTTAAGTCGCGCGGGCTGGCCGCCGCGCTCGTTAAGTCAGGGCGCATTCGGGTGGATGGCACGCCCGTGTCCAAACCAAGCCGCGCGATCTCGGCCGGTGTGATACTGACTTTCCCAAAAGAAGACGAAGTGCGCATTGTTAAGGTGCTGGGTCTAGGCGTGCGTCGTGGACCAGCGCCGGAAGCGCAGGCACTATACGAAGATTTGACCCCAGCGCGTGAGCCACGAATTAACCCGCTAGAACATAGGGTTGGAGGCAGGCCAACCAAGAAAGACCGTCGCGACATGGACATCTTAAAGGGGTCCCGTTGATACGGCCCTAATGTCAGGTCTTGAAGGTCTTGCGGGTGGTCGTTACAGACGCCGTGACCACAAAGGACACGAGACTATGACCTACATTGTCAACGATGCCTGCATTGCTTGCAAATACACTGATTGCGTTGAAGTTTGCCCCGTAGATTGCTTTTATGAGGGTGAAAACATGCTCGTGATTCATCCTGATGAATGTATCGACTGTGGTGTCTGTGAACCTGAATGCCCTGCGGACGCGATTCGCCCCGATACTGAGCCAGACATGGAAAAGTGGGTCGAGTTTAACCGCAAGTATTCTGAAAAATGGCCGGTTATCATCACCAAGAAAGACCAATTGCCGACAGCCGAAGAGATGGACGGCAAAGAAGGCAAGATGGAACTGTTTTCTGAAGCTCCAGGTGAGGGCGGCTAAAACGCCGATGTGCAGCATATCAATATGCTAGTGGGAATCAGGCGATTTTTGTGCTATGATGGCTCCAATGCCGCGTTATTGCTGAACCAGATTTGACGATGTGATCTGACGGAGACCTTTGGTCGCCGCCGGATTTTTTGTCGTGAGGTGAGGCCGAATTTGAGAGAAGGACCAGTAGAATGGCCAAGAAGAAATACGACTACAGCCCGAATGATTTCGTCGTGTACCCGTCGCATGGGGTTGGCAAAATCGTTTCGATTGAAACGCAAGAAGTTGCAGGCTTTGAGCTAGAGATGTTCGTGATCGCGTTCGAAAAGGACAAGATGACGTTGAAGGTTCCGACGAATAAGGCCGAAGAAGTGGGCATGCGCTCGCTCGCGTCTGCTGATGTTGTCGCGGATGCGATGAAGACGCTGAAAGGTAAGGCGAAGGTCAAGAAAGCTATGTGGTCCCGCCGCGCGCAGGAATACGAGCAGAAGATCAACTCTGGCGATCTGATCGCGATTGCTGAAGTTGTCCGTGATTTGCACCGTGCAGACGATCAGCGCGAGCAGAGCTATTCAGAACGTCAGCTGTACGAAGCCGCACTTGAGCGTCTAACCCGCGAATTTGCGGCCGTCGGCAATGGCAACGAAACCGACGCAGGTAACGAGATCACAGATACGCTTCAGAGCCGCGCATCTGCAGCCTAAGTTTCTGTTAAAGAATTGAAAAAGCCGCCCTTATAGAAGGGCGGCTTTTGTTGTTTTTAAGGGTGCCTGTTGGCCAGAGCCTATCGCGGTGCCGTTTGGGTGAGTGGAAATATACTCCTCCGGCGCGGATATTTCTGAAACAGAAACAGGTTATAGGGCGCGATGTCCGATGTCGGTGCGATAGAAACCCTCGGGCCAATCGACTTGTTTTGTCATTGCATAGGCGCGTGCATGTGCGTCTTGAAGGGTTGCGCCGCGGGCCGTAACGTTAAGGACGCGTCCGCCTGTCGCGATGATTTTGCCGTCTTTTTCAGCAGTTCCAGCGTGGAATGTCATCTCGGCTGATGTTTCCGGTAGGGCGTCTAGACCGTTGATTGTTGAACCTTTTCCGTATGAACCTGGGTAGCCATTAGCAGCCATAACGATGGTCATGGCATGATCATCAGCCCATGTTGGTGAAACTTCTGAGAGACGATTCTCGGCGCAGGCGTGCAGCAGATCAAAGATTTGCGCGCCTAGACGCATCATTAGAACCTGACATTCGGGATCCCCAAAGCGCACATTGTATTCAACCAAACGGGGTTGGCCATCTTTGATCATCAGGCCCGCATAGAGAATGCCTTGAAACGGCGTGCCGCGTTTCGCCATTTCGGCGACGGTTGGCTTTACGATCTCGTTCAGGGCAATGTCCGCGATGGCATCGGTAAGAACAGGGGCGGGCGAATACGCGCCCATGCCGCCGGTGTTCGGGCCTTCGTCGCCGTCAAAGGCGCGTTTGTGGTCTTGCGCTGTGCCAACAGGAAGGACGGTTTCGCCGTCGCATAGGATAAAGAAAGACGCTTCTTCGCCATCCATGAATTCTTCGATGACGACTTCAGCGCCAGCCGCGCCAAACTGACCGCCAAGCATATCGTCAATTGCCGCGTGCGCGGTTTCGAGGTCCATAGCAACAACAACGCCTTTACCGGCGGCAAGCCCATCAGCCTTGATCACGATAGGCGCGCCTTGCTGATCGACATAGGCATGCGCCAGCGTCGCGTCCGTAAAGTGACCATAACCGGCTGTTGGCGCGTTGCATGCATCGCAGATTGCTTTTGTGAAAGCTTTGGACGATTCCAATTGCGCGGCGGCCTTGGAGCATCCGAAAACCACAAGCCCATTTCCCCGTAAAGTATCCGCAACACCAGCGGCGAGCGGGGCTTCTGGCCCAATGATGACGAACTCAACCGCGTTTTCAGCGCAGAAACCCGCGACGGCATCGCCATTTTCGATGTCCAGATCAGCGCATTCCGCGATTTGGGCGATTCCAGCGTTGCCAGGGGCCACAATCAGGCGATCACATTTGGGGTTTTGCTTAACAGCCCATGCAAGTGAATGTTCGCGTCCGCCGCCGCCCAAAATAAGGATGTTCATCAGTGTTTCCCTTCCGCTTTTCTGCCGTTTAAGGTGCGCAGGAAGGCAGCACAAGAGCACCCAATGGACCTAATCGACGAACCCGAAGCGGCAGGCAATACTCCAGAATTTACGGTGAGCGAACTTTCAGGCGCGGTGAAACGTGCGATCGAGGGGGAATTCGGCCATGTGCGCGTTAAGGCGGAAGTGGGGCGCGTTGTGCGCGCACGTTCTGGGCATTTGTATTTTGACCTCAAGGATGACCGCAATGTGTTGGCCTGCACGACGTGGAAAGGACAGGTTTCCGATCTGTCTGTGATCCCTGAAGAGGGCATGGAGGTCGTCGTTCATGGGCGAATGACAACGTTCGGTAGCCAATCCAAGTACCAGTTAAACGCCACTGAGGTTGCCGTTGCAGGTGTCGGTGCACTGATGGCGATGCTCGATAAACGCAAAAAGGCGCTTGCGGCTGAGGGCCTGTTTGCGGCGGAGCGAAAGCAAAGCCTACCGTTTCTCCCTGACGTGATCGGGGTTGTAACCTCGCCCACGGGCGCAGTTATTCGCGATATCCTGCACCGTCTTAGGGACCGTTTCCCGCGCAAAGTAATCGTTTGGCCAGTGGCGGTTCAGGGCAAAGAGTGCGCTCCGCAAGTGGCGCGTGCCATTGAAGGGTTCAATGCAATGACGCCAGGGGGCGCGTTGCCGCGTCCAGACTTGATTATCGTGGCGCGTGGTGGTGGCTCTATCGAGGATCTTTGGGGGTTTAACGAAGAGGCGGTGGCACGCGCGACGGCTGCCTCAAACATCCCGCTAATTTCGGCCGTTGGGCATGAAACCGACACGACATTGATTGATTTCGTATCCGACCAACGCGCGCCCACGCCTTCGGCCGCGGCAGAAATGGCTGTACCAGTGCGGTTGGAACTCATGGCTGCAGTCGATCAAATGGGTGCCCGCGCATCACGCGCTGTGAGTGACGGAGTTACACGACGCAAACAGCGGGTCGCGGATCTGGCGCGGGTGCTGCCGAAACCCGAGCAACTGACCGAAGACGCCAAGCAACGTTTTGATTATTGGTCAGAAAAACTGGATGCCGCGCTTCAGGTGCGTGTCGGGGTCGGGCGCCTGCGTCTTGGTGAAGTTGCAGGCCATCTGCGCCCGGCCATGTTGAACAACCGGATTATCCAAGGCCGTGAGCGATTGGAAAGCCGAAATGCGCGGCTGGTTTCGGCGGCCGTGACGCAAACGCAACGCCAACGTAGCCGTCTGGATGCACTGGACCGTATGCGCGAAACATTGGGGTATCGCGAGACATTGAAGCGTGGATATGCCGTGGTGCGCGGCGATGGGGTGGTCGTTACAACAGCGAAAGCTGCAAAAGCCGCGACCTCACTTGAGGTCGAATTCGCCGATGGGAAAATGAAACCTGCTGGCAAAGCGCCGAAAGCCAAAGTCAAACCGCCGCCCGCTGATCAAGGCAGCCTCTTTTAGGCTTCTTTGGCTTCTAAATACTCAAAGCTCGACGCCAATCCTCAAGCACCAACACCGCCGCAGACCAATGGTTCGGTTTCTGCCAATTGGTATAGGATTGACCCGCCAGTGCTACCGACAAAATCAGCGCGTATTTGGCCTTTGTCACCGTAGACATACCAACATTGAGGGTTGGGTTCACTTTCGTAGGTAAAACAAATGCTTGGCCCTGTTGGGGTCGAAACTTCGACCCATTCACCGACCTCGCATTCGCCGCCGATGAATGACCAGATCACTTGGCGGTTGGGGGCGTAATACTCAATCCCATAAGGGCCCGTCGCGTTAGAGTATGTCAGGGTTTTCCCTGTGACCAAGGTTTCGAATTCGTCACCGGTCATTGGGGATTCGGCCCATGCAGGGCCCGCGAGAAGAAGGGTAACTATTAGTGCGCGCATGGTAGGATTCTGTCAGAAACAACGCAAAACCGAAAGACTAAAGTCGTTATTCGGCAGGCTGTTTCCACTCTGCAGCGCGCGGGTCCATGACGCGACGCCAAAGGCGCGGATAAAGCGCAACGCAGGCCATAACAGGCAGGGAGCGTGGCAACATCGGCATGTCGTCAC
The DNA here is from genome assembly GCA_937969445.1 of uncultured Octadecabacter sp. Lineage (GTDB taxonomy): Bacteria > Pseudomonadota > Alphaproteobacteria > Rhodobacterales > Rhodobacteraceae > Octadecabacter. The sequence continues at coordinate 6,783 of CALBVZ010000155.1, read as the reverse complement.
TTAATCGCAATGCGGGGAATGCCCGCGCGGGATGGGCGTGGTGATCCGAATGGCGCGGTGCGTTCAGCATTAACGCAGAGGACATTAGGTGCGGTGCGTTCCAAGAATGGCGCGCACCCACGGGTTCGGGTTTGCCGTTTTCCATGATGCGCCGCGACAGCCCGTAATGCTGTACATAATCAGACAACATCAGTTGCGTTTGCGCAAACCCCGCAAGACACAAAGCCGCCAGAACACCGGTTCCGCCACCAATGATTGTAGTGGTTATCAACGCAAGCGCGGCACCGAAAACATAGGCGTAGTAAGGGTGACGCCACCAAGGGCGGCCAGATTGTGGAAAACGGCGGTTCTCGGCGCGAAGACCTTCGCGAAAGCCGCCTTTCCATGCGCGGGCAAAGAAACGATAAAAACTTTCACCGCTGCGTGCCGTGCTTGGGTCGGATTTCGTGCCCACATGGACATGATGCACCAATGTGTGCGCTGAAAGATGATGCCCGAACAGCACCGAAATATAGATCCAGCGCCCCATGCGACGCAGCCAACGACCCGGTCGATGGATAAGCTCATGGGCGTTGGAATTGCTCACTTGCCCCATAAACAGCCCCGCAGCCGTGAAGACGATCAGTTTTTCCCAAAGCACAAGACCCGTCCAACCGCTGAGGGCTGCAACGACCAAAAGCCACAAAGAAAAATGCGCCAAGGCCAATGAAATGGACAGTCGGTCCGCAGATGGGAACTCGTCACCTTCAACGGTGGCCAACGTCCGGCTGATCAACAAATCCAAACTGGCGGTGAGGGCGGTCATCCAAAACAAGCCTGCAACAGCCCAAATTCCACCCCAAATCGCACCGGCTGCAATCAATGTAGGCGCCATCAACGTGACAGTTGTGAAGATTGGCAACGGGTTTTGCACGAACATACTTTCGATATAGGTCGAATTTGCACAAATCTAACGTGACATGGCGTCTCAAGCGAGGCTTGTGTAAGGAATTTTCATGGTGGCGGGTTACTTCTGCGCATTTGGCCTATTAGGTATTACCAAAGACTTATTTCGGAGCCCTCAATGGCGTTTTTTAAGAAGCTCAAAGATCGTTTGTTCAAATCGTCCTCGAAAATCGAGGAAGGGTTGGATGCTATCATCGAAGATGGTGGCGTTGAGGAAGAAATTGAGGCTCTCGAGCCAGACACGACTGCCGCTGAAAATGCAGTAGCGGACGCGCAGGCAGCCGCAGACGCACAGGCCGCCCGAGAAGCAGAAGACGCAGCCCGCGCCGAGGCTGCGCAGGCCGCCGAGTTGGAAGCACACGAAGCCGCGCGTTTAGCTGAAGAAGCACGGGAGCGAGAAGCGGCGCTGAAAGCCGAAGAATTGGCAAAAGCGCAGCGCGAAGCGGATGCCCGTGCGGAGGCTGAACAAGCCGAAAACGAACGCCTTGCAGCGGAAAAAGAGGCGCGCGTTGCAGCAGAAAAAGCACAGGCCGAAGCAGATGCAAAGGCAATGGCAGACGCCAAGGCCGCAGCAGACGCGGCCGAGGTCGCGCGACTGGAAATGGAACGGGTTGAACGTGAAGCGGCGGCGCAAGCTGCGGAATTGGAACGCCAAGCCGAGGAAGCCAAACGCGCTGAGGCAGCCCGCGTTGCCGAGGCAGAACGTTTGGAAAGCGAAGCCCGTCAAGCAGAGGCCGAAAAACTGGCCGAGGAAGCCCGTAAAGAAAGTGAGGCCCGTGAGGTCGAACTTGCGCGCGAAGCCGAGGCAGCTGCTGAAGGGGCCAAGCGCGAAGAAGAAGTGCAGCGTGTCGAAGCCGCACGCAAAGCCGAAGACGAGCGCCTTGAAGCAGAACGTGCGGCGCCTAAGAAGGCCGCGAAACCCGGCCTTCTTGGACGTTTGCTGGGTCGTGGTGAAAAGAAAACCGTCGTACGTCGTGAACTGGACGACGACATGCTTGAGCGCCTTGAAGAGCTGTTGATCAGCGCGGATATGGGCGTAGATACGGCACTACGCGTGACGTCCAATATGGCCGAAGGTCGTTTCGGAAAGCGTCTTTCTACGCAGGAAATCAAAGAGTTACTTGCAGGTGAAATTACACGCATTATGGAACCAGTTGCGCGTCCGATGCCGCTTTACCCAACCAAGCCACAGGTCGTGTTGGTGGTCGGGGTCAATGGATCAGGCAAGACCACAACGATCGGCAAGCTCGCCAGTCAGTTTCAGGCGGCTGGCAAGAAGGTCGTGATCGCAGCAGGCGACACGTTCCGTGCAGCGGCCGTTGAACAACTACAAGTCTGGGGGGATCGCGCGGGCGTTCCGGTTTTGACCGCACCCGAAGGATCCGACCCCGCGTCATTGGCGTTTGAAGCAATGGAACAGGCTGCACGTGACGGCGCGGACCTGCTGATGATCGACACTGCCGGGCGTTTGCAAAACCGGTCTGACCTAATGGAAGAGCTGCAAAAAATCGTGCGTGTGATCCGCAAGAAAGACCCAGACGCGCCACACAACACCCTATTGGTGCTGGACGCTACGACAGGACAGAATGCGTTGTCACAGGTTAAGACTTTTCAGGAACTTGCCGACGTCAGCGGCTTGGTAATGACCAAACTGGACGGCACGGCAAAGGGCGGTGTGTTGGTCGCATTGGCTGACAAGTTCGGCCTTCCAATTCATGCAATCGGCGTGGGCGAACAAATCGATGATCTCGCGCCGTTTGACCCAGAAGAATTTGCAGCTGCACTAACAGGACTAGAGTTATGAAACGGTGTTTATGCGCCGCGCTAATGTTTTGCGCTGGGCAAGTTTCGGCACAAGAACGTATGGAAATGTCAGCGTGCCAGCAAGGTTGGGCCGCCGTAGTTCCGATGATCACGCCTGACGCGCCGCTTCCACAAATGTCTGTAACCGACGATGGGTGGTGCCTGATCGATGATTTGACGTTGCCGATGGATTTGAACTCGTCGTTTAAGGTTGAAACGTTTCGTTGGCGCGCATCGGATATGGAGCGGGTCGTTGAGGAAGGCTTGCCGCCTCGTTCGCTCGAAATTGAAGGCATAGGGTTTGCTGTTTCGGCACAAACTGGTGATCCGGTTTTTGACTATCTCCTTGGGCTTCAATCCTCGGCCGTGAACTCCGGTTTCGGGCTTTCGGTGCGTTGGGACGGCGTGCAAAACGCGGTCTTTGTTGATGAGGCATATGTTGATTTCTTTGTTGGAAATCGGATCGAAGCCACCGCGCGTATCGATGGTGTGGATCTTACGGATCAGACAACGATGCAAACCAGCGTCGGCACTATGGGGTTGAAAGACCTTATTGTGACGACAGAGTTCGCTGGCTGGTTTGAGACCTATGTCGCGCTGCCATTGGGGACGGGTTTGCTTACCGAAGAAGGTATCGCACCCGAGGTGCAAGTTGAGAACCTTCAAGCGCAAGCGATTGAAATTATTAATAATATGCCGGACAGCATTGTCCCATCCACAAGCCGTGAAGAGCTAGGCGCATTTATTCTAGACTTACCCGAACCACGCGGAACTGCCCGCCTGCAACTGAGCGCGAACCCACCCCTTGGGGCGACACGTATGGCCCCGTTTGCACTGTTGGGGCGTGAGCCGACGCTGGATGAAATTGTCGAACTGGGTTTGGGTGGCGTTGCGCTTTTATTCACGTGGACCCCAACAGGGGAGGACAAATGAAGAAGGTAATCCCTGCAGTCCTGATCGCGCTGACGGCGATGCCTGTAAGCGCGTTTGAGCGAATGATGCGCAGCGATTGTCAGGTCGCCTTTGAGGCGTTGGCCGGCATCATGCAGCCCGATGATCCGAAAACTGCAGCGATGTCGAGTGCCATTCGTGTAACGCCGCAGGGTTGGTGCGAAATGCGCGGCGGCACAACAGGGCTGGAAAACGCGCAATTTGACACGTTGGAATGGCGCGCCGAGGGCATCACCCGTTGGACGCGCGATGGTATTCCCCCCCTCGCATTAGAGGTCCGCTTAACAGGGCTGGACCCCGATGAGATGCAAGGCGGCATGAATACAGGTCGTCCCAACGTAGATGTTGAGGTGTTGTTGCGCCAATTGCCAGACGCCGGAATGATCGTGATTGAACACGCGACGATGAGCAATAATGCTGGCGACAACCTGACGGTTTCGGGCGTTTTTGAACGTGTGTTTCTGTCTTCACCTTCCATGATGCAGGTTTCCATGGGATCGGCGGCGTTTAAGGCGGGTTTGGTGTCGATGACGCTTGAAGGCACCCATGAAAACCCGTTTGGTTTTGGGATCGACGTTGAAATGCGGGGTGTTCCGCAAGCCCAGCGAGACGCAGCATTTGATCTGGTCTCAAGGTTGCCCGATGGCGTTCTTGATGATGCATCCCGTGCAGAACTAACCGCATACGCAGGTGATTTGCCAAAGCCGGTCGGAGCACTTGAAGTGTCAGTCGGGTCAGAGCGTGGCCTTGGCCTGATGCAGGTTGGCATGTGGGCCTACAACAGTTTTGAAGCAGTTTTCATCGACGATGTGGACGGGAATGAGTTGGACATCCTTTTAGACGGGATCACCATAACAGCGGACTGGTCGCCTGACGCGCAACGCGCGGATTAACTAAGAAACATGGTTGATTGGCTCAACTCGATTGCTGGAACGCCCGAAGGGGCGAGGCTGGCAATGGCGTTGGCGTTAATGTCTGCACTTGCACATGCGGTCTTTGGTGCTTTGCAAAAGGGGCGGCATGATCCGTGGTTAATGCGCGGATCGATTGATGCGTCTTTGGTCGTTATTTCGGCACCTGTTGCGCTGTTTGTGGTGCCTTGGCCCAGTTACGCGACCTTTATGATCTTGCTTGGCGCGATGCTCGTGCACTTTGCATATAAATTGACCGTGGCCCTCGCATATGAACGGGCGGCTTACACTGTGGTTTACCCCGTCATTCGTGGAACCGGCCCGTTGGTTACAGTGGTCGGCGCGAGCCTGTTATTCCAAGAGCATTTTACCACGCTGCAATGGTTGGGTGTTGCGTGCTTGTCAGGGGCTATGTTGCTGCTGGCCCTGCGCAATATGGCCGCAGAAAAGGTTGACCTGCGCGGCCTCAAAATTGGTCTTCTTTGGGCTGTAGCAGGTGGTTTACTGGTTGCGATCTACACGGTCTATGACGCCTACGGCATCCGTCAAAGCCCTGATCCATTTACCTTTTTAGCATGGTTCTTCTTTTTGACGGCCTTGGACTTTCCGATCTTGGCAGCGTTTCGCGCACGTCGTTTTGGGGTTCCTGGTGGTGTTGGATCCTTGTTATTTCGTGGCATGGCGGGGGCGTTGATCGCATGGATCAGTTTTGGGGGCGTGATGATGGCGACGCGACTTGGTGGCGTGGGCGAGGCGGCTGTATTGCGTGAAACCTCAACCGTGTTTGCGGCGCTCATTGGGTGGTTCATCTTGGGCGAAACCGTCGGCCCACGTCGCCTGATATTGATGGCATTTATCGCTTTGGGGGCTGTAATTGTGCAGCTTGGCGGTTAGGTGGTTGGTATGAGCGAAAAATCAGTGAACCCCGTCTTGAAGCAGGTCCTAGAATTGGGGCCAACAATCGTCTTCTTCGTGATCTATTTGCGGATCAAAGAAGAGGTCTATACCTTTGGTGGAACCGAGTATTCCGGCTTCATCGTTGCCACGATTGTGTTCGTGCCCATCCTTTTGGCGTCTATGGCGGTGCTTTGGTATTTGACCGGTAAACTTAGCCGTATTCAGGTGTTTACAGCATTCATGGTCATCTTCTTTGGCGCGTTGACCGCATGGTTCAACGATGAGCGGTTCTTCAAGATGAAGACATCGATCGTGAATGGGCTGTTTGCTGTGATCCTTGGGATTGGGCTGATGCGTGGGAAAAGCCTGCTGCAATACGTGATGGGTGACATGATCCCGATGGAGCCCGAAGGCTGGATGATCCTCACCAAACGCTTGGCGATGGGCTTTGCTGTCTTGGCGATTGCGAATGAATTCGTCTGGCGGACAATGTCAACGGACGCTTGGGTGAAAATCGAAACCTTCGCGTTTCCAGCGGCGTTGTTCCTGTTTTTATGGGCGCAAATCGTTATGCTCCAGAAGTATGTGATAGAGCCTGACGAAGACGCGAGCGACACAAAAAACGGTTAGGCTGATACTTTCTGCAGGTCGCGGATAAGGTGAAGCCCTTGCGTGGTGAGTTCGTTTTCGAACTTTAGCCCCGTCAGTTTTTCCATTGACCACATTACGTATGCACGGGTTTGGCCAAACGCGTAATCCAATATGATCGAGTCACCTTTTTGGAATTGGTGTTCTGTCATTATGCAGCCGCCACCGATGCTAATGTTGCAAATCGTAGCGCCGAGCATTTCTGGCCCTTGGCGTATGACAATTCGATAATTGGCGGGAAAACGCTTTTGACGGGCAGACATGACAGCTCCTTACTCATGTCTCCACTGTCACGAGGAAGTATGAATAAGTCGTTAGCCCACGCAACAACTGTGTTGATAGCTGTCGGCATTGGCCTGAGGTTGGTTGGTTGACGTCAAACAACCACAGGCGTATTCGACATTTAGTGGCGATTTGTTACCGGATTGCGGGCCACTTTAAACATGCCGCTAAAGAGGGACGGGCGTAGCCCCGATACCTTTACCGGTGTCGGGGTTTTGTTGTTCTAAGGAGACAGCACATGGAAAAGACAGCCACAGGCACATCAAAAAATAAATGGGGCAAGCGCACCAAATCTGTTCATTCAGGGACACGTCGCAGCCAATATGGCGAAGTGAGCGAAGGCATT